>JBMTVN010000007.1:0-36457 GCA_049451415.1 Limisphaerales bacterium | reverse complement strand
GCGTGCCGTCGAGGTTTCTATAAGCTGTGTGGCGTAGTCAGCGTTGGGGTGGTTCATTTCATGGAGGAGGGGTTAGGTTGACACTCGGTGCGTGGGGGGCATTATTTACTGCCTTAGCGTGACTCATATTCTCTCAACCCGTGTGGTGTATTCACGGCTGGCGGTTGCTGCCGTTGGCTTCGTGATGTCTGTGGGCTTCGTGGCGGGTGGGGTAGCGGAGCAGGAGTTTTTTGAGCGTGAGGTGAGGCCGTTATTGGTGGAGCACTGTTATCGTTGTCATAGTGCAGCGGAGGGGAAGGTGAAGGGGGGACTGCGGCTGGATTTTCGCGATGGGTTGCTGGGGGGAGGGGACAGTGGGCCTGCGGTGGTGCCGGGGGAGGTGGATGAGAGTCTGCTCATCAGGGCGGTAAGGTATGGGGAGGTGGATTTGCAGATGCCGCCCAGCGGGAAATTGTCCGGGGAAGAGATTGGAATTCTGGAGCGTTGGGTTGTGGAAGGCGCGGTCTGGGGCGTGGAAGTGGGCGGTAACGGGGAGCAGGGCGGGGTAGCGGAGTTTGATTTGGAAGGTCGCAAGCGGTCGCATTGGTCGTGGGGGCCCTTGGTTGCAGCACCTCCTCCGGCGGAAGAGGCAGGACATCCTGTGGATGCGTTTCTTGAAGCTAAGCTGGAGGCTGCGGGGTTACGTCCTGCAGGTCAGGCGGGTCAGAGGACACGGTTGCGACGGTTGCATTTGGATCTGGTGGGTTTGCCGCCGTCGCCTGAGGAGGTGGAGCGGTTTATGGTGGATGATGATGAGGGGGCGTGGGAAAGGGAGGTGGAGCGTCTCTTGGGTTCGCCGCATTTTGGCGAGCGGTGGGCGAGGCACTGGATGGATTTGGTGCGGTATGCAGACACGCTGGGTCATGAGTTCGACTACGCGACCCCGAACGCATGGCGCTATCGGGACTATTTGATCCGTGCGTTCAACCTGGACCTTCCTTACGACCAGTTTGTGCGTGAGCACATAGCGGGCGATTTAATGCATCAGCCTAGGTGGGGGTGTGACGGTGGGGTGAACGAATCGATGTTGGCGACGTCGTTTTACTGGTTTGGTCAGCGGGTGCATTCCCCGGTGGACGCGAAGAAGAATGAGGCGGACATCATCGACAACCAGATTGATGTGCTGACGAAGAGTTTTCTGGGGCTGACTGTGGCGTGTGCGAGGTGTCATGACCACAAGTTCGATGCGATATCCACGCGGGATTATCATGCTTTGTATGGAGTGCTGGCGAGTTCCCGGTATTTGCAGCGGTCGTTACTGAGTCCTGAAGCGGGGCGCGAGTTGAGGGAGTCTTTGGGGGTGGAGCTGGAAGGGATGCGGAGTCTGGTGGGGCACAGTGAGGCGAAGAGTGGGGAGTGGGTGGTGCGGGAATCTGATGTTGTATTGGCGGATTTCACGCGGACGGACTTCACGGGTTGGTCATTGGAAGGCGAGGCATTTGGGCCGGGGCCGGTTGAGGCGGGATCCGTTGTAGTCCTGGGTGATGGGCGGGTGGCGGTGGTGGATGTGGCGGCGGCGCATAGTGCCCGAACATCCCGCCGGCTGCAGGGGGCTTTGGTATCGCCGAGCTTTGAGATCGGGCGGCGTTATCTGCACATGGAAGTCGCGGGGCGGGATGCGAGGGTGAACATCGTGGTGGAGAACCACACCTTGATTCGGGATCCGATTTACGGGGTGTTGAAGCAGCGGCTGGATCACGATGCTTTTCGTTGGGTGACGGTGGATTTGAAGATGTGGGAGGGGCGCCGGGCTTATTTGGAGTTTAACGATGTGGCGGCTTTGGATGCGGCGGACACGGTGGGTGGGTATGATCCGGCGGGCTATGTTGCGGTGCGGAGAGTGGTGCTTTCCGGGGAGGCTGCGGCTCCGGATCCGGCTGAGGGAGGAGGGATGCGGATTATGGATGTCGCCGATGGCAGCGAGTTGGCGAGCCGGGTTGGTGTGTTTCGCGATTTGGAGTCTGGGGTGGAGAATCCTCCTCGTGGGCCGGTGATGCTGGATGGCAACGGTGTGGACGAGCGGGTGTTTATCCGGGGCAACCCGCACAACCCGGGTGAGGTTGCTCCGAGGGCTTTCCTGGAGGCTTTGGATGGTGGCAGCGCTGCTTTCGACGCGGCTGGCAGCGGGAGGTTGCAGTTGGCGGAGCGGATGTTGGATGAGGGGAATCCATTTGTGGCGCGGGTTTACGTCAACCGGGTTTGGCAGCATTTGTTTGGCCGGGGGATAGTGGCTACGCCGGATGACTTCGGGGTATTGGGGCGGAGGCCATCGCATCCGGAATTATTGGATTGGCTGGCGCTGTGGTTTCGGACGGAGGGAGGGTGGTCCACGAAGGCTTTGATCCGGTTACTGGTGACTTCTGAGGCGTATCAACGGTCGAGTCGTCCGGATGACACGGCAGCGGAGGAAAGGGATCCGGGGAATGAATTATGGCATCGAATGCCGATACGGAGGATGGATGCGGAAGTGATTCGGGACAGTATTCTTGCGGTATCGGGGAGGTTGGATCGGACGCTATACGGGCCGCCGGTTGCGGCTCATCTGACGGATTTCATGGAAGGGAGGGGGCGTCCCGGCAGCAGTGGGCCCTTGGACGGGGCGGGGCGGCGGTCGGTTTATCTGGAGGTGAGGCGTAATTTTCTTTCACCGATGTTACGGGCGTTTGATGTGCCGGTGCCGTTTACGACGATTGGGCGGAGGACGGAGTCGAACGTGCCGGCTCAGTCCCTGATTTTGATGAACGATCCTTTTGTGGCGGGGGAAGCGCGACGTTGGGCTGCGCGGTATGTGGCCGAGGCCGGGAGGAGTGTGGAGGCGCGGCTTACCGGGCTTTATCTGGAGGCATTCGGCAGGCGGCCTTCTGAGGTGGAGGTTGCACAGTGCAGGGAGTTTCTGGAAGCGCACGTGGGGGGGATCAATCAGGGGTGGGGGGATCTTTGTCATGTGTTGTTCAACGTGAAGGAGTTCATTTATGTCAACTAAGCCGGGCTGGACCCGAAAGAGACGGGAGGAGATATGAGTGGCGGGCGTCATCATTGCGGGCGTTTTGTGGGGGGCGCGATTTCCCGGCGGGAGATGTTGATGCGATGTGCGAATGGGTTTGGTGGGTTGGCTTTGCTGGGTTTGATGAGTGAGGGAGCGTGGGCGGCGGAGGCGGGGGCAGTGCAGCTTTACAAGGATCTGCTGCCGAGGGAGCCGCATTATCCTGCACGGGCGAAGAACGTCATTTTTCTCTACATGGACGGGGGGCCGTCCCAAGTGGACACCTTTGATCCGAAGCCAAGATTGGCGCGGGAGAGCGGGCAGCCATTTGGGATGAAGATGGAGCCTACCCAGTTCAACAACAACGGGAGCACGTTGGGTTCACCGTGGGAATTCAAGCAGCATGGGGAGAGCGGGATACCGGTGAGCAGTTTGTTTCCGCATGTTGCCGGTTGTGTGGATGATCTTTGCGTGATTCGTTCGATGGTGGCGACGTTCTCGGAGCACACCAACGCGAACTACTTTTTGCATACCGGGCTGGGTTTATCGGGGCGGCCGAGCATGGGGGCCTGGATGGGCTATGGCTTGGGGACGGAGAACCGGAACCTGCCTGGATTTGTGGTATTGAACGGGGGGTTGATACCACCAGGCGGGCTGGAGAACTTTGGAAGCGGCTTTTTGCCGGCGACCTTTCAGGGATCGATTTTTAAGCCTACGGGCAGTGCGGTGGCGAACATCCGGCCCTTGGAGGAGGAGGCTGGATTACAGCAGAACAAGCTGGGTTTACTGGGGAGGCTGGACGAGGGAGTGCTGGAGAGGATGGGGCGGGTGGATGCCTTGGAGTCGGCCATAGCAAATTACGAAACGGCGTTTCGCATGCAGACGGCGGTGCCGGAGCTGATGGATTTACGGGGGGAGAGCGAGGCGGTGCGGCGGGCTTACGGGTTGGAGGCTGATTTTGAGCCGACGCGGATTTTTGGGCGGCAATGTTTGCTGGCGCGACGGTTGGTGGAGCGTGGGGTGCGTTTTGTGGAGTTGACGTGTCCCAATACGGGGGGGGACCGCTGGGATCAGCATGGCGGCCTCAAGAAGGGGCATGAAGACAATGCGCGTGCGGTGGACCAGCCGATTGCCGGGTTGCTGAGGGACCTGAAGTCGACGGGGTTATTGGACACGACATTGGTGGTGTGGGCAGGGGAATTTGGCCGGACACCGTTTGCGCAGGGATCGGATGGGCGCGATCACAATCCATTTGGTTTCACGATCTGGATGGCAGGTGGGGGTGTGCGGGGTGGGATGATTTATGGTGCGACGGACGAGTACGGGTACAAGGCGATTGAGAACAAAGTGAGCATTCATGATTTGCATGCGACGATGCTGCATTTGCTGGGGATGGATCATAAGCGTTTGACCGTGCGGTTCAGCGGTCGGGACATGCGTTTGACGGATGTGCATGGAGAGGTGGTGCAGGCGGTTTTGGCTTAGGCTGACAGGCGGAAAGGAACTATTGATGGAAACCAGGAGTGCATGGGGAGTTGTTGGAGGTGTGATTTTGGCGAGCGCTGGAATGGTAGCGGCAGCTGCTGAGGGTGGTGGTTATTGGCCGCAGTGGCGTGGGCCTACCGGGAATGGTGTTGCTCTGGCGGGCAACCCGCCGTCCAGCTGGAGTGAGCAGGAGAATGTCCGTTGGAAAGTGAGGGTTCCGGGTGAGGGGCATGCGACTCCGGTTGTTTGGGCAGACAAGGTATTTGTTTTAACGGCGGAGCCGGTTGGGGGAGGTGAAGCGGGGCAGAGAGGGGAAGCGGCGACGGTGGTTGGTGGCAGGCGTCAGGGGAGGGGTAATGCGCCGACGGAGGAGTATGCCTTCAAGACGCTTTGTCTGGACCTGAAGAGTGGGGGGGTGCGTTGGGAGCGGGTGAGTTGCAGGGAGGTTCCTCATGAGGGCAGGCAGGAGAGCAACACGCATGCATCGGCGTCGCCGATTACGGATGGGGAGCACGTGATTGCGTTTTTCGGTTCGCACGGTTTGTTTTGCTACGACATGGAGGGGGGGCTGGTTTGGGAGAAGGACCTGGGCAATATGCGGACGAGGAACGGTTTTGGGGAGGGGGCTACGCCTGTGTTGCGCGATGGGGTGTTGGTGGTGTTATGGGATACGGAGGATGAGTCCTATGTCGTGGCATTTGAGAAGTTGACCGGGAAGGAGCTATGGAGGCGGGAGCGGGATGAGCGGACGGGATGGACGACGCCTTATGTGCAGGCTTTCGGGGGGCGTGAGCAGGTGATTATCAATGGGACAAGTGCCGTGAGAAGTTACGATTTGCTCACTGGGGATCTGGTGTGGCAATGCAGCGGGCAGACGGCGAACGCAATTCCTGCGGTGGTGTCCGATGGGGAGCGGGTTTATGCGATGTCGGGGTATCGGGGCAACATGGCGATGGCGATACGTTTGGGGGGTGAGGGGGATTTGACTGGCACTGAGCACGTGGTCTGGACCCTGGGCCGGGGGACTCCTTATGTGCCGTCCCCCCTGCTGGTGGATGGGTTGCTGGTTTTTTGTCAGCGGAACGATGCGCTGGTGACGTGTGTGGATGCACTCACGGGAGAGGTACATTACGCGCAGGAGCGGGTGGAGGGTTTATCGGGAGTGTATGCATCACCTGTGGCCGTGGGGGACCGGATTCTGTTGGCGGCGCAGAACGGTGCGACGGCGATTTTGGCCAAGTCGAAGGCATTTGAGCTGCAGGGTGTGAACCGGTTGGACGAGGCGATTAACGCTTCGCCGGTGGTTGTGGGGGATGTGTTGCTATTACGCGGCAGCGAGCATCTCTACTGTATTGCAGCGGATTGAAGCGTGAGCTGGGGGTAGAGTATGAGGCCTGGCTTTTTTGTTCGCGGGGTTGTGCTGCTGGCCATTTGGCTTGTCGGTAGTGGGGTTTTGCTGGCGGCTGTTTCGGGGGGGCGTCCGAACTTCGTATTCTTCCTGGTGGATGACTTGGGGTGGGCTGACATTGGCGTGAACGGGAGCCGGTTTTATGAGACGCCGAACATTGATGCATTGTCTGCCAGTGGGGTGCGGTTTACCCAGGCCTATGCGGCGGGGTCGGTTTGTTCACCGACGCGGGCGAGCATTATGACAGGGCGGCATCCGGTGAGGGTGAACATTACCGACTGGCTGCCGGGGAATGACGTGGCGCGGAGGCAGGTCAGGAAATATCTCCATGTGGAGGATGCGGAGGAGTTGGCGTTGTCGGAAGTGACCGTGGCTGAGGTCTTAAAGGAGGCTGGTTATGAGACCTTCTTTGCCGGGAAGTGGCATTTGGGGGGTGAGGGACATTTGCCGACGGACCAGGGCTTCGATATTAACGTCGGGGGATTTCATGTGGGTTCACCTCCCGGTGGGTATTATGCGCCCTGGAAGAACCCGTATCTTGAGGCGAGAAGGGATGGGGAATATTTGACCGAGAGATTGACGGAGGAATCAGTGGGATTTTTGCGCGGGCGAGGAGAGGGCAAACCGTTCCTTTTGTATCTTTCCTATTACAACGTGCACACGCCGATTCAGCCTTATGAAAAGCGGGTGGCGCATTTCAGGGAGAAGGCGGCGGGGATGGGTGAGAGGTCCGAGCCGAGACTGGAGCATGAGGGGGTGTCGCGCGTCAGGCAGGACAACGCGGAGTATGCCTCGATGGTGGCGGCGGTGGACGACAGTGTTGGTGTATTGCTCGGGGAGTTGCGGGAGCAGGGATTGGAGGATAGCACCGTGGTGATCTTTTTCTCGGACAACGGAGGTTTATGCACGCTGGCGCGGGAGGGGCCGACGAGCAACCTGCCATTGCGTGCCGGGAAAGGCTGGTTATACGAGGGAGGTATTCGAGAGCCGATGATCATGCGCGTGCCGTGGTTGGAGCGAGGGAAGGGTGTGTGTGATGTGCCGGTAGTGAGCATGGATTTCTTTCCAACGATCCTGGAATTGGCGGGGCTGGGGTTGCGGCGGGAGTTGCATATGGATGGCGAGAGCATGGTGGAATTGTTGAGGGGAGTTGTGAGGGGTGGGGACAGGGAGTTGGTTTGGCATTATCCGCACTATCACGGTTCCACGTGGGCGCCCGGGGCGGTGATTCGGGAAGGGCCATGGAAGCTCTTGGAGCTTTATGAATACGGCGAAGTGGAGTTGTACCATTTGGAGCGGGATCCGGGCGAGTTACATGACTTGAGCGGTGAGGAGGTGGAACGGACAGCCGAGTTGCGCGCGAAGCTGCGCCGGTGGCAGGAGCGGATGGGGGCAATGATGCCGCAGCCAAATCCAGCGTATGCCGGTGGTGGGGTTGGGGGAGAGTAGGCTTGGTGGGTGATTGCAGTGGGGGGGGATATAGGGGAGGGTGGTGCAGTGAATCAGGCTTTGTGGCTACGATGGGCGGCGATGTTGGTGGTGAGTTCGTGGTTTGGGTTTGGCTACGCAGGGGTGGGTGGGCTGTGTCGGGTTCGGGTTGTGGAGGAACAGACGGGATGGGGGGTGCCTTTGGTTGAGCTGCGAACGACACATCAGGTTTCATTTTTTACGGATAACAACGGGGTGATTGCTCTGGATTTGCCGGAGTTGATGGGGAGGGAGACATGGTTTGAGGTTCGCGCTGACGGTTATGAAGTGGCGGCGGATGGTTTTGGTTATCGGGGAGTACGTTTGACTCCGGCGAATGGGGGTGACTTGGAGGTGCGGGTGCGGCGGACGGGATTGGCGGCCTTGGTGGGGCGGTTGACTGGAGCGGGGTTATTGGCGGAGAGCCAGAGGTTTGGAGAGGCCTTGGAGGAGCGGGAGTCAGGGGTGTTGGGTTGTGACAGTGTGCAGTGCGCTGAGTATGGGGGTCGTTTGTTTTGGGTCTGGGGGGACACAACCCTGGCGCATTATCCGCTGGGGATTTTCGACGCGACGGCGGCGACAAGTGAGATTCCACGCGAGGGGCAACTGTCACCGCCGCTCAGGCTGGAGTTGAATCAATTCAGGAATGAACAGGGAGGGTTGCGTGCGGTGGCGCGGATGCCAGGGGAGGGGCCGACGTGGTTGAGCGGTTTGGTGACCTTAAGGGACCGGGAGGGGATTGAGCGGCTAGGGTCGATGTATACCAAGATCCGGCCGCCGATGGACGCTTACGAGATTGGTCTTTGTGTTTGGGATCCTGCTGCTAGGGCATTTCGTCAACACCGGGTGGTCTGGCGTCAGGATGATGCGGGGCCCCGGCCTGGTTTACTGCCTGACGGTCATGCAGTGCGGTGGATAGACAAAGCCGGGGAGGAGTGGGTGTTGTTCGGGAATCCATTTCCGATGTTGCGGGTTCGGGCGAGCTTCGAGGCATGGGAAGATGTGGGGCAGTGGGAAGATTTGGTGCCGCAGGGTGAAGTCGATGGCTTGGAGGAGGGGGTGAAGGTGGTGCCCCACAGCGGCTCAATCGCATGGAGCGCCTATCGCAAGCGGTGGGTTGCAGTTTTCACTGAGCGTTTTGGGAAGCCATCGGCTTTTGGGGAGGTGTGGTATGCGGAGGCAGAGGGCCCGCAGGGGCCTTGGGGGCGGGCGGTGAAGGTGCTCAGCCACCGCAATTACACGTTTTATAATCCGCGCTTACATCCGGAGTTTGGTAAGCGAGATTCGCGGGTATTATTTTTTGAGGGGACCTACAGCCAGATGTTTGCTGATCGGCCTGAACCGACACCGAGGTATGATTACAACCAGCTGCTTTACCGGTTGGATCTGGACGAAGTGCAGCGGGGGTTGGGCGGAGCGGGGGACACGGACTGACACGGATGGGGGGCTTTCGTGCGGCGGTGTTTGAGGATGCGCTGCGCATCGCACGGAAGCCCGGGTTGTTTGGCGGCATGGTTGCCGCGGGTTTATGCGTGTCTGCGTTGTCTCAGACTGATGGCTGCGATGCTGATTGCCAGCAGTGCGAGACTACTTCCACCGTCTGGTAACGTTTCGCAGCCCGGGTATTCGACGATGTATCCCTTCACGCCGGCGAGCCAGGAGCCTTCGTCCTTCCAGGTTGCATCCTCAAAGCGGTTGATGCTGAGGCCGTTCTCGATGCCTGCGACATTATTGGGCTCGCCGGGGCCCCAGTTGGTGTAGCTCCAGCTTTCCCCGGTTACCCAGCGCCAACCTGCAGCGGGGTCTGTTTCCCGGGTGTTTGGTTTGTATCCGCCGATCCAAGCCTGTCCGATCTGGCTGAACGTGGGGTAGACGATGTTTTCGTAGACCCAGAGGTTTTCTTCACTACTGGTGAGAGTGGCGAGGTAGCCTCCTTTGGATTCTGCCGCGATCTTGGTATCGGCCCAGATCGTGGAGCCGGCAAGGAAGGCTTCGTAGGAATGACCGTTTCCTGACCAATGAAGAGGCACTGCGTAGGCATTCGTGGCTAGGATGGCCACGGTCAGCAGTGACAGCTTTGTCGTTACCGATTCTTACATATTACTACTTTCTGTAGGCGGTTACGTCGGGTCTGCGCGTCGGGTTGCCTGGCCGCCGTGTCCAGCCAGCCTCAATAGAGAATACGCAATATGTCTTACCAAAATGCTGAACAATTGCGCGTGACGCGGTGGTTTCTGTCCGCGGGATGGCAGGACCGAGGGTGGGGTGTGCGGGTTACCGTATGCCTTCGGGCAGGACGGAGAGTACGGGAGAAGGGGGATCGGAGGGAGGAGGAATGCGGACTGGAGCGGGCGCTAGCCGGCTTTGTCCTGCTTTCTGGGGGAGGTTTTCAGCTCCTGCAGTTCCTGTTGCCAGGATTCACGAGCTTTTTGGCGTTGCAAATTGAGTTTCCGGGAGGCCTGGCGTTGTTTCAGCCATTCGTAAACGAGGTAACCGATGAAGACAGATGCTATGACGCCCACGATGACGAGGGCTCCGAGCGTATCGCTGGAAAGTTGGGAGCTGGAGTTTCCGACTTCTGGACTTACAGGTGATGCCACGCGGGAAGTTTAGACTGGTTTTCCCTATCTTGCCACCTAGACTCTCCTCAAACCCTGTTTTCCTTATAATCCGAGGCTAACACTATGGATATTACCTTTCACTGCATCGGTTGTCGGCAGGTTCTGGAGGCGGATGCCAGTTTGGCGGGCAACGAGATTGAGTGTCCGACCTGCGGACGGACGCTGGAGATTCCCGAGCCGGATATGACCAACGTGAAGGTGGTGAATCCGATTGCGTCATCGGCTGCTGCGAAGGAGGAGAAGCACTTCAAGGTGCCGACGCATGATGGGCCTTCGGAGATCCTGATCAAGGCGCCGACGAAGGTGGATATTGTCCCGAAGGATGGTCGCCAGCATCTACGGACGAAGACGATTCGGCGCATTGACTGTGTTGAGGTGGGTCATGATCGTTTTGATGAGGTGGTGACCCGGTTTTTGGATGGGGTTGGGGAGGAGAATCTGGTGAGCGTCAATACGGTGAGTTACACGTATGTGGACATTGGTTCGCAGAAGCTGCTGACGGATTTTGGTGTGTTGATTGTGTACAAGGCCGTTTGAGCTCGGGCTGCGGGCTGTGGTTTCGCGGGCAATAAAAAAGGGCGCGATGAACGCGCCCTTCTTTTTTTAAAGAGTTGGGTTTGTCTAGCTGGCGGCAGTCAGGGTCGACAATTTGGCGCTGAGGCGGGCTTTTTTGCGACCGGCGGTGTTTTTGTGGAAGACGCCGGACTTGCAGCTTTTATCCAGAGCGGAGCTGAGGGAGCGGAGAGTTGTGGTGGCTTCCTCTTTGTTGCCGGCTTGGATGGCCGCGTTGTATTTCTTTTCCAGCGTCTTGACGCGGCTCTTTTTGCTTTGGTTTAGCTCTTGGCGACGCGCATTGCTGCGCATGCGGCGTTCTGCTGACTTGGTATTCGGCATAGTCGTCTGCTCTCTCTATAAAGCGGGTAACCCTAGTCACTTGGACTTCTTTGTCAATGGATTTGGTGGAGGAGGGGGAGGACGAGGTTACGTATGTCCTGTTCCACCGTTTCGATTGGGCTGGTAGCGTCGATGGTTTGGATGCGGTGGGGATGGGTTTGGGCGAGGGTATCGAATCCCTGTTCGACGCGTTGGAAGAAGGCCTGGTCCGCCTCTTCCATTCGGTCGCGGACGGGCTCGGTAGATTGTCTTTGCTGGCGGCGGGTGGTGCTGACCTGGATGGGGATGCGCAGGAGGAGTGTGAGGTTGGGGTGGGTATTGCCGACGGCGAAGTCGATGGTGCGTTGGACGTGATTCAGGTTGAGGCCGCGTCCGTAGGCCTGATAGGCGAGGGTGGAATCATAGAATCGGTCGCAGAGGACGACGTGTCCCTGGTTGAGGGTGGGGCGGATGATTTCGTGGACGAGCTGTGCGCGGCTGGCGTTGAAGAGGAGGAGTTCGGCCTCCGGGCACATGGCGTGGTTTTGGTGGCTATGCTGGAGAGTGTGGCGGATTTCTTCACCGATGGGTGTTCCGCCGGGTTCGCGGAGGGTGAGGACGTGGTGTCCGAGGGAGCGGAGATGGAGGGCGAGGCGTTGTATTTGGGTGGATTTACCGCTGCCTTCCGTGCCTTCGAAAGTGATGAAGAGGCCGGGCATGCTAGGGGATGGAGGGGGGGGCTGGGGTGATGCGTTTAGCCGGTGCGAGCCAATCGACGATGGAATCGATTTGCTCTTTGGTGAGGGGGCCGCCTTCCTCTTTGGCAAAGGCTGGCATGAGGGTGCCGGCTTTACCGTGGGTGATCCAGTTACGCCAGCCTTCGGCGTCAGGCAGGGGCCGGAGCATGCGGAGATCGGGGACCATTTCGGCGCGATGTTCGGCGAGGTGGCATACCGCGCACACGGCCTGGAACAGTTCGCGTCCCATTTTTCCTTCTGCTGGGGTGGCGTGGCAGCGGGCGCAGTCACCGCGGAACACGGCCTGGCGGTCGGTGGCGGCAATCTGCATGTTGCGCAGGCGGTCGGGATCGGGTTCGTTACTGACGATGACGTTGGCTCGCACGGTGAGGCTTTTGTAGCCTTGGTCGGAATAGAGGAAGAGCTTCTTGGCGACGGCCTGGCGTTTGCCGCGGATATCCATACTCACGGTGAAGGAGCCGGCCTCATTGGAGGCGATAGTCCAGGGGAGTTGGGGGAGTTGGGCTGCGGTACAGCCGCAGCTGGTTTGGACCTTGGTGAGAGTGACGGATTCGGGGGAGGTGTTGGTGAAGCTAAAGGTGAACAGGGCGTTGGTGGCGCCGGGTTCAGTTTGGGTTTCGAGGAGGTCGCCGTTAAATACCAGGGGGAAAGGTTTGGCAGGAGTGGGTGTGGGTGCGGTGGGTGTGGGGGTGCGGCGGACGGGCGGGGTGGGGCGCACGACGGGGCGGCTGGGGAGCGGCCGGAGCGTGGGGGGGGTGCGAGGGGTTGGCGGAGTGGGATTTTGGATGTAGGCCGGCAGGGGCGGGGTTCCGGGTTCTGCTGGCTGGGTTTGGGCTAGGGAGGGGGGGGCGAGCAGGAGAAGGGAGAGAGAGCTGACAGCGAGGGCGAGCCGGAATGTTCGATGGTAAGGTTTCATGCTGACCTGGTTTACCGCTTGGGCGGAACGTTGGACATTAAGGTCAAGCGGGCTGAAGATCAACCTTAGGCGGGCTTGAGTCTGGGGCCTTTGGGTGTGTCCTCGATGACCCAGCCCTGGGCCTTGAGTTCGTCGCGCAACTGGTCGGCGCGGGCGAAGTCGCGGTTGCGGCGGGCTTCTTGTCGTTGTTCGAGGAGCGCGACAATTTCTGGTGGAGCGCTGGATTCGGCTTGGGTGGTGACGGCGAAGACGGTGTTGATGCGGTCCCAGGCAGCGAGGGCTGCGGCGGCGGAATCCGGGGTGAGGTCGTTGGCGGCGATTTGCCGGTTCCAATCGCGGACCTGGTCAAAGATGGCGCCCCAGGCCTTGGCGACGTTGAGGTCGTCGTCCATGGCAGCGGTGAAGGCGTTGAGTAATTGGGGGTGGGGTTCGGAGGTTTGGGTGCCGGCGATTTCGCGAAGCTTGAGGAGGCAATCGTCGAGGCGGGAGAGGGCGGACGATGCACCGGTGAGGTTTTCCAGGGTGAAATTGAAGGTTTCGCGGTAGTGGGCTTGGAGGAGTAGGTAGCGGATATTGCGGCCGGGGAAACCTTTGGCGGTGAGGTCGGCGATGGTGAAGAAATTGCCGAGGGATTTGCTCATCTTCTTGCCTTCGACGAGCAGGTGGGCGCCGTGGACCCAGGTATGGACGCAGGCTTCGCCGGGTTGTTGGAGGCCGGCGCCCTCGCTTTGGGCGATTTCGTCCTCGTGATGGGGGAAGACGAGATCTTCACCGCCGAGGTGGAGGTCGAAGCTGGGGCCGAGCAGTTTCATGCTCATGGCGCTGCACTCGATGTGCCAGCCGGGGCGGCCTTCGCCCCAGGGGCTGGGCCAGTAGACTTTGCCGTCGTCATCGACGCGGGCTTTCCAGAGAGCGAAGTCGGCGACGGAGTCTTTGGCGTATTCGTCGTGGCTGACGCGTTCACCGGGGCGCATCGCATCGAAATTCAGGTTGAGGAGGCGGCCGTATTGGCAGCCCATGGCGCGGTAGCGGTCGATGCTGAAGTAGACGGATTTGTCGGGGGCCTGGTAGGCGAGTCCGCGTTCCTGCAGGCGTTGGATGAGGTTGATGATATCCTCGATGTGCTCTGTGGCGCGGGGCATGGCGTGGGGGCGCGAGCAACCGAGGAGGTCCATGTCATCGAGGAAGGCTTTCTCGAGGTTTTGTGTGAACTCGGCCAGGGCGGTATTGGTCTCGCGAACGCGGCGGATGATTTTGTCTTCGACGTCGGTGACATTCATGACGTGGAAGACATCGTAGCCGCGGAATTGGAGGTAGCGGCGGAGGAGGTCGGCGAACACGAAGGTTCTGAAATTGCCGATATGGGCGCGGTCATAGACTGTGGGGCCGCAGCAGTACATGCCGACCTTACGACCTTCGGGGTCGCGCGGGACAAAGGGTTCGACGGAGCGCGACAGGGTGTTAAACAGGCGGATTCCCGTTTTCTGCATAGGGGGGTGGACCATAGCGGGGTTGGGTTGGGGTTCCTAGTTCTTAGTTCGCGGTTCAGGAAGGGTTTAGTGATGGGCGCCGGCCATGACGTCGGTGGGGGCGAGTTGCAGGTTGAAGGGTTCGAGCGGCATGGGGTTGGAGTGGTCGAGGTAGTGGTGGCAGATGCTGAGGAATTCGGATTCGTCGCGGGCCCGGCGGATTTGGTGGAGGAAGGAGCCGGTGGGTTCAATGCCGACGCCGAGGAAGTTCATGTGTTTTTTGGCGCGCGCGACCAGGCCGGCGGAGCGGGGGTGATGCGGGCGGAAGACGTCGAGCAGCTTTTGGATATAGCAGAGCACATCGTGTCCGGACGGGAGTTGGACGGGGAGGTTTTGGAGGTGTTGACGGATTTGGGAAAAGAGCCAGGGGTTGCGGATGACGCCGCGGCCGATCATGAGGCCTTGGGCGCCGGTGGTTTGGAGGACGGTGCTGGCCTTGGACGGGGATCCGATATTGCCATTGGCGAGGACGGGGCAGGGGAGAGTCTGGGCGGCTTGGCGGATGAGTTCGTATCGCACCGGGGTGCGGTACATTTCCTGGACGGTGCGGCCGTGGACGGTGAGGAGGTCGAGGTGGTGTTTGGCGAAGATGGGGAGGAGTTGATTGAAGACTTCCGGGGAATCGAAGCCGACGCGGGTTTTGACGGTGAAGCGGGTTGTGGTGATGGTGTCGCGCAGGGCGCCGAGGATGGAGTCGATCTGCTGGGGGTCGCGGAGGAGGCCGCCGCCGGCGCATTTGCGATAGACCACGGGTGCGGGGCAGCCGAGGTTCAGGTCGATGGCGGCGACCGGGTAGTTTTGGAGTTCCCGGGCGGACCGGACGAGTTCGGGGATGTTGTTACCGATGAGTTGGGCGATGGCGGGGCGTTGGGTGGGGTTATGGGTAATGGAACGGAGGATACCTTTGTTCAGGCGGGAGTTGGGGTAGACGCGGAAGTATTCTGTGAAGTAGAGGTCGGCACCGCCGTAGGGGTGGATCAGTTCCCAGAATTCCCGGTCGGTGATGTCCTGCATGGGGGCGAGGGCGAGCGGGGGCAGGGCTGATTTGAGGGTGGCGTCGAATTGTTCGGCCGGGGTCATGGGCGGGCGAATTGGGGGTGGCGTTCGAGTCGGTCGCGGGATTCTTGGGAGAGGGGTGCTTGGCGGTAATGGCTGGAGCGGAGGGGTTCGGCACTGGTGGAGCGCTGGACCCTGCCCAGCCAGTTATGATCGAGGAGTTCATCGATCAAATCCGGGGTATTGGCGGCGAGGGTGGTTTCGTCTTTTTCACCCGTGGCGTGGCCGGCTCCCACATAGAAACCTGCGAGGAGGAGGGTAACGCGGAGGAGGGTGCTGCGCGAGTAGGTGGGCAGGGCGCATGGTCGGGCGGGGTCGAGCAGGCGGAAGAGCTTTTCGAAGAGTGGCAGCGTCCACATTTCCGGGTTGGATGCGGGGGAGTAGGCGTCGAAGAGGATGGCGTGTGGTTTGGGGAGCAGGTTGGCGGCGGGGGAGGAGAGCCGGGTGGGGAAGTCACCGACGTGGAGCTGCCATTTCACGTGGCGCTGATCATCGGTGAAGCTCGAGGACTGGGAGGTTGGGTTGAGCAGTTGTTGGAGATAAGTTTTGTATTCGGGGATGTGGGGGAAGGCGGACTGGTGTTGCAGGGCGAAGGCGAGGGGCTCGGTAGTCTGGTCGAAGCTGAAGATTTGGGTTTCACCGGGGAGATCCTTGGTGGCTGCGAGGACGGCGAGTGGGTTGCCGGCAGCGCCGAGGCCGACGTCCCAGATGACGAAGGGTTCCGGGGTGGAAATCATCCGTTCGCGCAGCCGGGGTTGGCGCACGTAGAGGGTATTGGCTTCTTCGGCGGGTCCTACTACCGGGTGGAAGGTTTCGGCGTAGCGATCTGATCGCACACTCCAGGTTCCATTGGCGAGTTGGACCAGGCGGTATTCTCCACCTGTCATGGCCGGCGAAGCTAGCGGCTTAGTTGACGGGATTCAACCATGCAGCGGCTTTTGCGCAGTGGTTGGGGGTGTCGGCGTTGGTGCTTCGTGGCTGGTGGTTGCGGGGTGTTTGTACATGGGGAATCCGGCCGGAGTGTTCCGGCCGGATTGGAGTCAGCGATTTGCTGTGATGGTTTTAGCCGACCTTGACCTCGATGGATTTGGGCCGGGCCTTTTCGCTCTTCGTGATGCGCACGTTCAACACCCCGTCGCGGAACTCGGCTGTTACGTGATCGGATTCGGCGTCCTCGGGCATGGTGAAGGAGCGGGTGAAGCTGCCGTAGGCGCGTTCAACGCGGTGGTAGCGTCGGCCCTTTTCCTCGTTCTCGAACTTGCGTTCGCCATTGATGGTGAGAACTCCGTTTTCGACGGTGACGTGAACGTCTTCCTTTTTGACTTCGGGGAGTTCTGCCTTGATGGAGTAGCCTTTTTCATCTTCGGCCACATCCACTAGCGGGGCCCATTGGCAGACGGCCATGGCTTCTTCGGTTTCACCCTCACCGCGGAGTGCTTGCTTGCCGTAGTTGCGGTGGAGGAGTCCGAATATGCGGTTTTGTAGGTCTTCCATTTCGCGGAAGGGGTTCCATCGGTTTTCCCAGCGTGTCAGATTGCTCATATATTTCCTTTTATGGGCCGACTGGTTTTCTCTGGTCCTTGAGCTGTCGGCCCTTGTTTTTGCTCAGGGACTCGGGCGGATCGCTTGGACCCGCGTTGATCACAGGAGGCTATATGAATAATCCGTGCCAGAGCCGTTGGTTGTGGCTGTGAATTTTATAACCTATTGGAGATCATATTGTTGTGGTAAAACCGCGACGCTTCAGGTGTGCGTCACTGTGGCGCTAAACGGGAAAATTAGACGTTTTCCGTATGTGTCATAGTGACGCATCTTGGTGTTTTGAATTCGCCGTGTGGTGTGCTGGCAGCTGGCGGATTTAGCAGGGGTGGGGGAGGAAACCTTGGTGGTCGTGACGGGGTTGCGAAGCGTCCGTTGGACCGGGCTGGTCCTTGGAGGAACCGGTTGGCTTGGCATTCGTGCTCGCTCCTATCCCCTAAAAACCATTAGGGTTTCGATTCATGGGTGATATTGACACATCGCAGGCGAGGCGGATGGCTTGGGTGAGGGAATTGCAGGCGATGAGCCAGACGGGGTTGGCGTATGCTCGGGACCGGTATGATATCGCGCGTTACACCCGATTGGCGGAGGTGGCGGCGGAGATGGTGGCGGCGGAGAGCAACTTGGGCGTTGCTGAGCTGATGCGGTTAAACGCGGTGGATTTTGGGTATGCGACGCCGAAGGTCGATGTCCGGGGGGTTGTATTTCGGGAGAACAAAGTGCTGTTGGTGCAAGAGTTGGCGGATGGGGGGCGCTGGACATTGCCGGGGGGGTGGGCGGATGTGAATGATTCTCCGAGCGAAGCGGTGACGCGGGAGATTCAGGAGGAGAGTGGCCTGGTGACGCGTCCCTTGAAGGTGCTGGCGGTGTTTGATCGAGAGTTACAGGGCCACACGCCACCTTTTCCGTATCATGTTTACAAGGTGTTCTTCCTTTGTGAGTGGGTGGAGGGGGAGTTGCAGGCGCGGGCTGGCGAGACGGGGGATGCGGCGTTTTTCGGAAGGGATGAATTGCCGGAGTTGTCGTTATCGAGAGTGACTCCCGCGCAGATCCTGCGGTGTTTTGAACACCTCCAGAATCCCGGACTGCGGACGGATTTTGACTGAGGCTAAGGGTGGGGCAGTTGGGGGGGGAGGAGCCAGTTGAGGAGGAGGTGGATGAGTTCCTGGCGGGTTTGGAGAAGGGTTTGCGTGTGGGGAGGACGGCAGAGGATCAGGTTATGGCCACATGCGGGGCCGTTCACGACGCAGGCGTGGGTCTGGTGCTGCTGGATTTGTAGGAATCCCTTGTGGACTGCGCTTGCGGTATTGCCGTCGACCTCGTATTTCCATCCCACAATCGTGGTAGCGGGGAAGAGGCGGGGGAGTTCGCTTATCAGCTTTCTTGCGGGGGCGAGTTGGAGAGTCAGTTTTCCCAGGTTGGATGGTATTTTGCCATCGTTGCGTTGGGTGCCGGATTCATCCTGGACGGCATGGACGCGGTAATCGCTGAGGGCGGCGACGTGGAGCAGGGCCTCAAACTGGTGGGTTTGGGCGAGGCACTTCAGCTGGGAATAGAGGTTGTCGTTGGTGGTGAAGTGGAGGGTTTCGACGGCGGGGTTCGGGTTCCGGAAAGTGGCGGCCTGGCCTTTGAGGCAGAGAACTGAGGCTCCCTGGGCGCTGAAGGCCTCGGCGAGCATGACCCCGAGTTCCCCGGTAGAGAAGTTGGTGAGCCGGCGCACTTGATCGACTGGTTCAAAGCTGGGGCCGCAGGTGATGAGTAGTCGCATTGAGAGGGCAGGGACTGCTTTAGTGTGAGCTGTAGCCTCTGGCCGGGGTGTGTGGCCAGCGATTTCTTGGGGGCGACCGCAGGTCCGGGGGAGCGATTTCGATTGATGCCTTTGGTCCCCAGGAACAACAGTGTGCGCATGGCAGGGGATTTGCCCTTTGTGGAGTATGGATTGGATGCGCGGGATCCGGCGCTGGGGTGGATCCGTTTTGGGGGAGACTGGTCAGGGTCGGCCGGTGAAATTCCGGATGGAGGCTTGGGGCGGTTCCTGGACATGCATGCCGGGTTGGCGCGGATTCAGGTGGATGTGAGTCGGATGGGTGGGTGGGGAGTGGGGTTGGCAGCATACTTGTTGGATTGCCGGGAGGAGTGTCGTCTTGCCGATGTGGAATTGACTTTGGATGGGTTGCCGAAGGGGTTGCTAAGGATGTTGGGGCTGGCGTTGCCTGGGCAGGATGGGCCGGATGGAGGAGGGAGTGAGGTTGCGCTGCATCCGGTGGCGCGGGTGGGGATGACGGTGCTGGCATTGCGTCGGGAAATCCGGGATGCGCTGGCTTTTCTTGGGGAATGCACCCTGGCTTTGTGGCGTGGTCTTAGGGGGCGGGCCTATTTTCGTCGGGGTGATTTTCTATTGCTGCTGCAGCAGTGTGGGGCTGAGGCATTGCCCATTGTTTCGTTGATCTCGTTTCTGGTGGGTTTGATTTTGGCTTTTGTGGGGGCGGTGCAGCTGGAGCGATTTGGGGCTTCGATTTACGTGGCTGATCTGGTGGGGATTGCGATGGCGCGTGAGATGGGGTGTGTGATGGTGGCGATCGTGTTGTGTGGTCGAACCGGGGCGGCATTTGCGGCGCATTTGGGGACGATGAAAGTGAATCAGGAACTGGATGCGTTTCGCGTGTTTGGGATTTCGACAGTGGATCTGCTGGTCTTGCCGAGGCTGCTGGCGTTGGTGTTGATGATTCCCTTTTTAACTTTGTATGCGGACCTGGTGGGGATTTTGGGTGGGTTTGTGGTGGCTCGAGTGATGTTGGGGATATCGGTGGTGGAGTATTGGGATGCGACAGCGAACGCGCTGACCTTTGCGCATTTGGGTGTTGGGGTGGCGAAGAGCGTGGTCTTTGGTTGCATTGTGGCCTTTACGGGGTGTTTGCGCGGGCTGGGTTGTGGGACGAATGCGGCGGCGGTGGGATCGGCGGCGACTTCGGCGGTGGTTGTGGCGATCACCGGGGTGGTGGCTGCGGACGCTTTGTTTGCGGTGGTGTTCAACGTGCTCGGGATTTGAGCGATGAAGAGCGAGGTCATGAATTTTGCAGCCTTTCAACCGCGGGGTGGTGGGGATGCGCACCTGCAGGTCCGTGGCTTGGAGCTGGCCTATGGCTCGAACGTGATCATGCGGGGGCTGGACTTTGATGTTCAGCGCGGCGAGGTGTTTGTGATCATGGGGGGGAGCGGGTGTGGGAAGAGCACTTTGCTGAGGCATTTGATTGGGTTGAAGCTGACGGAGCGTGGAGAGATTCTTTTTGATGGCAGCGATTTGGTGGGGGCGACGGAAGAACAGCGTGCGAGGTTGACGAGGCGTTTCGGTGTTTCTTTTCAGGGGGGAGCCTTATGGAGTTCGATGACGCTGGGGGAGAACATTGCACTGCCGATGGAGCGTTTTATGGATTTGCCTGCGGATGAGATATGGAGGCGTGTCCGGTTGAAGCTTTCGTGGGTGGGGCTGGCGGGGTATGAGAGATACTATCCTTCCGAGATTTCCGGTGGGATGGCCAAGCGAGCGGCCTTGGCAAGAGCGCTGTCGCTGGATCCGGAGATCTTGTTTTTTGATGAACCTTCTGCGGGTTTGGATCCGATTAGTTCTCGTCGGTTGGACGACCTGATCTTGCATCTGCGGGACGTCTCAGGCACTACGGTGGTTGTGGTGACCCATGAATTGCAGAGCATTCATTCGATTGCGGACCGTGCGTTGTTTTTGAATGCGCGGACCAGGACGATGGGGGGGCTGGGGACCTTGGCTGACTTACGGGCGGGCGGGGATCCGGATGTGTGTGCATTTTTGAACCGGGGTGGTCTGACGGATGGTGGTGATGCGGGAGGCACGATATGAGCCAGCAAGCCAATGCGCTGAAGATCGGGATTTTTGTAGTGGTTGGATTATTGATCGGTTTGGGTGCTTTGTTGGTCCTTGGCTCGGGGCGGTTGTTTGCGCATCCGGTTCCCGTGATCGTGTATTTTGACACTTCCGTGAACGGGCTGGCGGTGGGGGCTCCGGTAAAGTTCAAGGGTGTTCCGGTGGGGCAGGTCAAGCGGATCCAGATTGCCTTCGATGAGGGGGCGATACGGCAGTCTATTCCGGTTTTGCTGGAATTGGATGAGGATAGGGTGGTCTCTGCGACGGACCGGGCCTTGGACCTGGATGATTGGGTATTCATGCAGCGACAGGTGGACAATGGTTTGCGTGCGAGTCTGGAGCTGGACAGCTTTATATCCGGCAGGCTGTATGTGCAGTTGGACTATTTGCATGATGTGGCTGAGGCCGCGCCGAGGCATCGGGACGGTTTGTATTTTGAGATTCCCACTGTCTCGACTGGCCTGCCGGAGTTTGTGGCGTCGCTGAGTCAGACGGATTTGGCTGGGCTGGCACTGGATTTGAGGACTTTGGTGCGCTCGTTGAATGGAGCGATTGCTGATTTTGAGGTGGCTACGATTCGCGGGGAGTTGGTGGAGACCCTGGACTCTTTGCAGGTTTTGCTGACGACTCCGGACCTGACCAACACCCTGCACGCGTTGTCGCTGGCTTCGGAGGAGGCGACGCGGTTTTTGGCAACGACCCAGCCGCAGGTGGCGGTATTAAGCAGCAACCTGGTGGTTTTTTCGCAGGCTTCATCGGCGACCATGGAGCAGATGCAACGGAACTTGGTGCAACTGGAGGGAGTGTTGGGACCGGACTCGGTGGTGTTGGCTCAGGTGCAGGAGACCTTGCGTGATTTGTCTTTGGCGGCTGGGTCGGTGCAAAGACTGGCGGAGGACCTGGAGCGGACTCCGTCCGCCCTCGTAACCGGGCGCAAAGCGAGGCGTGAACCTTCGGAATAGTGGAGCGGAGCATGAAATTTACCTTTTGGATTTGCCTGGCGTGTGCGGCTGTTCTTGGAGCGGGGTGTTTATCGCCGAAGGAGGATCACTCCCGCTTTTACACGCTGTCTTCGGGTGGGTCTGCGGAGCTGGGGGTGGCGGCACCGGTGGGGATGGGGGAATACCCGCTACTTTTTGTGAGTCCTGTGAGTTTGCCTCGCTATCTGGATCGGCCGGCCATGGTGACTCGGGTGGGTGAGGTTGAGTTGGTTTACAGCGATGAGCATTTCTGGGCTGAGCCGTTAAGCGAGGGAGTGAGCCGGAGGATCCGGGAAGCCTTGGCGGCAAGACTGGGGGTTGATCGGGTGCATGCGGCTGAGGTTCGTCGACCCGCGGAGGCCTATTTGGATTTGCAGGTGAATATTGGCCGTTTTGAGGTGGACGCGGCGGGGGAGGCGATTCTGGCTGCGAGGTGGGTGATGGGGATGCAGCCGCGCGGGGTCACGCCTCTGGTGGGTGAGGGTATTTACCGGAGGCGGGTGGTTTCGGGGGATTTCCTGCAGGGCGCACGGGTGGCGGCATTGGCAGGGTGCATTGATGATTTGGTGGAGGCTATGGTTACGAGATTGAGCGAACCGGGTGCAGTGTCTGAGGATTGAGAAGCAGTGGCTGCTTTCGGGATTTGCCAGTTGGCTTTTGCAGGAGTAAGAAGCGGAGCTTAGAGGCTTGGCGTGTTGGAGTTTTGGCAGACTTGGGTAGATTAGCCAACGCCTGAACCGATGTCTAAATGGTGCACATTCAAGGTGTTGTATCGGGGTAGATGTCATGGGTTTCTTCGTTTTTCAGCCCGGGTTCATGGTGAAATAAGACGAGCATCTTAATTAATTGCTGAAAAACCCGATTTAGGCCCACAAGTTGCTAAAGGGAGGCTCTGGACGGCCGATTAAGACATGAACGAGCTGTGGGGCAGAGCGCTGGGTTGCTCGGGGTTAGCGGGGTGTGCTGCACAAGACGAAAGAGACGCGAGATGCGAATGCTGAAGTTGAAAACGAATCGTAGGGAGCAGGGGGGGGCTTTGACAGTCACGGTAGCAGCCATGGCGGTGGTGGGCATTTCTTTGGGCAGCTATTTGTCGTTGGTTTCGAGCCAGAACCTTTCGGTAATGCGATCCTTGGCCTGGGCCTCGGCGGTGCCGGCGATGGAGGCCGGGGTGGAAGAGGCTCTGACGCATCTTTACCGGCATGATTTATCGGGCTTGGCGCAGGACGGTTGGTATCGTGCATCGGATGGCTGGTATCAGAAGTTCGGCAATCTGGGGGGCGGCTTTGTGTATCTGTCGCGGATTCAGCCGGTAGATCCGCCTGTCATCGTGAGCACGGGGATTTCGCCGACACCGAGAGGTCCATCAGCGGTGGGGACATCCTTTTGGGACATGCTGGATGCAGCCAGTGACACGCAGAATTTTGTGCGGCGTTCTGTGCGGGTGCACACCTTTCGTGAGGGTTCATTCTTTGTGAAGGGCATGGTTGCGAAGGGGGAGATCGATATCTCGGGGAACAACGTGACCTCGAACAGTTTTGATTCGAGGACGCCAGTTTACAGCACTGGCGGGCGCTATGATCCTTTAAAGACCAAGGACAAGGGCGACATCGCGACGAATTCCGGCTTGGTGAATTCCTTGGATGCGGGCAACGCGAAGATCTACGGGAGCATAGCAACGGGGCCCGGGGGATCGATCTCGATCGGGCCGAAAGGTTCGGTAGGGGACAAGCTTTGGGTGAGCAGTGGCAACAAGGGTATTCAGCCGGGGCATTCCTCCTCAGACATGAATGTGAGCTTTCCCGATGTGGAGGCTCCGTTTACGACGGGGACTTATCCAGCGGGGAGGACGGATGCGAGCGGGACAGTCTGGACGCATGTATTAGGGGATGGAGACTACATGCTTTCCTCGCTGAGCGGGAATATTTTGGTTGAGGGGGACGCGCGAATTTACGTGTCGTCGGACGTCAGCATGACGGGCAACGACATATTGATGATCACCAACAACGCGAGTCTAGAGATGTATGTTGCTGCTCCACGGGCGAGCCTGGGTGGGAATGGAGTGATTAATGCAGATGGATACGCGGAGTCCTTCTCCTATTACGGGTTGCCTTCGAACACTTACCTTTCGATGGGTGGAAATGCGGCGTATACGGGGACGATTTATGCACCGCAGGCAGATTTTCATCTGGGTGGAGGAGGGAACAATACCTATGACTTTGTGGGGGCGAGCATTACCTCCACCGTCAAGCTAAATGGTAATTTCAACTTTCACTACGACGAGGCTTTGGCGGATTCGGACAAAGGCGGGCGCGGATTTATTCCGGTCTCCTGGAATGAGATGCCGCCCAACTATGGTTTGCCTGAGGCGGTTTTTGCTTACGACGACGACGACTAATTGGCTGCTTTGGTGTTGCTGACAGAGGCCTGCCACCTTTTTGGGTGGCGGGTCTTTGCCGTTTGACGCGGGGGGTGGGATGGCGTTTGTTGGGTGCGTGAGCAAGGCAAACAAGATGGATTGGCAAGCGAACCTGCCTCCTACACCAGAGGAGTTTCAGCGGCGTTTGAGGGAGTTGTTGAAGGCGACCAACATGGGGATGCCCGGTGTGGCGGGTGCTGCGGCCGGCCAGCCTGCAGCGGAGGAAGGCGGGGGGGATGTGAAGGTGGAGGAGAAGGACAAGGGTTTTGAGTTTGAGGCGAAGCCGAAGGATGTGAAGAAGCATCTCGATCGGTTTGTGATCCGTCAGGAGGAAGCCAAGAAAGTTCTGAGCGTGGCTTTGTGTGATCATTACAATGCCGTGCGGATGGCGAGGGGAGGAAGGGATTCGACGCAGTATGTGAAGCAGAACATCCTGTTGCTGGGGCCGACGGGGGTGGGGAAGACGTATTTGATCCGGAGCATGGCGGAGCTGATTGGGGTTCCTTTTGTGAAGGCAGATGCGACCAAGTTTTCTGAGACGGGCTATGTGGGGGGGGACGTAGAGGATTTGGTGAGGGATTTGGTGCGGCGTGCGGACGGTGATGTGAAGCGAGCGGAGTATGGGATCATTTATTTGGACGAGGTGGACAAGCTGGCTGTGGCGCCCGGGGCGACGGGGAGGGATGTGAGCGGGCGCGGGGTTCAGACGAACCTGTTGA
Organism: Limisphaerales bacterium; assembly: GCA_049451415.1. GTDB lineage: Bacteria > Verrucomicrobiota > Verrucomicrobiia > Limisphaerales > JAHDYP01 > JBMTVN01. The sequence continues at coordinate 11,767 of JBMTVN010000007.1, read as the reverse complement.
AACTGATGGAAGAGACGGAGGTCTCTGTGCGGGCTCCGAATGACATTGCCGGCCAGTTTCAGGCTTTCATGGACATGTCGCAGGGGCGCGGGAAGAAGCAGCCGATGACGGTGAACACCCGGCACATCCTGTTTGTGATGAGCGGAGCCTTTGGGGATATGGAGCCGATTATCCGCAAGCGGCTGCGCGAGTCGTCGATTGGCTTTGCCGCGCGGACGGATCGGGTTCCGGAGGCTGCGGGGTTGTTGGAGGAGGCGAAGACGCGGGACTTTATGGACTTTGGTCTTGAGCCGGAATTTGTTGGCCGGCTGCCGGTTCGGGTGGTGTGCCATGGGCTGGAGGAGGAGGATCTATTCCTGATCCTCAAGAACTCGGAAGGCAGCATTGTGAGGCAGTATGAGCAGTCCTTTGGGGCTTATGGGATTGAGGTGTTGTTCCGGGATGACGGGCTGCGCGAGATTGCGCATCGGGCGGTGGAGGAGAAAACCGGGGCGCGGGGGCTGATGACCGTTTGCGAGCGGACTTTCAGGAATCTCAAGTTTGAGTTGCCGTCGACGGCGTTGAGGCGGTTTGTTGTGACACGGGATTTGGTGGCGAATCCGGACGGAGCTTTAGCCGAGCTGAGGGAGGAGTCCGCCCGGGAGGAGAAGGAGTTGCTGCGCGAGGTGGTGCGGGAGTATGCGCGTCGGTTTGAGGAGGCGCATGGACTCAAGATGGTTTTTACGGCGGAGGCGGAGGTCCGGCTGATAGCGCTTTCGGCTGAGCTGGGTTGTCCGGTGAGGGAGGTCTGTGCGGTGCGGTTTAAGGATTATCAATTTGGCTTGAAGCTGGTGGCGCAGAACACGGGGCAACGGGAATTTGTGTTGGATGAGGGAACCGTGGAGGCGCCGGATCGCTTCTTGAGCGACATGGTGGTGAAAAGTTATCGGGACAAACCGGGTGGGGAGGCCGCTGATGCGGGTGAGGCCTGATGCCTGACGTCTGCGGTTATGTGCGGGGGGGAGTTGTATTTCAGGGACAAACAATGCTTGCAATGGGCGGGGTGAACATTACCTTTTCTCCCCTATTGCGCGCTTAGCTCAGTGGTAGAGCACATGCTTCACACGCATGGGGCCGCAGGTTCGAACCCTGCAGCGCGCACCATTTCTTTTCCCCCTTGTTCGCCTGCTTCCGTATCTAGTTATCCCTGCGTTGTGAGGCTGTCTCATCGCCAATTTGTGCGGCTTCGAGGAGAAGCGACTGCCAGGTGCCTTCGAGTGACGGCGGCGGTTGGTCTGCGCCCTTGGTTTCTGTCACCTTGCCGCCGCGCCAAGCCAGGATTTCTGCGAGTGCCAGCAGTCCGGTCACCGGGGGGGTGGTGGGATTGAGACTGGCTTCGGCATGAAGGATCTGGCCCTTTTCGAGGTAGACGCTGCCGTAGTGGCCATCGCGCAGGGAGAAGTCGAGGCGGAGGGTGGCCTGGCCGAGGCATTTGAGCTGGATGACATCCAGGGCGGATAGACGGGTGAGAGCAGCAGTGAAGGAGGTATCTAAACCGGAGCTGGTGCCGAAGTTATTGGCGAGATGATTCCGGATGATTTGCCCAAGAGTCCTGGGGGAGATGGGTTTCTCGAGGAAATACAGAGCTCCGAAGTTTGTGGCACGATCCCGGTGTTTGGGGAGGACGTCCTTGGTGGTGACGACCACTCCGGCCTTGGGGTGCTTGGAGCTCACATCCACGATGAAGTCGATGCCGTTTCCGTCGGGCAGGTTGACATCAATGATGAAGAACTGGATGTCGAAGGAGGCGAGGAGCAGTCGTGCTTCGTAGAGTGAAGCGGCCCGGAGGATTTGGGCTTCGGGCAGCTCTGTGTGCATGGCTTTGGCCAGAGCCACGGAAGTAACGAGCTCGTCCTCGAGGATGAAGATGGAAACGTCAGTCATAAGTGCGTGACCAGGAAGAACGCACCGGTCGTGGCTGCGGGGTGCAGATTTGCAGTCATAAACGTTTTAAGGCGAGGGGGTGGATGAAACCAAGACTTTTTGGAGCATCTGGCGTGCTTGACGTGGGGGTGGGGGTGGCGGAGCATGAGTCGCTTTACCCTCTGATGCAGACCGGCCCTGGTGTTTGCTGCATTTGGCTGGGTGGCGCTTTCTGAATCAGCCAAGCGATTTGCTATGAGCATTGATGGTATATCGACAGAAGTTCGTGGCCAGAGGCAGGTGACTCGCCGGGATTTTCTCAAGGGAGCGTTCCTAACCGGGGGGGCAAGGCTTTCTGCGGGAGAGAATGGGTGGTCGGGCGAGTTTCTGTCCTTACCCTTGCCGGAGCGGGCAGGTGGCAGGCCTTTGATGGCGGTGTTGTCGAGCAGGGCCAGCACCAGGGAGTTCAGCGACCGTGAAGTGGGGTGGCAGGAGTTGTCAAATTTGCTTTGGGCGGCCTTTGGGGTGAACCGGGAGGGGGAGGGCAAGCGGACGGCGCCGAGTGCGATGGATAACCGGGAGGTTGAGATTTGGGTTTTGCGGTCGGATGGCGTGTATCGATTTGATGCGGTGCGGCAGGGGTTGGAGGTGCATTCGAGGAAGGATTTGCGCATCTTGAGCGGCGGTCAGGCCTATGTGAGCCAGGCACCTGTTTCATTGGTCTACGTGGTGGATCCGGTGAGGCAGGAGCGCGTGCCGGAGTCGCAGCGGGTTTTTTACGCTGCGGCAGACACAGGTTTCATTGCGCAGAACGTGTATTTGTATTGTGCATCAGCGGGATTGGGGTGTGTGGTGCATGCAATGTCGGGAGCGGAGGCGCTGAGAGATGGGCTGGGTATTTCTTCGGACTCGCAGGTCGTGTTAGGGCAGTGTGTGGGGTATCCGGCGTGATGTTTTTGAGGAGAAAGCTTTTGCAGGAGCGTGGATTACCATGAATCAGAGGACGAATCGCAGAGGATTTTTGAGCAAGGGAGCGGCCTTGCTGGCTGGAGGACTGACCTGCGCTCGCGCGGCAGAGAATCCGGTTGAGGATGGGGGCGGACAGGTGCGCTTGGGGGGTCCGGTATTTGGCACAAAGGGAGATCCCGATGAGCTGGCACGAGCGCACCGGGAGCTAGGCTATGCGGCGGCGTATTGTCCGAACGTATCGCTCTCGGATGGAGCGGCTGTAAGGGCGTATGCCCGGGCCTTTGAGCGTGCAGGGGTGGTCATTGCAGAGGTGGGGCGGTGGGTTAATTTGATGCACGGCGATCCGGTTCAGCGGAAGGCGAACTTTGAGCAGGTGGTTGAGGGATTGGCGTTGGCGGACGAGATTGGGGCGTTGTGTTGTGTGGATATTGCGGGGTCCATGAACCCAGGGGTGTGGTATGGGCCGCATCCGGACAATTTGACGGAGGATTTCTTTGATGCTGCGGTGGAGAATGCGAGGAAGATTGTGGATGCGGTGAAGCCGCGTCGGGCGAAGTTTTGTTATGAGATGATGGGCTGGGCTTTGCCGGACAGTCCGGTGAGTTGCATGCGGATGATCAAGGCGGTGGGGCGACCGGGGTTTGGGGCGCATTTGGATCCGTGCAACCTGATTAATTCACCCCGTCGGTTTTATCGGAGCAAGGAAGTGGTGGATGAGTGTTTCCGGATGCTGGGACCGCATATTGTGAGTTGTCATGCGAAGGATCTCCGGTGGGAGGTGGAGATGAACATTCATTTTGTGGAGGTTATTCCGGGGACCGGCATGCTGGATTACGGGCATTACTTGAGGTTGTTGTCGCGGCTGCCGCAGCGCCCGCCGTTGATGTTGGAGCACTTGAAGAACGCGGAGGAGTATGATCAGGGGCGCCGTTTTATCCTGGAGGCGGGTGGTAAGGTGGGGGTGACTTTTGAGGGGGCTGAGGCTTGAGAGATGATCATTTCAGGGAGGGCTGACGGGTCCTTGCCGGGATTGGTGTATAAAAGTAGAACGCGGCCGGCACCCGGAGGCGCGGCCGCGTGAGAGGGGCAGTTTGGAGCCGGTTTATTGGACGTCGGCTGAGAACTTGTGGATGGTGGTTTGGGTATAGGTTTGGCCCGGGCGCAGCACCACACTGGGGAAGTTGGGCTGGTTGGGGGAATCCGGGAAGTGATCCGTTTCGAGGCAGAAGGCATCGTGTTGATTGTAGACCACGCCACGTTTTCCGGTGAGGGTGCTGTCGAGGAAGTTGCCGCTGTAGAACTGGATGCCGGGTTCGGTGGTGGAGATTTCGAGGATACGGCCAGTGGTGGGCTCGGTGACCCGGGCGGCGAGGGCGAGTTTGCCGCCGCCGCTGCGGAGGACGTAGTTATGGTCGTAACCTTGGGGGTCGTTGGTCAGCTGAGTGATGCGTGAACCGATGGACATGGGTTTAGTGAAATCCATGATCGTGCCTTTGACCGGGGCGATTTCCCCCGTGGGGATGAGCGTGTCATCGACCGGCGTGTAGTGGTCGGCATTGAGCATCAGGACATGGTCGAGGATACTGCCTTCACCGGCGAGGTTCCAGTAGGCGTGATTCGTGAGGTTGACGACGGTGGCTTTATCGGTGGTGGCGGTGTAGTCGAGTTGGAGCTCGTTCTTGTCGTTGAGCGTGTAGGTGACGCTGACGGTGAGCGTGCCGGGATAACCTTCTTCGCCGTCGGGGCTGACATAGGTGAAGCGGACTGAGGCCGGGGAGGAGTCGACGATTTCGGCTTTCCAGACCACCTTGTCGAATCCCTTGAGGCCGCCGTGGAGGTGGTTGGGAACGTTATTGGTGGCGAGAGTGTAGGATTTGCCATCGAGCGTGAACTTGCCTTTGGCGATTCGGTTGGCGTAGCGGCCGATGGTGGCGCCGAAGTACGGGTGGCCGGCGAGGTATTGGTCGAGGTTATCGAAGCCTAGAGTGATGTCGCCGAGGCGGCCGTGGCGGTCGGGGACCATCATTTCGGTGAGCAAGGCGCCGTAGGTCACGACCTTGGCTTTGAGCCCGTGGCTGTTTTGGAGGGTGTAGGCTTCGACGAGCGTGCCATCGGGGAGGTTGCCGAATTCTGATTTTGTAACAGAGGAGGACATAGCGTGGTTATTTGCGGACTTGCCGCAGGTGCAGGTGGAGCAGGAGACGGCGAGCGAACTCAGCGTGGCAAGCACGGCGAGCAGCACGATATTTTGCGCTTTCATGGTATCGGTTTGGTTTTTGGATTGGTTTTCGGCTGTTAACGGATCAGCCCGAGGGGGCTGAAGAGGAAGTAGAGGATGAGCGTAACGATGACGGCGGCGATGCCGGCGATGCGTGCATTTTTGGAGGACTCCAGGGCGATGGAGCTGGTGTGTTTGAACTCGAATGGTTTTGCGAGGGGTTTCATCACCGTGATGATGGCCATGATGGCGAGGCAGAGGCCGAAGCAGACGGCCATCCGGTTGAGGAACTGGAGTTGGGGCACGGCAACTTTGAGCAGGCCGTAGCTAGCGATATTGGTCACGAGGCCGACGACACCGCAGATGCCCGGGGCGCGGCGGATGACGAGGCCGAAGACGAAGACTGCGAGAATACCCGGGGAGATGAAGCCCTGGCCTTCCTGGATAATGGTGAAGATGCTGTTGCTGATCTGGGGGTTGCCGAGCATCGGGGCGAGGATGACGGCAATGATGGCGAAGACCACCACGGCGCCACGGCCGAGGAGCACGACTGTGTTTTGGTCGGCGTTCTTGGAGATATGCTTCTGGAAGATATCGATGGCGAAGATGGTGGAAGCAGCGTTGAGCATGGCGGCGAGGGAGCTGACCACGGCGCCGAGGAGGGCTGCGAGGACGAAGCCGACGAGGCCGGTGCCTTGCGGCAGCACGTGGCCGAGCAGCTGGGCGAGGGCAGTATCGTATTTATAGGCGATGAGTTTTTCCGTGGCGGGCTTTTGTCCACCTGAGGCTGCGGTGGCTTCGGCGCGTTCGTTATGGGACTTAATTTCTTCGGCGAGGCCGGGGTTGACCGAGCGCCAGGACTGGTCTTCCGAGATGAAGACGGTGGGGCCGTTGGCTTGGATGGACTCGAATTTGTCCGTGGTGATGGGGAGTACGAAGGGGTTTTGCACATTGGCCTCCGTGATGGCCTGGGCGGAGGGATAGAGAGCGATGAGGTAACGCCCGGCTTCCCAGGCTTCGACCGCGTCTGTGCTGGGAGCGGTGGCGGTCTGGACGAATTGGGTCTCGGGGTTGGCCTTGAGGTAGCGGCTGAGTCCGCTGGCGGTGTCGCCTGAGGCTTCAAGGCGCATTTCCTTGGCGTAGAGATTGAAGGCGATGATGCCGGGGATGACGATGACGAAGGGGATGAGGAGCTTCATCCAGGCGGCGAACACGATGCCGCGCTGGCCTTGGGCGAGGGAGGCGGAACCGAGCGTGCGCTGCGTGATGTATTGGTTGAGGCCCCAGTAGTAGAAGTTGGGAATCCAGACACCGAGGAGCAGGGCGGTCCAGGGGAGGACGGAGTCGGTGGAGGGCAGGAACATGGTCATGCGGGATTTATTGAGGTCCCAGAAACGTTCAATGCTGCCGGCATTGGGGTCGAGCGCATGGACTACAACGGCGCCGCTGAGGGGGTCGGTGACGGCGGCGGCTTCGGTGGCGGAGCCGAGCTGGGAGAAGGCGAAGAACATGATGACCGCACCACCGACGATCAGGGCGCTGCCCTGGAGCAGGTCGGCCCAGGCGCAGGCCTTGAGGCCTCCGGCGGTTACGTAGACCATAGCGATGAGGCCGATGATCAGGGATCCAAACCCGATACTCACGGTGTAGCCGGCCTTGGCGGCGAGGGTGCTGATGGTCAGGGCGCCGGAGTAGGTCACGGATCCGAGCAGGAGGAGGTAGATAAAGATGGTGGCGACGGCCATGATGGTGCGGGCGCCCGAGGTGAAACGGACCTCAAGGAACTCCGGCATCGTATAGATGCCTGCGCGGAGGAAGTAGGGGAGGAAGCCGAAGGCGACGACGACCAGGGTGATGCCGGCGAGCCATTCATAGCTGGCAATGGCGAGTCCGACGTGGCTGGCGGCGTTGCCGCTCATGCCGACGAACTGTTCCGTCGAGATGTTGGCAGCGATGAGGGAGAAGCCGATGAGCCACCAGCTGAGGCCGCGGCCGGCGAGGAAGTAATCGGCGCTGCCGCTTTCTCCGCGGCTTTTGACGAGGCCGACAGTGACGACAGTGGCGACGAAGAGGAGGAAGACTCCGATGTCGATGGTAGTGAGTTGGAACACGGCGAGCATATTCATGGTAAGGCAGTTCATCCGGGGCGCACGGGGGCGCGGTTGATTCGATGGGCTGTCAGGCGGTTGGGTCTAAAGGGTTGTCGTCGGGTTGTCAATTGGAAGACCGGCTTGGGGCATTCAGGCTACGGAGTGGGCACCTGCGGCAGGCAGGGTGACAAAGCTTTGGGCCCGGATGCCGGTTTTCTTGAAATAGACGTCGATCATCGTGGCGCGGACGGATTCTGCCCGGTCCTTTTTGACGAGAGTCACGGTGCAGCCGCCGAAGCCTGCGCCGGTGAGGCGGGCGCCGAGCACACCGTTGTCCGGGCCGAGTTCACGAGCGATATCGACCAGGCCATCAAGTTCATCACAGCTGACCTCGTAATCAGACCGGAGTGAGTCGTGGCTGGCGTACATGAGCTTGCCGGCCTCCGTCCACTGGCTGGATTCGAGCAATTCGGCGAAGCGGGGGGTGCGTTCGATTTCGGTGATGACGTGGCGGGCGCGCCGGAATGCGAGTGGATCGACAGCGGGGCCGGCCTTTTCGAGGTCAGCGATCGAGGCATTTCGGAGGGAGCTGAGTCCCATCGCCTTGGCGGCGCGTTCGCAATCGGCACGGCGTTTGGCATATTCGCCTTTGCCGAGTTCGTGGGCGACCCCGCTATGGGTGATGAGGATGCTGATTTCGTCTGAGTCCACGGGGATATGGCGGGCGTGGAGGGACTCGCAATCGAGGAGTAGAGCGTGGTCGGCTTTGGCGCTGGTGACGATGAACTGGTCCATGATGCCGCAGGGGACGCCGGCAAAGGTATGTTCGGCTTTTTGGCAGAGCTGGATGGCCTCAAGTGCGGGCAGGTGTTGCTCCGTGAGCTTTTCGAGCAGCCGGCAGGTGGCGACTTCGAGGGCGGCGCTGCTGCTGAGGCCGCCCCCGATGGGAAGGTCGGCCGCGATGACGGCTTGGAAGCCGGGTATTTGGATACTGCGCTGCTGGAAGCCGGCGAGGACGCCTTTGACGTAATTGGCCCAGCCGGGGGCGCCGGGTTCGAGGGGGGTGGTTAGGCCGAAGCTGGCGGGCAGGTTTTGCCGGGTAGAAAAGAGGGTGACTTCCGGTTGGCTGATGCGTTTGGCGGCGATGACCACGTGGCGTTGGATCGCCATGGGCATGACAAAGCCGTTGTTATAGTCGACATGTTCACCGATGAGGTTGACGCGGCCGGGGGCGACGACGACCAGTTCGGGTTCGCCTTGGAAGTGCTTGATGAAGCTGGCCTTGGCCTCTTGGAGGAGGCTGGGACAGCAGTCGAAGGTCAGGCGATGGGATGGTGCCGAACTCTTGGGTGACATGGGCTTTAGGGAAGACGAAACAGATGGGCTCCTCAAGGAAACAACCGAGCTATCTTCGGAGGGTTTGGGGCAGGGGAACTTGTGGTTTGGGTGTGGCTTGGGTAGTTTTTACGGGTTTTCCGATTTCGACATGTCGAAGGTACGTCAGGTTCGCTCGCGTTGTCAGCAGGTTGCGCTGTTGATTGAGACATCATTGGCGCCGGGGCGGGACATGCTGAGGGGAATAGGGCGGTATGTGCGGGAGCGGGAGCGGTTGGGGTGGGCGTTGTATCATGAGGCGCGGAGTTTGGGGGATGGGTTGCCGGCGTGGCTGGAGCATTGGCGCGGGGACGGCATTCTGGTGCGGGTTCAGACGCCGGCGATTGCGCGGGCGGTGAAGGCGATGGGTATTCCGGTGGTGGATTTGCTGGGGGTGGTGGGGGAGGCAGAGATGCCGTTGGTGCACGTGGACGACCGGGCGGTGGCCCGGGTGGCGGCGGATCACTTGAGGGAGCGGGGTTTTCACCATTTCGCGTTTATTGGCATCAAGGGTGAGAATTGGTCGGAGGAGCGGAGGGACGGGTTCTGGCAGGCACTGGGGGTTCGTTCGAGTGATTTTCATCGGTATGAAGTGGGGCGGCGGGCGATGGAGACGACGCCATGGGAGAGACGCGAGGATGAGTTGGCGGGGTGGATATCGGCTTTGCCGAAGCCGTGCGGGTTATTGGTATGCAGTGACCAAGTGGGGTTGCATGTATTGGAGGCGTGCCGTCGGGCCGGGGTGAAGGTGCCTGAGGAGCTGGGGGTGGTGGGGGTCGATAATGACGAGATTCTCTGTGAGATCTGCAACCCGTCTTTGTCCTCGGTGGATGCGGGGCATGAGGCGGTGGGGTATGAGGCGGCGAAGTTGCTGGACGAGTTGATGCGTCGGCCGAGCAAGTCGGCTGTGGTGCGGCGTGTGCGGCCTCAGGGCGTGGTGGTGCGGCGGTCGACGGATGTGTTGGCGACAGTGGACGTACACGTGGCCGAGGCATTGAGAATTATTCGCGAGAAGGCATGTGAGGGTCTCATGGCTGGGGATGTGATCCGGGAGCTGCCGGTTTCGCGCAGCGTCTTGCAGCGTCGGTTCCGGCATGAGACCGGGAGGTCGTTGCAGGAGGAGATCATCCAGGTGCGGCTGGACGCTGCGCGGAAGCTGCTGGCGGAAACGGAGCTTTCGCTGGTGGATATTGCCGAGAGAACCGGGTTCAGGCATCAGGAGTATATGGGGGCGGTATTCAGGTCGAGGCTGGGGAAGACGCCGACCCAGTATCGACATGCGGCGGGACGGCACGGCGGGTAGTGCAAAGCGTCTCCGGCGCTTCCCACCGGGGGAAGCAGAGGGTAGAGAGGGGATGGTGGCGCGTTAGCTGGGTTTGAACTGTTCGAGGTAAGCGGGGTCGTCGAGGAGGTGATTGCTTTGGGATTTGGGGTGGTGACGGACGATGTATTTGAGTTCCTCGAGGTTGGTGGACCAGGCGTTGCCGTTGAAGAACTCGGTTCCGGGGAACTGCGTTTTATAGAGGGCCTGTTCGGAGTAGCAGGTGCCGAGGTAGAGGTGCTCGAAGCCAAGGTCGGCGAAGTGCTGGACCGCCTGCGTCATCATGAACATGCCGAGGTTACGGTGGCGCTGGTCGAGTTCATAGAAGGCGTAGTAGTAGTAGGCGGCCCGTTTGTTTTCGAGGTAGAGGAGGGCGGTGCCGATTTCCCTGGGATTGGATTGTTCGCGGAAGACGAGGAGATGGTTGATGACCGGGGCGTCGAGCAGGCGGTTGAGGCGTGCCTCGCTCATGACGTCCTTTCCGAAACGTTGGTCGGCGAAGGCGCGCCAGCGGGATTTTCTCTCGGGTGTGATTTCGAACTGCGTGCGGTTGAGGAGGGAGGTGTCGATGGGGTCGCCTTTGCGCAGGATGCGGCGGTTTTCCGATGAGGGTTCGAACTGGCGGAGGTTGACGCGGATATGGCGGCAGAGGACGAAGCGGTCAAGGAGAGGTGAGGAGAGGGCAAAGCCTTTCTCGAGGCAATCGGCGGGCGTTTCTCCGGGTTCGGGGATGCCCCAGACCACGTAGGGATAGAGGTAGCGGCTGTAGTCGGGGCCGGCTTCGGAGAAGACCAGTTTCATGGCTGGCTGGGGTTTGGAGTCGGGGGCGGAGGTTGGGTTTCAATACGCGGCAGGCGGTGGCGCCAGCCGGTGAGGGAGTCGTAGCAGACCGTGTTGCCCCACGCAGCGATATCGCGGGCGGAGATGGATCCTGAGCCCTGTTCGCCCATGAGGACCGCTTCATCCCCGGCGGCTGCACCGGGGATGTCGGTGAGGTCGATGCCGATGGCGTCCATGGAGACGCCACCAATGATGGGGGCGGTGTGTCCATGGACCAGCACATGGCCTTCGTTGCGTAGTCGTGGGTAGCCATCGCCGTAGCCGATGGGGAGGATGCCGATATGGCGTCGGGCGGGCGCGCGGTAACGCAGGCCGTAGCCGTAGACTTCACCGGGTTGGAGGGTGCGGGTTGCGATGATGCGGGCCTTAAGGCTCATGACCGGTTGGAGTCCGGGGAGGCGTCGGCAAGCAAGGGAGGGGTAAACTCCGGTGGGGAGGACACCGAGGCGGACCATATCGAAGTGGGCTTGGGGGAGGTCGAGGAATCCGCCGGTATTGCAGAGGTGCCGTAGGCCCGGGTTGGTTCCGGCGGCCTGGATAGCAGCGAGAGCGTTCTCGAAATGAGCGACCTGTGCGTGGGCGAACGACTTGTCAGCTTCGTCCGACATGGAGAAGTGAGACATGGTGCCTTCGAGCAGCAGTCCGGGCAGACGCTTCAGGAGGTTTGCTGCTTCGCCGGCGTCGTTCCAGTGGACGCCGAACCGGCCCATCCCGGTATTGATCTTGAGGTGGATGGGCGTGAGGAGTCCGCCGCGGGTGGCGAGGTCGTTGAGCACCGGGGCGAGCGTGAGGTCGCCAAGGCTGATGCGGAGCCGGTATTGCAGGCAGTAGGGGAGCTCGTTGGGGTGACGTTCGCCAAGGAGGAGAATGGGGGCGTCAATGCCGGCAGTTCGAAGTTCAGCTCCTTCGGCAAGCGTGGAGACACCAAGGAAAGCAGCTCCGGCGTTGAGGCAGGCGCGGGCCATGCGCAGCAGGCCGTGCCCGTAGGCATCGTCCTTGACGACTGCCAGCCAGCGGACGCCAGCGGGTAGTTGTTGTTGAATGATCTCCAGG
>JBMTVN010000006.1:0-37690 GCA_049451415.1 Limisphaerales bacterium | reverse complement strand
GCCCTGTTTTCGCCCTCAAAAACACGGTGCAAGGCCTGTTTTCAGCCCTGAGAATCCACCTAAATCACTCGCCAGGAACATGTTGCCCAGGTGAGACCAGGATCGAATCAATCCGGATAACCCGGAGCTGTGTCTAAGAATGGTACACGATGTGCTTATCACACTCGATTGCTTAGGTTGAGAAACCCTCGCCTCAGCGGTTCAAGAATCCAACCAAGTTGCTGCAAATAAGGGACATGCAACTGGAAAGCAACAGAAGCAGTCGGCAGGCAGAATGCCAGCCGGACGAAAGAACTGAGATGCCATATTCACGGAATTGCGAAAACGTCAGGACAGGAAGCCTCAGGACAACCTCACAATGGGGCGCCATCGGCAGCCTTCTGGCTCTCCTGCTCGCACTGCCCCTCGCCCAAGCCCAACTAACCTACGTCCCCACGGCAGATGGCATCACGATCACGGCTTACACCGGAACCGATGCGGTCTACACCGTGCCCTCGATCATTGAGGGTAGTGTTGTGACCCGTATCGGCCCCGATGCCTTCAGCTGGAACCAGTCCCTGACGCAGGTCACGATCCCGGACAGCGTTATCAGCATTGCAGACGGTGCATTCTCCTGGTGCCCTGAACTAACAAGCGTTTCGATCGGGAAGGGCGTCCGGGACATCGGTGCTTCTGTGTTTCGCTTTTGTCAGAAACTAAGCCAGATCGACGTGGATTCTTCGAACCCGGCCTACAGCTCTCTGGATGGGATTCTCTTCAACCGCTACCGGACGACTTTACTGGTATTCCCCGGCGGCAAAACCGGCAGCTACACGATTCCTGATACCGTCAGTTCTATCCAGGCTCATGCTTTTGGCTGCAACCCCGGCCTGACTGCGATCGAGCTGGGTGCCGGTATCGCTCAAATCGACCCGGACGCATTCGAAACCTGCGATGCCCTGATCTCCGTCACGGTAAACCCGCTCAACGACAGCTACAGTGACGTGGACGGCGTCCTCCTCAACAAGGACCAGACCTCGCTGCTCATGTTCCCCGCAGGCCGTTCCGGCGATTATGCGGTCCCGGAAGGAGTGCTGGACATTGCTGATCATGCATTCAGCTGGGCCACGCACGTTACCAGCGTCTCTCTGCCCGACAGCGTCACCTCGATCGGAGCTGAAGCCTTTGGTTGGTGCAGCGGCCTGACAAACGTTTCGCTTGGAGCAGGCGTCAGCTCTATCGGTGAATTCACCTTCCGCTTCTGCGAGAGTCTCACCGCCATCGATGTCCATCCTGACAACCCTGATTACGCCAGCATGAACGGCGTCCTCTTGAACAAGGCCCTCACCAGACTGGTGCAGTACCCTGAAGGCCGCAGCGGCTGCTACCTCATCCCGCGAGGCGTCACCACCGTGGGCGCAAACGCCTTCTTCGACTGCGACGGGCTCACCTCCGTCACGATCCCCTCGTCAGTGGTGATGATCGAGAATTACGCCTTCTACCACTGCGGACAGCTCAACGCCCTCTACTTCGGCGGCAACGCCCCCGCTACCGGCCTCGATCTCCTCAAGGGGGCCAATGCATCGCAAGTGTATTACCTCGCGGAAAACTCGGGCTGGGGATCCACCTTCGCCGGACGACCAACCGCAGTCTGGACTCACGCCGCACCCACCATCGTAAAGTCCAGCATGACCTTCACCTACAATTCGGTCTCGTTCGTGGCCTCGTCCCAAGGCGCCACGCAATGGGTTCTGATTGAAAGCTCACCCAGCTTTAGCAACCCAACATGGACTGCGGTATCCACCAACCTGATGGAAGCCGGCTTCGCCCCGGTCAACCTTCTGATGTCGACCGACCAGACCAGCAGCTTCTACCGCTGCCGCGTCATCACTCCCTAGTTTCCCGAGAGAGCCTGAGGCTCTCAGCCAACCCAAGCCAAAAGCCGCCCGTGATGGTCTGCCTTCACGGGCGGTAACTCATAATCAGCATCTCCTTGCCCGGCCACAGGATCTCCGGCACGCCATCAGCATCCAAATCCACAGGCCGGAAGTCGCGCAGATACGCACCGGTCTTATGGATCCACTTCTCCTCACTGGTTTCAAAATCAAAGCACACTGCGCCGCGAAACACCTCCTCCCCCCATCGATTATCAATCCCGGCGATCAGCTCACGCCGACCATCCCCATCCAGATCGACCACGCGCACCGCACGCAGTGAACTCACACACACTACCCCCAGCGAATCCTCCTCCACCTGACCCCGGGTCGTGAACCGCCGGACCTCCAACAGGTTCTGGTTCAGAACACTGATCGCAGCGTCCGAACCCACCGACCAGTTGACCACCACCTCCTCACTGGAATCGCCCATCAGGTCTTCCACGAAATCGATCCACACTGGCGAAACCAGTGGATGCGGCGCTTCACCTTCGAAAAGAGCTGCTCCCGACAAGGAAACCGCCTTCACATGATCATCGTCCGCTACCACGAATAAAGGCTCAACCCGCCCCGCTACCGCTGCCGGAAACGCCCTCTTCCATTCCCCGTCCCCGGGCATCCGCAGCTCACCCAGCGGCTTCAACGCAGGACGCACCCCCAGTCTCGATCAAGTGGTTCCACCTCTATCAGCGCCGGAAAATCCAGCTGCACCTCCTCCAGCGCCACCACACCCTCGGAACACCGCCGCGCCAATGCCGTCTGCGCCCGGAACTCATCAATGATAAACCGATCGAATGACGCCAACAAAAAGGTCCTGAACCTGCCCCGCGCCTTGTCCGCTACCTGAAAATATGTTCCGCTCCAAGACCTTGCGATGCATAAAGCCCTGCAGCAAATCCCTCGCCGCATCCTCTGCCACCCGAAACTTAAAATGGATGTGCGCCAGCAGCGGCTCGTAATAACGACTTAACAGCGCGTTCAACGCCCCCTACCACTCGCGTTCCCCAGGATCAGTCGCCATTTTCACCTGCGACCAGTGTGTCGAAGGATGAATAGACCCACCCTGTACTGTATCGTCATGCGTCATGTGTCTTATGCGAAGCTGTTGGCGCTGCGGGTCTCAAAACAAGCCCAAGACACCCCCGACCCGTGCACCAAAAAAGGTTCAACAAAATGAGAACAGCTATTTGACATATATTAGACCCGATCTATACATGGACACTGTGAGCTGCTGGTGGAAAAAGAAAGCCCAGCTCCAACAGGAACCAAAAGCCTAGAACTCAAAACTCAAACAAACCTATGAAACTCTTCATCTCTGCTGTTGCAATCAGCCTCATGACCTCCGTCGGCGCCATGGCCCACTGCGGTAACTGCGCCGGTGACCACAAAGAAGCCGGTGTCTGCCACGACAAAGACGTTGTCGCAGTCGCGGTGGAAGCAGGTAGCTTCAAGACTCTGGTGGCTGCAGTCCAGGCCGCCGGTCTCGTGGAAACCCTCCAAGGTGATGGTCCATTCACGATCTTTGCCCCGACAGACGAAGCCTTTAAGAAGTTGCCGGCCGGCACGGTCGAAAGTCTTCTCAAGCCGGAGAACCGCGACAAGCTGGTGGCGATCCTCACCTACCACGTCGTCCCCGGCAAAGTCATGGCCGCCGATGTCAAAACCATGCAGGCCAAAACTGTAAACGGCAAAAATGTAAGCATCCAAGTGAAGGATTCGGGAGTCATGGTCGGAGCCGCCAAGGTGGTGAAAACCGACGTGCTCGCTAAAAACGGTGTCATCCACGTCGTCGACACCGTCATCCTTCCGGAATCCTAAGAATCTGTAGCAGGAGTAGGTTGAGCCAACGCCCCTCTCCGGGAACCCCGTCGCCAAGGCGACGAGTAACCCGGGGAGGGGCGACTGCTTTAAAACCGCAGCACCTCGCTCCACTCGCCCCCCTGAATCCGCCCCAGCCAAAGTCAATCGACATCCAGCGCCTGCTCAATCCGGGCGCGTAAATCCTGAATGTGCGCCCGCTGCAGGGCCGGGGTGTCCCCAGTCAGAGCCTCGGCCAACCGACGGTTGACCTGGTCCAACTCAAAGCGTGCCAGCGCCGGCAAATCAGAATCACTGGCCGGCTCCGCCAGGAATCCCGCCAGGTGCTCCACGTAAACCCGCTGCAGGTTGCGACGATACACGTCGACCTCAGTTCCGGGTTCTTCCAGTTCACTGAACAACCCCCGACGCAACTTGCGGAGCAGCTCAACCGGGGTAAAGGCCTCTCCCTCAGCAAACTGATTGTGCTCGCTCATCCGCTGAATCCTCCGCGCCTGCACCAGCCCCTCAATCACCCGACGCTGCGCACCCAGTATCTTCTCCGCCACACCGCTCGCAGTAAGCCGCAGGATGATCTCCTGGTCGGTGAACATCGCGGGAATCTTCAGCGCATGCTCAATCAGGAAGTCCACCGCCTTCCGCTGGTATTCCGGATCGTTGGGGAAGTAGCGCCGGTCGGCATCGCCGAAATACAGGTTAATCTCCTGCACCCCACCCACCACGCTCACCACATGACCCATCTCACGGTTCCATTGGTTGAGCACCTGGTCATACATGTTTTCCAATAACGCATAGTCCTCACCCTCCCGACCTGTCGCCGCCACAAGATAGCCCGCCACACGCTCAAGATTCTTGACCCCCAGCCGCGTGGCCTCCACCGCATTCCCGCCCAAATCCTCCGTCTGCTGCGTGGAATCAACCGCCGGATTCGGCCCCCCGAACCGCAGCACCGGATCCTTCACCTGCAACTTCGCCAGCTTCTCCAACTCAGCCTTCTCGTCCGCATCCGCCGCAAACTGCCCATAACCCCACTTCACCGCAAAAAAATCATACGGCCCAATCCCCGGCATCAAGGCCGCCCCATCCCCCGGCTGCGCCACGTAGTTGAACCGCGCATAGTCCATGATCGACGGCGCAGTCCCGTTCTTCCTCGTCCATTCCGCATCCCGCAGTTGCTCAATGGTATAGGCTGACGAAGCCTTCATGTTATGGGGAAAACCGAGGGAGTGCCCCACCTCATGCGCCACCACAAACCGGATCAGGTTGCCCATCAGTTCATCCGGCAACGGCAGCTTCTGCGCCTGAGGATCACTCGGTGAAGCCTGCACAAAATACCAGTCCCGCACCAGCTTCTGCACGTTGTGATACATCCGCACGTCCGCCTCCAGAATCTCGCCAGTCCGCGGATCATGCACGTGCGGACCAAACGCGTTCTCAATGTCCGACGGCAGCCACCTGATGCTCGAGATGCGCGCATCCTCCGCATCCCAGTCCGGATCCTCATGCACATCCGGTGCATACTTGCCCAAAATGGCGTTGGTGAAACCCGCCGCTGCAAACGCACCCTGCCAGTCCTCTATCCCTTGCTTCACGTAAGGCTTCCACTTCTCCGGCACCTCACGCGCAACATAGAACACAATCGGCTGCACCGGTTCCGAAACCGCAGCCGCCGGATCCTTCTTCTCCAATCGCCAGCGGGTAATATAACGGATCTCTTCCGCCTCATGATCCGTATTGTCCGCGTAATCGGTAAAGCCCACCGAGAAAAAGCCGACCCGCTCATCCAGTCGGCGCGGCCGCATGGGCTCATCCGGCAGCACCACCATGCTGTGATGAATCATCGCCGTAATCCCACTGCTCAGCGGCTCCGCGTCCCCCTGCTTCTTCACCCCATAGGTCGCCAGCACCCGCACGTTGATGTTCTTGGGAAACACCTTCACACCCTCAATAAACGTCCGGTCCGACTCCATGTTCCCCGCATCCAGCGACCGCTTCGCGCTAAACTCCGGGACGTCCCTCGTGAACAACTCCGTCACGTCAATCACCGGCGCCTGGTCCTTGCCATACGCCAGCACATCAAAGGCCTTGATGATCGGGGCCAAATTCGACTTCTCCACCGCCAATGCAATCGAATCGTCCGTGTCCGCCCGCACCCCATACCGCACCTCCCGCAACAGAATCCGGTCACCCCGCTTCTCCCAGCGCACCACCCCGTCCCCCGCAGGCATGCCCGAATAACTACTCCCCGCCGTCGTCTCCGCCACCTGCGTCACCCACAATAAATCCCGGTCCAATACACCCGGCACAATCTCGTAAAACAACTTGTCGTCCAACCGATGCACCCGGAATAACCCCACCTTCGTCTCTGCCTTGTCGGTGATCACCTCGTCATACGGCTTGATCTTCCCCTCCTCCTTCTTGCCTTCACCACCCCCCTCCGCCCCCAAGCCAACACCCGCAAAACACACCGCCAATAACACACTTAGCCACAGGGAGAATCGTCGATTGCGCATGCCCCGACCTAACCCCACTTCGAAGCACGACGCAAGCCGCCACCGCCAGACCGTAAGGCAGCCAAAGGTCGAAGGTCAGGAGTCAGGGGGCGGGGGGCTGGCGTCAGCGCCCTCCAGCGCGCAGTAGCTGCGAGGTGGTCGCTGGAAACTAGGTGAACAACACTTGCACATTCTCGCTCAGGTAGGGTGACGCTGCTTGCCACGTTCTACGTGGCAGGTCGCCCTACCTCCAATAATCATTGCAACCGTCTCGCTCAGGTAGGGGCTCACTCCCGTGTGCCCGCAAATCCCTGCACCCACCCCATCCATCCAAATCGAAATCGCTATCAGCATCGAAATCCAGCGGTCAATCTATCCGCCATAGTCCCGCCTAAAGGGCGAGGACGAACGAGAAAGGCCAGGAGTCAGTGAACCGGACACACCTCCGCGATCTCCGCGTACTCCTGTTAAACAACAATCCCCTGCAACAAACCCTTACAGGTAGGACTGCACTGTTCACCACTTTCTACGTGGCCGCTCGTCCACAAGTCACTCCCACGACCACATCCCCATAGCGCATACTCCGGATGACTCACCTGCAGCTAAACCCAATCCTCCAGCCCAGCGCATCATGACTAACTCTCATGGAACACACCCTTCCTTCAAACCCTCAATCATCCACAAACCACCCCCTTTTCAACCCACTAGGCCTCAACGCCCATCCCCCGCATCCCTCACGCTAAGCGACCGACTCTCCACTTCACCCCGACCCAAAACCTCCAGCCGGTCACCATATACCTCCACCACCGCATAACGGTTGCTCTCCTCCGAAGCCTCCACCATTCCCGGCACGGTCAGATAGTGGATCCCATCTTCCAGAACGTAGGCTCCTTCGTGGTCGTGTCCGGAGAAACAGGCAACGACACAGCCCGACCGTGCCAGCAACCGACGCATAGCCGCAGCGTTCCATGCCAGAAGAGATTCATGGCCACTCTCGGTGGCGAAGGGGTGATGACTGAAAATCACCACTCTCTGATTGGAGGCCCATGCACGCTGCAGCTCCCCTTCCAGCCAGCGCAGCTGAACATCACCCACGGCCCCGTTGTAGGTCGGCAAAGTCGGATCCCGCTCTAACCAGGCTTCCGCCTCAGCCAACTCTTCCGACCCGGGCTCCGCCTTCAGACTGATGTCCATTGTGTCCAGCACCACAAACATCCAATCCCCCTGCACAAAGGAATAATGTGCGGATGCGAGACCCAGGGCGTCCATCAGTTGCCGACGTTCCAACTCCAGGCAGTGATTGCCAATGACGTGTCGCACCGGAGCTTTCGAACCCTCGAAGACCTGCGTCACTTCCCTCAGGTCGGCCCGTGACTCCTCGTCCCGACCATCAATGCTGTCCCCCAGATTGACCGTGAACAACAGATTCTCACCGTTCAAATCCTCCACCGCTTCCTGCAACTTCCCAAGTGACTCCCGATACCTCCGCTTACCCGAGGTCTCCTTGTCCGCATACTGCACATCCGCGACCACGCCGAACGCAAACTCCGGCTCCTCAGCCACCCCCTCATCAACACACGGGACCGCGAACAATAACCCGGCTGCAACCATCAGCCACTTCGGTAGACCAGGCACGCATGACATCTCTGCAGGATAGGCCGCAAGACACCCCGCCCGCAACCAGCCTCTACCCGAAGACCCCGTACGGATTATTGGGACAGGTGTCCCAATAATCTGTTGATGAATCACACGATGTGTTTTGCAGGTTGCGCGCCTGAGCGGGGCCTCCATACACCCTCCATCTTTCGGGAATCGCTCTTAACCGACCAATTGACCACCTCCAGCATCCAAAACGGTCCTGTTCGAATTCCATAACTCATTTGGTTGCGAGCTACGGATAATCGGGACACGTGTCGCGATTATCCGTAGCGCCATGAGACCACGCGGCATTTGGAGGTCGCGTTATAGCCGGGGGAGAATGTCCGCTAAGACACGGCATCTGGCGCTGGTGCAGGAGTCCGGGTACATTTTGGTGACATAGCATTCTGTTCCGGCCGTTCCGGCTGGCTGCACGCACCGTGAAGGGCTGCAACCTGCAAGCAAACCCAAGCATAAGGAGTGCGTCATGCCCGAGCATACCTACAAAGTCATCGAGATCGTCGGAAGCAGTCCCACCTCCTGGGAGGACGCAGCACACCGCGCACTGACCCAGGCCAGCGAAGCCATCAGAGACACGCCCGCAATCGGGATTGAACTCCAACACACCAAAAACCACGTACGGATTATCGTCACATGTGCGACGATAATCGGTAACCGCCAAGGCCGATGAGGGTCGGGGTGCGGGAGGATCGGAAGGCCCATTCTGGGGTTGGCTCTAGCGCGAAGGCAGCACTCCGAGTATGTTCTGTACATCTCACTTGTTCCGGCCATTCCGGCTGGCTGCACGCACCGTGAAGGGCTGCAACCTGCAAGCAAACCCAAGCATAAGGAGTGCGTCATGCCCGAGCATACCTACAAAGTCATCGAGATCGTCGGAAGCAGTCCCACCTCCTGGGAGGACGCAGCACACCGCGCACTGACCCAGGCCAGCAAGTCCATCAAAGACCTGCGCATCGCGGAGGTCGTTGAGCAGGATATCAAGATCGAGAACGGGAACATTGTCGCCTTCCGCACGCGCCTCAAGGTGTCCTTCCGCTTCCACGACGAGCTGTCCCACGCCTGATGCTGCGGATCGGGCCCGGTGCAGCCGGCGGGTGAAGTTGGGTTTGCGGTCGGGCTTTGCGCGTCTGCGAAGGCTGGTTGGGGCGGACTTTGTCGGGATGGACGGGCGGGTTGGTGTGGTGCAGACTGCGCGCGTTTATGGAACTGGAAGCATTGGGCTGGTCGGTGCGATGGCAGGCCGCATGGGCGGAGGCCGGGGTGCGTACGGGAATTCCGGGGAGGGTGGTAGTGGAGGACAAGCATGCGTATGTGGTATCGACCGAACGGGGGACGGGGCCGGCCGTGGTTCCGGGCAAGATGCTGCATCGGCTGACGGATCGTTCCCTGTTGCCGAAGGTAGGAGACTGGGTGGAGGTCACGCCTGGTGAGGGGAGTTCACGCGGGGTCATCCATGCGGTGCTTCCACGCCAGACGCGACTGGTGCGCAAGGAAGCGGGGCGCAGGATGGAGGAGCAGGTCCTGGCGGCGAATGTCGATGTGGCCTTTGTGGTGATGGCGCTGGACCAGTCGTTTAACTTGCGTCGGCTTGAGCGTTTCCTGGTGATGGCACGCGAGGGCGGGGTGAAGCCGGTTGTGGTTTTGAACAAGGCGGATTTGTCTGAGGACGGCGGGAAGGGGTTGGCGAAGGAGGCGAAGGAAGTTGCGCGCGATGCCGAGGTCGTGGTGGTGAGTGCACTGGCGGGGTCGGGGTTGAGGCAGCTTCGGTCCCTGGTGGGTAAGGGGATCAGCTTTGCGTTTATCGGGACGTCGGGAGTGGGGAAATCGAGCCTGATCAACGTGTTGTATGGCGAGGAGATTTTTCCGACGCTGGAAGTTCGGGAGAGTGATGCGAAGGGGCGGCATTCGACCACGTGGCGGGAGTTGATTGTATTGCCTCAAGGGGGTGTGGTGATTGACACGCCGGGGATGCGGGAGATCCACATGTGGATGGCGGACCAGGGTTTGGAGGAGGTGTTTCCGGATGTGGAGGAACTGGCGTTGCGATGCCATTTCCGGAGCTGCAGCCACACCGTGGAGAAGCGGTGCGCGGTGCAGGAGGCGTTGGCGGAGGGGAGGCTGGAGCGCTCGCGCTTTGACAGTTACCTGAAGCTGAAGCAGGAGCTGGAGCAGATGGAATTAGAGCGGCGGGAGCACACCTTTCAGGGGAGGAGAACGCGGCGGCCGGTGCAGCGTCCGGTATCGGGCCGGTGGCGGCCCGGGCGGGACGGAGAGCCGGATAGTGGCATGGCGGGTGCGGGGCAAACCGTTTGATGTGCGGGCCCGGATGGTTTAACTGTTCCGGGATGTTATTGAGGAAGCCCAACGGAAACGGTCTGCTGCATTGGGGTTCACTTCTTGCGTTTGTGTGGCTGGCGGTGCTTATGGCAGGGACTGCGTCCGGGTTGCGGGCGGAGGAGGTTGTGGCTCAGAAGGGGGATGGCATTTACAGCCTACTGCGTCGGCACGGGTTGGACCCGGAGGCTTACTTGGGGGAGTTCCGTCGTTTGAACAGCGGTCGTATGGGACCTGGGGACAGTTTGGTTCAGGGTCACAAGTATCAGCTTCCGGGAGGTTCGCGTGAGATATCGGAACCGTTGTTTGGTTCAAAGTATGCGACTGTGGAGCGGCTGGATGACGCCCTGGAGGGTGCGGTCATTTATTTGGTGAGCGGGCATGGGGGTCCGGATCCTGGCGGCATGGGCAAGCTGGACGGGCATACCTTGTCGGAGGACGAATATGCCTATGATGTCATGCTCCGGTTCGGGCGTCGGTTGATGGAGCACGGGGCGAAGGTGCATTTCATCATCAAGGACCTGAACGATGGTATTCGTGACGAACGCTTTTTGCGTCCGGACGCAGACGAGGTGAGTTATTGGGGTGCGCGCATCCCGGCGAACCAGAAGGCGCGTTTGCAGCAGCGGGTGGATGTGGTGAACTCGTTGTATCGGAAAGACAGGGCTTCTGATTACAGGCGGTGTTTTGCGCTGCATGTGGATGCGCGGCCCAAGGCCCAGGACATTGACATCTTCTTCTACTATCAGAGCGGCAATGTGGTGGGGAAGCGACTGGCTCAGACCTTGCGGGACACCATTCGACAGAACTACCGCGAGAACCAGCCGGGGCGTGGGTATGAGGGATCCGTGACGACGCGGGGGTTGTATGTGTTGAACAAGTGTGATGCGCCCCTGGTGTTCATGGAACTGGGCAACATTCATCATGCGCGCGACCAGGTGCGTCTGGTGGAAGCGAACAACCGTCAGGCCATTGCCAACTGGCTATGCGAGGGCGTGATTGCTGACTTCAAACGATCACGCTGAGCTTGAGCTGGTTGCGCGGCCCAGGTTTGGACCTCCATGTTTTCCGCCTGAAGGCGGGACTCCATACACCTTCCGTCCTCAATCGATCGCCCTGAAACCGGCGGCGTAGGGTGTCCACACTTGAGGGGGCCTGAGTCCTCCCCAGCCCGAGTTCCTGAGTTCCGGAATTGTCAGCAGTGCACAGGACGAAACGCAGGTCGTCCCTGCCTCCAAAGATACCTGAGGGACAGCGGCGCCTGGCGTCTACCGGGATTGTTCAGGTTCCAGCAGGCCTTGAGCCCGCATCCATTCTGTGGCGCGGTGGGGCCATGCTGTGACCGGGTTGGTGGTGGGGCGAAGTCCATAGCCATGTCCGCCGGAGGGATAGACATGGAGTTCGAGAGGGACGCCGGTTTTCTTGAGTGCGAGGCTGTAATAGAGGGCGCCTTCGACACCGACCGGGTCATCGGCAGTAATGGCGATGAAGGTGGAGGGGGTTTCCTTGGAGATGGTGAGTTCCGGCGCGAGCTCGCTGGAGTCCTTGTCTTTAAGCAGGTAGGCGGGGTAGATGAGCACACTGAAGTTGGGACGGGAGGAGAGTTTGTCGGCTTCATCGATGGCTTCATAGGTGGAGGCGTCACCGTGGTTGCTTAGGACGGTGGCGAGGTGACCCCCGGCGGAGAAGCCGAGGACACCGATCCGGTTGGGATCGATCCCCCATTCACTGGCGTGCTGGCGGGTCAGGCGGATGGCGCGGCTGGCGTCCTGCAGGGGCGCGTCGTGTTTCTCGCGTCCGTCCCGGCGGGGGTCGCGGTATTTTAGGAGGACACCGGTGACACCGATGGTATTGAGCCATTCACAGACCTCTGTCCCTTCGAGGTCATTGGCGAGGATATTGTAGCCGCCGCCGGGGCAGACGAGGACGGCGGCGCCGGTGTTGCGGTGGGCGGGAGGGCTGTAGACGGTGAGTGTGGGCCGGGAGACATTGGCGAGCCGGATCACGCTGCGGCCGCCGACAAGACCTTCGCCTGGTTTGGAGATATTGGTTTCGGGATCGAGTTGTTTGGCTTCACCCGGGGCGGTGAAGGGCCAGAGTTCCACGGCAGGTTGTGGGCTGGTTTCCGCCGTGGCGATGATGGCTGAACCGAGGAGAATTGCGGTGGTCAGGCCGAGGGTATGGAGGACTCGCATGGCAGTTATGGTTGCGGGTTGGGCTTAATTGCGTTTGGCGGACCAGTCGACAGTGACCTCGGCGCCGTCCATGCTGGTGGTGGCCTGGCCGGCGATGGTGGTGGTGGTGAAGGTGCCTTTCATCTCGTAGACCATTTCACCTCCATTGGGACGGTCGCGCTTCACCGTCCAGGAGAACGCGTTACCATCGACCTTGCCGTTCTGGATGTTGAGCCAGCGGGTATCGTCGCGCTGGAAGCGGCCTGCGACTGAGGCTCCGTTTTGTTGTAATTCGAGAGCGGAGCTGACCGGTTGGCCGTCGGGGCCGTTGGTGGTCCAGGTCCAGGATCCGGAGAGACTGGGAGCGTTGTGGCCGTTGAGGATCTCGGTGAGGATGGGTTCGAGCGATTCGGCCCAGATCTGGTAACCGGCGGGGGAGAGATGCAGGTAATCGGGCATGAGATCGTAGGGGATCCGGCCTTGGGTGTCGATGAACCGGTGTCCGAAGTCGATCCAATCGACCATGGGATCCTCGGCGAGTTTTTGGATGATCTGGTTCACCATGAGCAATTTACCGCGTTGGGGTGTGGGGTTTTCGCTGCGGGGGAAGATGGCGGTGAGGACGACCCGGGTTTGGGGCAGCTCACTGCGGAGTTTCTGGACGATGGCTGTGATGCCTTCGGCGATTTGTTCCACCGTATTGTCTTCGCCGTTGGAGTTATTGGTCCCGATCATCAGGACGGCGGCCTTGGGGGAGAGGCCCTTGAGGTTCTCATTTTCGAGTCGCCAAAGGACGTGCTGGGTGCGGTCGCCGCCGATTCCGAGGTTGAGCGCGTAGCGGGGGGCGTAATAGCGTTCCCAGACCTCGCGACCGGCGCCTTCCCAACCTTGGGTGATGGAGTCGCCGATGAAGATGAGCTGGGATTTCTGGCCGGTTTCGGCGACGCGCTGGTTGATGAGGTTATGCCGTTCCATCCAGCGGCTGTCTCGCGGGCGCGGGTCCAGGGCAGAGTGGGGTGCGGCATGGAGGGTTGTGAGGGCGAGAGCGAGCAAGGACCAGGACGTGGCGAGGGATT
Organism: Limisphaerales bacterium; assembly: GCA_049451415.1. Classification (GTDB taxonomy): domain Bacteria; phylum Verrucomicrobiota; class Verrucomicrobiia; order Limisphaerales; family JAHDYP01; genus JBMTVN01. Next base: position 24,224 of record JBMTVN010000006.1, on the reverse strand, counting down.
TCATGCTGAACAGACTGCGTCCTGGCAGGCTGGGTTGCAAGCCTTCAGGGTGCGGGGAGTGGGCTTTTGGCGGGAAGGGCTGGTATATCCCGCTGCTCCGGCTCAGTGCAGGGCGGCGAAGGCCTTGTCGAGTTCGCGCAGCCGGCTGGAGAGTTCGCGGGCGATGTTGATCAGAAGGACGCTGAACTGGGAGGGGTGATGGACGTGGAACTCGTAGAGCGTGATGGTATCGATGGAATAGAGCTGGCTATTGCGGATGGCCTGGATGGTGGCGGAGCGGGGCAGAGTATCGAGGATGCACATTTCGCCGAAGCACTCGCCGCTGCTCAGGCGGGCGAGTTCCTTTTCCCCTGGTTTGGCGAAGTTGCGACAGGCGCGGACTTCCCCCTGCTGCACGATGAAGAGGCGGTCACCAAGGTCGCCTTCATTGACGACGACATCAAGAGCGTTGAAGTGCAGCTCCTGCGCGTGATCAGCGAGGAATTTCAGCGCCTTGGAGTTGAGTCCGGTAAAAATCCTGACCTGCTGGAACGAAATGTTCACGAAGGACTGTGTTTGGCCGCGGGTCCTCTAGCAAGCAGAAACCAAACATTGCCGGAGCGTGGTTGCGACGTCCGGAGTGCCGGCTGGTCAGGCTTTTTCCGGGGTATAGTTGAGGCTGGGTCCCAGCCAACGTTCCGCTTCCGGGAGCGAGAGGCCCTTGCGTTTGGCGTAATCCGCCACCTGATCGGCACCGATGCGACCAACACCGAAGTAACGGGCTTCGGGATGGGCGAAGTACCATCCGCTGACGCTGCTGGCGGGGAACATGGCGCAGCTCTCGGTAAGCTGGATGCCGGTATGATCCTCGACGTTAAGCAGCTGCCACAGGGTGTTCTTTTCTGTGTGATCCGGGCAGGCGGGATAGCCGGGGGCGGGACGGATACCGCGGTAGGCTTCCTCGATGAGCTGGTCGTTGCTGAGGTTTTCGTCGCGCCCATAGCCCCAGGCGATACGGGCCTGCCGGTGCATCCATTCTGCGAAGGCTTCGGCCAGCCGGTCGGCAATGGCCTCGGCGAGGATTGCGCTGTAGTCGTCCTGGTCGGCCCGGAATTTCGCCACGAGGTCGGCGAGGCCGTGGCCGGTGGTGACGGCGAAGGCTCCAATGTGGTCGGGGGCGGTTGGCCCGGAATCACTACGGGGTGCGACGAAATCCGCGAGACAGAACTGGGGTGCGTCGTCGGTTTTCACCATCTGTTGACGCAGGAAGTGGAGTTCGGCGAGCTGGCGGTTGCGTGATGCATCGGAATACACCTCGACGTCGTCACCCACGGCATTGGCCGGGAAGAACCCGCACACACCGCGTGCGATGAGGCGGTCGTGCTGGAGGATGTCCTTGAGGAGGTGTTGTGCGTCATCGAAAAGACGGCGTGCCTGTTCACCCTGTTCGGGGTGTTCGAGGATGGCGGGATAGCGGCCGCGCAGTTCCCAGGTATGGAAGAACGGTGACCAATCGATGAAGGGAACGAGGTCGGCGAGTTTGAACACCACGTCACCGGGTCGGGCATCGTCCTGCCTGGAAGTGAAGCGGCGGGCTCCGGTGAACTCGGGTTGGGGGGGAGCATCGAAGTTGAGCGGACGGGCCCGCTTCCGGGCTTCCTCGACGCTCCAGAGTTTTTGTTGCTGGGCGGAGTGTCGGGTGCGTGCTTCCTCCTGTTCCTCCCGCAGGCGTTGGATGTAGGCGGGTTTGGAGGCGGGATTCAGCAACTGGCCGACGACTGGCACTGCACGGGAGGCATCGAGCACGTGGACGACGGGTTCGCTGTATGCGGGGGCGATGCGCACGGCGGTGTGGGCACGGCTGGTGGTGGCCCCGCCGATGAGCAACGGCACCTTGAAGTGTTCGCGTTCCATCTCCCGGGCTACGTGAACCATCTCGTCCAGGGACGGCGTGATCAGTCCGCTGAGGCCGATGATATCGACACCTTCGCGGCGGGCGGTTTCGAGGATGCGCTCGCAAGGGATCATGACCCCCATGTCGATGACCTCGTAGTTGTTACAGGCGAGAACGACGCCGACGATATTCTTACCGATGTCATGGACGTCGCCTTTGACAGTGGCGAGGAGCACCTTGCCGGCAGACCGCTGGGCGCCTCCGGCGCGTTCGGCTTCCATGAAGGGTTCGAGGTAGGCGACCGCCTTTTTCATGACGCGGGCGGATTTGACCACTTGGGGAAGGAACATGCGGCCGGAGCCGAAGAGATCGCCCACGGTGTTCATGCCGTTCATGAGCGGCCCTTCGATGACGGCGAGAGGCGTGCCATACTTTTGGCGGGCTTCCTCCACATCGGGTTCAACGTGGTCGACGATGCCCTTGATGAGGGCGTGTTCGAGGCGTTCTTCGACGGTGCCCTGGCGCCAGGCGGCTTCGGTGGTTTCCTGGCGGGCTTCGCTTTTGAAGGTCTCGGCGAACTGGATCAGGCGTTCCGTGGCATCGGGGCGGCGGTTGAGGAGGACATCCTCGACGCGCTCGAGCAGGTCGGCGGGGATCTCCTGGTAGACGGCCAGCATACCGGCGTTGACGATGCCCATATCGAGGCCGGCCTGGATGGCATGGAAGAGAAAGGCGGAATGCATGGCTTCGCGGACCGGGTTATTGCCGCGGAAGCTGAACGAGATATTGCTGACGCCGCCGGAGACCTTGGCATGCGGGAGGTTGGACTTGATCCAGCGGGTGGCCTTGATGAAGTCGACGGCATAGTTGGCATGTTCCTCCATGCCGGTGCCGACGGTGAGGATATTGGGATCGAAGATGATGTCTTCGGCGGGGAAGCCGGCTTTTTCCGTGAGGAGTTTGTAGGCACGGGAGCAGATCTCGACGCGGCGCTCGAAGTTATCCGCCTGTCCCTGTTCATCGAAGGCCATGACAATGACCGCGGCACCGTAGCGTCGGACGAGGCGTGCCTGTTTAAGGAAGCTTTCCTCGCCTTCCTTGAGGCTGATGGAATTGACGACGCCTTTGCCCTGGAGGCACTGGAGTCCGATTTCAAGGACGGACCAGCGGGAGGAATCGATCATCACGGGCACCCGGGAGATGTCGGGCTCGGACGCCACGAGGTGCAGAAAGCGCTTCATGGCGGCCTCGGAGTCGAGCATGCCCTCGTCCATATTGATATCGATGACCTGGGCTCCATTCTCGACCTGTTGGCGGGCGACCGTGAGGGCGGCCTCGTAATCGCCGGCCTTGATCAGTTTGGCGAAGCGGGGCGAACCGGTGACATTGGTGCGTTCGCCGATGTTGAGGAAGTTGGATTCGCGGCGCACCGTGAGGGCTTCCAGGCCGCTCAGGCGCAGTGCGGGCTCGCAGGTGGAGCGGCGTCGGGGCGCGATGTTGCGGAGGGTTTCTGCCAGCGCCTGGATATGCGCCGGGGTGGATCCGCAGCAGCCGCCGACGAGGTTCAGCCAGCCCTGGCTGGCAAACTCGGCCAGGACGGAGGCCATGTGCTGGGGGGAGTCATCGTATTCGCCGAAAGCATTGGGCAGACCGGCATTCGGGTAACAGCTGACCCAGCAATCGGCGATGGCGGACAGTTCCTCCACGTAGGGTCGCATTTGGGCTGCGCCCAGTGCGCAGTTGATCCCGACGGAGAAGGGTTTGGCGTGGCGGATGGAGTGCCAGAAGGCTTCGACGGTCTGGCCGGACAACGTGCGTCCGGAGGCGTCGGTGATGGTGACGGACACCATAACGGGCAGGCGATAACCCAGGTCATCGAAGAGCCGTTCCAGAGCGAACAGGCAGGCTTTGACGTTGAGCGTGTCGAAGATCGTCTCGGGCAGGAGGATATCCACGCCGCCTTCGACCAGTGCCTTCGCCTGCTCATAGTAGGTTTCCTCCAGCTCATCGAAGTGGACGGCGCGGTATTCCGGCCGGTTCACATCGGGAGAGAGGGAAGCGGTGCGGTTGGTGGGGCCCATGGCGCCCGCGACGAAGACCGTTCGGCCGGGGTTGGCTGCCATGAAGGCGTCGGCTGCCTCCCGGGCTAGCCGTGCCGACGCGATATTCAGCTCGGGAACTCGCGATTCCAATCCGTAGTCGGCCTGGGAAATGCGGTTCGCATTAAAGGTATTGGTGCCGATGACATCGGAGCCCGCATCCAGGAAGGCCTTGTAGATGTCGAGGATCGCTTGGGGGCGAGTGAGACTGAGCACGTCGTTGTTGCCCCGGAGATCGCGCTGATGGTCTTTGAACAGAGTTCCGCGAAAGTCCTCTTCCTTCAGCTTGAGGTTCTGAATCATGGTGCCGCGCGGGCCATCCAGAACGACGATTCGCTGTTCTACCAGGGAGGCGAGCAAGTCGGCGGTTTGAGCTTTGTCCTTCATAGTCACTTTTCGATTCGCGGGTGGGAACCTCGCCGAAGCAAAAAGATAAATCAAGTCATCTTGATGCGACGATATGTTTTATTTTGAGGTGTCGCCCTCCTTTCACCACGGCGTCACGGGACTGTAACAAGGCAAATCGACATTCATCTCAACGGTTTACGGACCCAGCCCATGCAAACCAGAACCACCCAAGTGTCGTCACTGCACCCACCCCAACAGCGATCCTCATCTGCCAACCACCACGTTGGCGACTACGCCGAACGGATTTTGGGCGGCGTTTTGGCATCGATGGGAGAGAGGGCGGACGGGGTAGTGACAGCCATCAGCGGTGGCCCTGAACGACGGGGGCTGCTGAAGGCTCTGGTCTACTGCTACGCCACGGGCATTTATGCCTCGAGCGAAATTGAGGCGGCTTTCAACCGCGATCCGAACGTGCGGTTTCTCACGGGTGGCGAGCGCTATGAATCCGGGCAGATCCGGCAGTTTCGGCGTCGCAACGTGCAATTGATCCGCAGAGTGCTGGCTCAGGCGCTGAGGCTCGCCCGGGAATCGAGCAGACCAACTACCTGCGGAGTGCAGAACCACTTCCAATGGTCGTTGGAATGGATGGGCCCCTCGGTCCCTTCCGTGCGTTTCGAGGAAGAGGCGGCCACTCTGGTCCGGCGAGCGATCTGCGACGACACAGCGCTGTTGGACGAGTAGGTCCGCCACGTCAGAACAACCGGCCGGCCTGGAGCATGCTCGGATTAACGGCAGTGCAGCCGGGTTTAGACCTTTTGTTTGCGGCGGCGGGGTGTTGGCCTGGGCTGGGGTCCCAGCTCCCCGCGCAGAGCTGCGGCGGTGTGGCTGTCCTTCTGCTTCTCCAAAGACGCCGGTGTACCCTCGAATACAAGCCTGCCGCCGTCTTCGCCGGCTTCGGGTCCCAGATCAATGATCCAATCGGCCGCCCGGATCACATCAAGGTTATGCTCAATGACAATGACCGAATGTCCCAGGTCAACGAGGCGTTGCAGGGCTTCGAGGAGGACGCGAACGTCGTCGAAGTGCAGTCCGGTAGTGGGTTCATCGAGCAGGTAGAGGCGGTGGCACTGTTGCGTCTTGCTTTTGCCCTTGGCGGACGATTCGGCGAGAGCACCCACCAGTTTGAGCCTCTGGCATTCTCCACCTGAGAGCGTATTCACTGGTTGGCCGAGCTGCAGGTAGCCGAGGCCCACTTCGCGCAGCCAGCTGAGTGCGGCAGCAGCGCGGGCGGCGGATTTCTCCTCGAAGCGCCCGAGGAATTCGACGGCTTCATCGACTGTGGCCTCGAGGAAACGCGAGATGCTCCAGCCCTCGCTGCTCTCTGCTCCCGGGGGTGCCACCGTGACCTCGAGCACGTGGGGGCGATAGCGTTTGCCGTCGCATTCCGGGCAACGCACAAACACATCGCTGAGGAACTGCATTTCGATCTTCTCAAACCCGGCACCCTTGCAGCGCGGGCATTGGCCGGCTGGCGAATTGAAGCTAAAGCCACCGGCGGCCAAGCCCCGGCGTTTGGCTTCCTCGCTCGCCGCGAAGAGATCGCGAATAGCGTCGAATGCACCCACATACACGGCGGGATTGGATCGTGGTGTCCGGCCGATGGCGCTTTGGTCCACCAACACAACGTCGTCCAGTCTTTCCCCTCCGGCGAGGGAGGCTGCGGCGGGTGTTGTGTCGGCTGCCTCGGAATCATCCTGGTCCTCGTCCAGAGGATCCGCGGCTGGCGCGGACGCACCCGGGCAGAGCTGCTCGCGCAGAAGAGGGTGCAGGACATCACGCACGAGCGTGGACTTGCCACTGCCGCTCACACCGGTGACGCAGACGAGCCGTTGGAGGGGCAAGGTGACGGAGAGACCGCGGAGGTTGTGGCGCGTTACTCCTGTGAGCATGAGCGAGGCGATGTCAGGCAATGGAACGGGGCGCTGGCGGGCACCGCCCACCACTGATGCACCGGAAAGGTAGCGTCCGGTGAGCGAGAGCCTGGAACCGAGCAACTGCGGCAGCGTTCCCTGGAAAACGACTTCGCCTCCCTGAGCGCCACGACCCGGGCCGAGGTCGACGATCTGGTCGGCCGCGCGCATCACGGCAGACTCATGTTCCACGACCACGACCGTATTGCCGAGGTCGCGAAGTTGCTCGAGCACGCGCACGAGGCGGGCGGTATCGCGCGGGTGCAGGCCGACGCTCGGTTCATCGAGCACGTAGAGTGTATTCACCAGGCGCGTGCCGAGGCAGGTGGCGAGGTTGACGCGTTCGGTTTCGCCACCGGAAAGCGACCGGGTGGGCCGGTCCAGCGTGAGGTAGCCGAGGCCGACCTGGTCGAGATAGCTGAGCCTGGACTCCATTTCTTCGAAGGCAAGCTGGAGGGCGGATTCGAGCTTGCCGGCCTGCTGCTTTCGCAGCGCATCCAAGGTTGCCAGGGCTTCCCGCACCGTCAGCGCATAGAACCCGGGAAGCGTAAGCCCATCGGGCAGGGGCAATCGATAATCCAACGCCTCGGGTTGAAAACGTGCGCCCTGACAGGTCTTGCAGGTGACGTAGGCCCGGTAGCGGGATAGCAGCACGCGGACGTGCATCTTGTAAGACTTGGATTCAAGCCAGCGGAAGTAGCCTTTGACACCATACCAGGCTCTCGGCCATTCGTGCTCCTCGTCCTTCCCGTAATCCGGGTCCCCGTCCACCACCAGGCTCTGCTGGTCCGCCGGAAGGTCCCGGAAAGGGACGTTCGTGGGTATGCCAGCCGAGCGGCAAAAGCGCATCAGATCGCGCTGGCACTCAGCCCCGGTGCCGCTTTGCCAGGGCTTGACCACTCCCTGGGCAAGGGTCCGCCTCAGGTCGGGCATGGCCCGGCGATAATCAATGGCGATGGTGCGGCCGAAACCCCGGCAATCGGGACAGGCTCCCAGCGGGTGGTTGAAGCTGAAAAGCGCGGCGACGGGCTCCCGGTAATCGAGGTTACACTCAGCGCAGTGACGATGCTGAGAGTAGCGGCGGGCCTCCCAGCCAGAATCCGTCTTGAGCCATACAGTGAGACGTCCCTTGCCGAAGTGGTAAGCCTGTTCGGCTGCTTCCGCGAGGCGGGACCGTGATCCCGCCCCGAGGCGGATGCGGTCCTGGATCACGGTAAGCGTCTCCACGGTTGATTTCGCCAGAGCGGCCTCGGCTTCCTCGACACGCAGGACGGAGCCTGCATGCCAGAGCCGCTGGTAGCCTTGCCGTGCCACCAGTTCCAGGGACTCCCCCAGCCCGAGCTTGGCAGCGAGGGGGAGGTCGAAGGTCACCATGACCTCTCCTGCTGCGGGCAGGCTTTCACGAATCTTCGCGGGCGTGTCCTTTCCCACCGGTTGTCCGCACTGCCGGCAGTGGAGCCGGGCAACCTGTGGCCAGAGCAATTTGGTGTAATCGCACAGCTCGGTCATCGTGCCCACAGTTGAACGCGTACTGCGGACTGAATTGCGCTGCTCGATGGCAATCGCAGGCGGGATTCCCTCGATCTGGTCCACCCGCGGCTTGTCCATACGATCGAAGAACTGCCGGGCATAGGGGGAGAAGGTCTCAACGTAACGCCGCTGACCCTCGGCGAACAGGGTATCAAACGCCAACGAACTCTTGCCCGATCCACTGAGACCCGTGACCACGATCAGCTGCCGCAATGGCAACTCAAGGTCAAAGCCCTTGAGGTTGTTTTGCCTGACCCCGCGCAAGCGGAGCACTTGTTGGAAGTTGCTTTTCGGCATCGGCGCCAATCTAGCCCAGTTTTTTGAGGGGGAAAGCCCGACTCAACCGGGCCCCGCCAGAGGGGGAGTTTTTCAATGACCGGGTTTGCGGAACACCACGATGCGATTGGTGTTGGTTCCTTTGCTGTTGTTGTCCACGCCCCAGCAATTGGCGGTCTTGGTAAATTCCTGAGCGTGCACCAGCACCACATGCGGCTCTAAACCAGCCGCCAAGCCACAGGGTAACACGGCCTCCTCCAGACGTGTGCCGCCTCGATGGACCTCACCTACCTCGAAGGCAACGTGGCCACCGGCCTTCAACACGCGCGCCAGTTCACGGAACACATTTGTCATGATCCCTTGCCACGTCTTTACCGAGCTGGGCGTACTGATGGCAACTGTCTTGGCATCCAATCCCAGGAACCAGCACCGCAGCCAATTGTCGGTGGCATATTGAACAATGTTCAGGAACGGCGGCGAAGTCACCACCAGGGCCACCGAACCTGACTCGATGGAAGGCGTCCTGTCGGCAGGACAAGTCAACCACTGGGCCTCAGCAGCAGCCCGTGTCAGCACGCTCCGGGTCGCCGCATCACAATCGCCCAGCAGCTGACGGGACTTCTTCAGGATGATGGGAACAACATCGCGCTCAGGAGGTGTCTGCTCGCGCTTTTCATTGATGCGGCGTTGAGCCTGCACGGACGTCGCCTGATTGGGCGGCAGCGTATACACGGAGAAAAAGCCCGGGGAATGTCCAGTCAGCCGGTTCAGCGCCACCATTGCCACCCAGTCATCGATGCCATCCAGCTCTCCAGCCTCTCGTCGCCGCATCAGATAGCGCCTGAGCGCCATAATCTGCCGGAGGGTTGAAGGATGGTAAAACACCATCAAATCCTCGCGCAGCTCGGTGTCGCAGTCCCAATCCAACCCCTCCAGACGCTCGGCGACATCAGAAAGAGCGGGCGGCTGCAGGCGTGGTCGGCACAACGCCTGGCTGAGTGGATTGATATCATTGCCGACGGGCACTCGCCCCAGCAGGGCCGCCTCCAAGGGGGCGGTGCCCCTCCCCATGAACGGGTCATAAACCCGCTCGCCGGGCTCGGTCAGACGTTCAATAAAGAAGCGCGGCAGCTGGGGCTTGAAACAGGCACGATAGGAAATCTCATGCAGCGAGCTGGCCTGCCGCTGCCGCGCAGTCCAAAACTCGTTCGTGCAGGTTGGTACCGCGGTCCTGTCCCCGTTCTCCCCGGAAACCACGGTTTCACTCCAAATGGACTCCGAGCCAAAGTCCCGGAAGGCCGCAAGCTCCTCCCTTAAATCCCGGACCCGCGTAGCAGCCCTCTCCACCTTCCCAGGCTGGGCCAAACCCAAGTCCAGCTCGGCGTGTAGTCGTGGTTTTCTCAGCGGCACCTCACGAATTCAGGGGAGCGGATGACCGTTGTCAACCTCGGGGACCATGCCCGCCTGCCAGAAAACCCACAAATCCACAAAACATCCTGACGACTCCCGACTCACCTTAAAAAATTCACGTTAACGTTAATCAAATACCACTCTCCTGTCGTCACCATCGGCAACACCCAAACCGCACACAAGCAACCCCTCTACCATCGTTAAAGCCGATGCAAAATCCCGATCACGGCGCAGAAGAGCTTCAGATTTCTTACTGGCAGACGTTCCGTAATTTGCACTAGCTTCAGTCGACATTAAGATTTCGCGATATGGACATTAAACTGCCCAAGCTGGGTGAGGGAGCAGAGTCCGGAGTGGTAGTCAGCATCCTGGTTCAGGTTGGCGACTCCATTTCCGAAGGCCAAACCATTCTGGAACTGGAAAACGAGAAGGCCGTTGCCCCCATTCCCGCCTCCGCCGCCGGAACTGTGAACGCCATACTGGTCAAGGAAGGCGACCGCGTTTCGGTGGGCGCCACCCTCGTCAGGCTGGGCGGAGGCAGCGCGGCTGAGACACCCGCTCCTGCCCCGGCAGAAGAACCCGCAGCCCAGCCCAAGAGCACCGCGGCCAAGGCCACCAGCAAGTCGCGGCCGGCCCCCCCGGCCCCCCCCGCCCGCCCGTCCGCCGGGGAGGAGGTGGAAGAGCTTCCCCAGAAATCTGAAACCCCCATCGCCGCAGCCCCCGCAATCCGTCGCCTCGCCAAGGAACTCGGCATCGACCTGCACCGCGTTCGTGGAACCCAGCGCGGTGGTCGTATCGGCATGGAGGACATCCGCACCTACATCGAACTCCTCCAGCGCATCGCCTTCCAACGCAAAGAAGCATCCGCCGCAAAGCCCGGCCCGGCACTGCCTCCAGCCGAGTCAATCGACTTCAGCCAGTGGGGCCCGGTGGAACGCAAACCCCTCTCAGTCCTCCGCAAGACGATTTCCCAACGCATGACCGAGAGCTGGCTGGCGACGCCGCGTGTCACGCAGTTCGATGACGCCGACCTCACCCGCCTCAACGACCTGCGGAAGAGCCACGCCAAAGCTTACGAGGCCAAAGGCACGCGGCTCACCATGACCCCGATCATCCTGCGCGCGGTCGTGCAAACGCTCCAGAAACACCCCCTCTTTAACAGCAGCCTCGACGAAGCCACCCAGGAACTCGTCCTCAAGAACTACTTCCATCTCGGACTCGCGGTGGATACCGACGCCGGCCTGATCGTGCCCGTGATCCGCGATGTCGATAAGAAGAGCGTGTTCCAGCTTTGCCAGGACGTAGAGGCTTTGGCTGCCAAGGCCCGTGATCGCAAGATCGGATTGGAAGACCTGAAGGGAGGCTCCTTCACCATCTCCAATCAGGGTGGTATCGGAGGCGCCCACTTCACCCCAATCGTCAACCGGCCCGAAGTCGCCATCCTTGGCCTCGGCCGCGCAGCACTGAAACCCGCTGTGCACGAAAATGCGATTGTCCCCCGCCTGCTCATGCCCATGGCCCTCTCCTACGACCATCGCGCCATCGATGGCGGTTCCGCCGCGCGTTTCATGGTCGACCTCGTGCAGTCCATCCAGCAGTTTCCGGAAGAAGCATTGAAGCTCTAATTTTATGGATCTCATCACTACTGAAGTTGTGGTTCTGGGCGCGGGCCCGGGAGGCTACGCGGCGGCCTTTTATGCTGCTGACCTCGGCAAAAAAGTCATCCTGGTGGAACAGGACAAACGGCTCGGCGGAGTCTGACTCAACCGTGGCTGCATCCCCTCCAAGGCCCTGCTCCACGCCACCCACCTCGTCACCGCAGCAAAGGAATCCTCCCACCGCGGCATCACCTTCACCGACCCCACCATCGACGTGGACAAACTGCGCACCTGGAAGGAAGGCATCCTCGATCGCCTCTCCGGGGGCATCGGCAGCCTGGCGAAAATGCGCAAGGTCGATGTCTGGAACGGACGCGGCCACTTTGAAGACTCCAACACACTGCGTGTTGAGACGGAGGAAGGGCAGAAGTTCATCCGCTTCGAGCAGGCAATCATCGCCACCGGATCCAAGGCGGCAATCCCCAAAGCATTCGATCTGGGGAACCCCCGCATCATGACCTCCACCGAAGCCTTGAACATCCAGGACATACCCCAGAGCTTGCTCGTTGTCGGAGGTGGTTACATCGGTATGGAACTCGGCACCGTCTATGCCAGCCTGGGCAGCAAGGTCGTGGTGGTCGAACTCATGGAATCCCTCCTGATGGGCGCCGATCCCGATCTGGTCCGCCCGATCTTCACCTACGCCAAGAAGAACTTCAGCGAGGTCCGGCTCAAGGCCAAGGTGCTCAGCATGGCCACCGCCGGCAAACAAATCAAAGTCGGGATGGAGCTCGACGGCAAGAAATCCGAGGAACATTACGACCGCGTACTCGTGGCCGTCGGACGCTCACCCAACTGTGACGATCTCGGCCTCGAAAACACCCGCGTCAAACGCACTGACAAAGGCTTCATCTCGGTCAATGACAAGCAGCAGACCGACGATCCCTCCATTTATTGCATCGGTGACGCCGCGGGCGGAATCATGCTGGCGCACAAGGCCACTCGCGAAGCACGCATCGCCGTGGAAGTGATCAACGGCAGCTATGCCGGGCCCGACGGATTCGTCATCCCGGCCGTCGTGTTCACTGATCCCGAACTGGCTTGGTGCGGCCTGACCGAGAGCGAAGCCAAGGCCAAAAACATCCCGGTCGAAGTCGCCAAGTTCCCTTGGGGCGCATCCGGTCGCGCCCTGACCTTCGACCGTCCGGAAGGCATAACCAAACTCATCATCGATCCTGAAACCGAGCGCATCCTCGGTGTGGGTATCGTGGGACAAGGAGCCGGAGAACTGATCGCTGAAGGCGTGCTCGCAGTCGAGATGGGCGCCACGGCCAAAGACCTGGCGCTTTCCGTCCATCCGCATCCCACGCTCTCCGAAACGATCATGGAATGCGCCGAAGCCTTTTACGGCCACGCCACCCATACGTTCGTGCGCAAGAAAAGCTAGGACAGCTTCGGCGTCCAAGGACCTCCAATTCAACATCCCCTCCCCCAGCTCAGGGTGGAGGGTTTTTTTTAGCCACCGGTCGCGTGTTCCGGGCCCGATGGCTGCGATGCAATGTGTGCGTGAAAAACGAAGGAGCCGGGCGTCGATCAGAATTCAGCGCAGCGGCAGCTTCGCGCGGTATTGCGTGGGAGAAACCCCAAGGATCCGTTTAAAGACCCGGTTGAAATGCGTGAGGGACTGAAAACCGACCTCGTAGGCGATTTCACTCACCCGGAGGTTTTTGTTCAGCAGAAGATTTCTGGCACGCTCCACCCGCAACCTGGAGACGTAATCAGTGAAGTTCAGCCCGGTCACCTTCTTGAACATCTTGCAGAAATAGAAGGTGCTGGTGTTGACCGCTTTGGCGACCTGCGAAAGCGTCAGATCCTCGGTCTGGTGAGCCGCAATGAATTCCTTGGCCTTGGTTATCACCGGAGGCTCGACACTCTTCTGCTGCACCACGATCTGGTTGCTGATCAGCGACAGATGCTGGGCGAAAATCGAAAGCAGCCGGACAATATGGTCATGCTGACGCCCCTCCAGCACCTTGCCGCTGAAGTAAGCCTCACGCAGCTGCTGCTCTTCAACCTCCAGACCCCAACGCCGGGCCAAACCCAAAACCCGCTTGAACTGCCCCTCCGTCGGACGACGGCGAAAGACCTGCCCGGTTTGCAGATATCCTACAACCTTCTCCCCCATCCGCACCGGAACCGCCGAATCTGTCAGCCCAAACGGGCAAACGGTGGACTCCGAACACTCCACTGCCTTGTCTGCCAATTCCTGTTGAACCTGCAGACAACAAGCCGAGGTCCGGCTGCGCTGCGCAACCAGCGAACAAAACGGGTTCTCCTGTTTTTGACCGTGAAATGGAAGCTGCCACGATTCCACCGCACGGAGGATCACCGGTAGACCCGTCGCTTCGCTAAAGGACTTTTGATAGTCCTGAAAAAGCGAGGAGTTCTGCAGGGCTTCAACCAGCTGTTTGTAGTCGTCGGTCATGGCAGCAAAGCAAAACGCCTTAGCTGGACAGTAACCACAAATTGTCCAGGACGTAGCAATTTAGGCATAAAAGTAGCGCTACACAAGACCCTAAACATGATCGAGGCCTGTTCCCCTCCTAGTCAGTCCGCATCGGCCACCCATCTGCGACCATCGCCCGATGCCCGCCGATGATCGAAAACACCTTCTGATAACCCATCCGCTGCGCCGCGTCGCACGTCAGCACCGAGCGATAACCGCCGCCGCAATACATGTAAACAGCCCTCTCCGGATCCGGGATGGCCTTTTCAATGTCCCGTTCCAGCACGCCCTTCCCCAGGTGCACCGCCTCCTCAGCATGGCCGGCCATCCACTCGGAATCCTCACGCACATCCACCAGCACGGCCGTTGGATCCTGCGCCAGGCGGGTACGCGCCTCGTCCACCGTCACTTCACGCACCCTCGGACGCGCCTCATTGACCATCTTCAAAAAGCCTGGAGCATGCACCATGCGGGAGAGATTAGCTGGATGGTTCACAGATCTCAAGCGGTCGCGTGAAGGATCTGAAGCGAGACAAAATTGCCCGCCAAGTTTGACACCACAAGATTTTGTATGCTACCTACCTCCAAATACCGGATTCTGTAGATCCGGCCGGTTGTTATGCGGTGCCCAAAGTGTGCATGCCTCGATGATAAGGTGATCGACTCCCGCGCCTCACGCGAAGGAGCCACGATACGTCGTCGACGCGAGTGCTTGAAATGCGGCTTCCGCTTCACGACCTACGAGGAAATCGAACACGAGGGTCTCATGGTTGTGAAACGGGACGGACGCCGCGAAGTGTTCTCCCGGGAAAAACTCCTCTCCGGAATCCGTAAAGCCTGCCAGAAACGTCAGGTCAGCAAACAAACGGTCGAGAATCTGGTCGACCGTATCTGCACGGATCTGGCTGATGCCTATGAATCCGAGGTGCCCGGCAGCATCATCGGTGAACGAGTCATGAATGAACTGCAGAAGCTGGATAAGGTCGCCTATGTGCGCTTTGCCAGCGTCTACCGGCAGTTCCAGGAGGCAACGGATTTCGTTCAGGCAGTCAAAAACCTGGAGGAAGAACCATGATCCAACTCAACTCGGATGCCCTGGTCTTCGCCACCGCACGAGGCGAACTCATCCCTTGTTCAGTCGAATCTGTCGCGGTGGAACTCGTCGGTGAGTCCGCTGCGGAAATCGACCCCCACCTCCTTCGACAGGCCGCTTCCGCCGTGCTGCATCATTTCAAGGTGGAATGCCATAAAACCTGCGTCACGGTCGGCGAGTTTGCCGAAGCCCTCGCCAAGGTACTCCGCGGCTTCGGACTCGACGTCCGTGAAACCATCGTCGAAACCAACCCCGTCCCCGGCCCCACCATCGACCTTCGCACACTCGCCAGCGGACCGGACGGAGGAGCAGAGCTGTTTTTCTTCTCCCGACTCCGCACGAGTCTCCGCAGCCAGCTCGCTGATTCACCGGACGCTGTCCGTTATAGTGGTTTGCGCAGCTGCGTAAAGCGGCTGGCAGGAGCACGACGCTGGAGTCACCGCTGCCAAAAGCTGCAGGACCAAATTGTGGACTCCCTCCGCTCCTGGTTTGACCACGAGGCCAAGGACCGCCAGTGCGTGCTGGTCGTGCGGTAATCCATTGTCCCTCCACATGAGCAAGACACTTTTCCAGAAGATCGCCGACCGCGAGATCCCCGGTGATATTGTTTTCGAAGATGAACTGGTTGTTGCGTTCCGCGATATCCAGCCCCAGGCACCGGTTCATGTGCTTCTGGTCCCGCGCAAACCCATTCCGCGTATCGCTGCAGCCACCGCCGAAGACCACGCTACCCTCGGCCACATCCTTCTCAAGGCCGCAGAGATCGCCCGGAAACTGGGCATCGAAAGCACCGGCTACCGGCTCATCATCAATAATGGGCCCCATGCCGGCGAAGCCGTCCCGCATCTCCACGTGCACCTGATCGGTGGCCGCCAGATGACCTGGCCCCCGGGCTAGCACAGCGCTGCGGCGCGCTCCCGGCAGAAGGCCTTCCCTTTCCAGGTTAATCGGGCAGGATCACCGCCACCCAATGCCCGCTGCCCGGCGCGTTCAGCCTCACCCATCCCCCAACCCCGGCATCTTCCTTCCCTGCCCATTCACCGGTGCGAATCTCAACCCAGCAAACCTGCCAGCGCCCCTCACCCCCGCTCACATCCAGCTCAACCGAACCTCCATCAGTGAAGTAAACCACATACGCCCCGCCCGGCTTCGCGGCCGCATACGCCTCGTTGTCGTCACGATCGCGCAACACCTCCGGCGCCGGCTCCAACGACCACCACGGAACCAGACCCTCCACCTTGCGCGCTGCACGGACACATCCCTGCGCCAAGGGAGATAAGCCGAGACCCGAATCCGGCCGGTGAAACCTCACCCCGGCTGCACCCCCAACCAGATGCCTCCACCAGCGCTCCACACCATCCCGGTCCGTGTGGCCGAACTTGTTCCCGTCCGCACCATAGGTCTTCACGGTATTCATCGGCCTCGGATGCTCCGCTAGATACTCCCTCACCCACTGGAAGTTGTCCCAGTGGACCTGGCCCTTCTGGTGGTTGTTCTGCGAGACATCCACAAAGTCATACAACTCGGAATGATCCAACGTCTGCCGATGTTGCGGGCCGCGCAGGTTCCAGTCATCCCACATCTCTGTCAGGCTGACATCAAGCCCCGCCGCCCTGGCCCGTTCACGAATGAAATTTGCCCAGTAAGCTCCCCAGGCCGGATCGCCGGAAGTTTCGTTGTCCATACAGTAAAGCACGTGACCATGCGGCAGCGATGCCTCCAACATCCGCTCCACGAAACGCTGTTGGTAAGGAAGCACGATCCGGTTGTTGCGTTGCCCAGGCGTGGTGAAAAAAAACGGCTGCTTGTTCGAGCCTGCATGATCCGGATACGCCCCAACAAACCCCGACGCCTCATAGCTGTAGTTGATGTTGTTCGCCGGATTGTAGGGATGCTTCTCCCAGTTCGGACCCCAATAATCAAACCGGTCCCAAATCTCAATCTGCACAACAATACCCCGCTCCCCGGCCAAGGACAGAAACCGCTCAAAACGCCGCCAATACCCAGGGTTCCATTGGTCCAGATCATACTTCCCTTCCGGCAACTTGAGAAAAGGATACAACTCGAAACCCTTGTCGGGGCGATCACTCATTGTGTTCCGCACATAATTCGCCCCGACCTCCGCCATCAAATCCAGCTGCGCCTCCACGTCCGGATCTTGAAAGAGATTGTCATCGTTGCTGCCACCCAGCAAAACGACCGGCCTCCCTCCCTGCTCCCAATACCACGGATGCTGCTTTCCCGGAACAATCCTCCCCGCCCCGCCAAGCATCTGTCCGACCCCGGTCGCCATCAACACAAGGCACCAACTCGCAACACGCAATCTTGTGGTCATGATCCCACCAACCTGACAGAACATGCCGCAAACACCAGACCGCAAATACCGCTTAAGACCGTACGGATTATTGGGACAGGTGTCCCAATAATCCGTACTCTGCGGGACCCGCTTCGTGATTAAACGCGCAACCGCAAACACGCTTCGCTCCGACGCAAAACGGGATGAAAAAAGCAATGGCCCATGAAACCCATGGCACATGAGTTGCGGCGCTTTGCTTTGAACCAAACCCCCTCTCGCCCAAGCGTGACAAACGACCTCGACTGGTCTATCGGATCTGCCTCACCATGACCCGTCTACCTCTCCTGCTTTGCCTCATCCAAGTGTGCCTCTTCACACCCGCCCCGCAAGCTGCGGGCTCTATCAAGCTAACAGTCCATGCCGACCGCATTCAGCATCGGATATCCCCCTACCTCACCGGTGCCTGCATTGAGGACGTAAATCACGAAATCTATGGAGGCATCGACAGCCAGATGATCTTTGGCGAGAGCTTCGAGGAACCGCCGCCAGGACGGGGGATTCAAGGCTTCACAGTGATCGACGGCGCCTGGAGTGTGGCGGACGGAAAGCTGCAAGGCACGGCGGGACCAGGCCACAAGATCATCTCCTCAAGGCCTCGTTACCGCGACGGAATCACGCGCGTCGAAGTCAGGTTCGATGCGGAATCAGGTGGAAACGCGGGGCTGATCCTCAGCGTGCTGGATGCACGCCCCGGTGCCGACTCATTCACCGGATACGAAATCAGCCTGGATACATCCGGACGCCTGGTGTTGGGTCGACATCGCAACAACTGGGAACCGATCCGCGAAGTGGCTTGTGAGGTTCCCCTAAGCCGCTGGATCCCTCTCGCCGTTCACCGCACCGGGGCGACATTCCAGATCTACGTCTCCCATCGTCTGCTGCTTGAATACAGCGACCGCGATCATGCGCTAGCCACCGGATCAGTGGGTCTGCGCACGTGGCAGCGTCCTGCGGAGTTTCGCGGTCTGGTCGTTGAGGAAAGTGGAACAGAACATCGACTGCCCTTTGCACTGGACCCGCTGCAGGCTCCCTCAGTCAGCGCCGCCTGGCAGGCCGCTGCCACCGGCGATGTCCACGCGGACTTCATGCTGGACACGGAACAACCCTTCTCCGGAACCCAAAACCAGACCATCAACTTCATCTCCGGCAGCGGCATCGCCGGGGTCTCAAACTCCGGACTGAATCACTGGGGCATGAACTGGGTGAAGGACAAGCCTTACGAAGGCGAGTTATGGGTGCGCTCCGCGAAACCCACTCCCTTCTCCGTGGCCCTCGAAAATGCCGATGGGTCACGCCGCTACGCAGAAACCCGGCTGCATTCCTCCGGTTCAGGCTGGAACCACCTGCAGTTCCAGCTCACTCCATCAAATATGGATACCAACGGCCGTTTCACGGTCACGTTGGATCAGCCCGGATCTCTCACGCTCGGCTATGCCCACCTCCAGCCCGGAAGCTGGGCACGTTTCAACAACCTCCCGACCCGCAAGGACATCGCGGAAGAACTGATCGCACAAGGCATCACAGTGCTGCGCCAGGGCGGCTGCATGGCCAACGCCGAGGGTTATCGCTGGAAGAACATGATCGGGCCCCGTCACTCCAGGCCACCTTACAAAGGCTGGTGGTATCCCCATTCCTCCAATGGCTGGGGCATCCTTGATTTCCTCAACCTATGCGAATCCGCCGGATTCCTCGGCATCCCTGACTTCAACATGGGCGAGTCCCCCGAAGACATGGCCGATTTCGTAGAATATGCCACCGGTCCAACCCATACCGTCTGGGGTGCACGCCGGGCCGCCGACGGACACCCGGCACCCTACCGGCTGCCCTATCTCCAGTTGGGTAACGAAGAACGCGTGGATGATGCCTACTGGCGCAAATTTGAGCCCATCGCCAAAGCTGTCTGGTCCAGGGACCCGAATGTGATCCTGGTCGTGGGTGACTTCGCCTACTACGAACCCGTTACCGATCCGGACCATGTTACCGGCGCTGCCTCCCGCATCCCCAACCTGGATACCCACCGCAAGATCCTCCAACTGGCTCGCGAACATAACCGGGAAGTCTGGTTTGATGTGCACGTTGGTACCGATGGCCCCCGACCAGACGGTTCACTCCAGGGCGCCATCTCGTTTGTCGATGCATTGGCAAGCATCGCCGAAGGAGCCCGTCACCGCGTGGTCGTGTTTGAACTCAACGCCAACAACCCGACGCAACGCCGCGCGCTGGCAAATGCAATTGCCATCCAGACCATTGCACGCGATGGCCGCATCCCCATTGTCACTTCGGCCAACTGCCTGCAGCCCGATGGACAGAACGACAATGGCTGGAACCAGGGACTGCTTTTCCTCAACCCGACCCGGACCTGGCTCCAGCCTCCGGGCCATGTCACACGCATGTTCTCGCGCCATTACCAGCCCCGCCTGGTCGCCACTGAATTGTCAGGCTCCACGGACGATCTGGACATCTGCGCCACGTTGAGTGACGACAACTCAAGGCTTGTCATCCAGATTGTATCGCTGAGCGCGGAGAAAACCGTCCTGGACCTTGAGCTTGGCGGGTTTGAACCAAAACAACCCAATGCCAGACTGGAAGTCCTGGCCGCCCCCCTGGGTGCGGCGAATTCAGCCGACAATCCTGCCCGGGTCCAGCCAGTCCAAAGCAACCGGCCCCATCAACTCAACCAGGGTCGCACACACCTCGACATCCCACCGCATTCCATATCCGTCGTGACGTTTGAATAACCAGAGTCAGGAACCGGGAATCCCTGCTGACCCTCTTGGCAAACGCGGGCCCTCACTGGGGCCGTAAAGCCCCGCACTTCCAGCAGGAGCTGAATTGTGGCTCCAGGGCTTCTTCACACTGCGGACACGTCCAGGCCGGCCCATTTGTCGGAGGGCCGGATTGAAGGTCACGCAGAATCCTGCGGGCCTGCTCAAGCTGCTCGTCCCGGACCAACCACAGTTCAGGGGTGGTATCCGTGATGGGCACTTCCGGTGAAAGTCCGGACGTGAAGATATTCCGCATCTCGCACGGGATGCCTTCCGCCTCGAGTTCACTTTTCAAGCGTTCGAGCAACCCGGGCTCTTGCGATGCGCGCAGGAGAATCACGACTCCTTCTCGGGGAATTCGAACCCGACCTTGCCCTTATCCTGCAGGACGAGCCAGGCCTTGAAAGGACGCCCGTGACGCGAGATGAACCCTTCAAGGAGAGCTGTCTTGCCTTGCGTCAGCAGGCTCTTGAGCTGTTCCACATCCACCGGCTGGTTCAGGATGACTTTCCCTGCCTTGAACTTGCAGGCGCGCTTGTCCTGCTGGGTATTTTCACAGAGATAATCGGTCTCACTCTGGAAAACCCGCCCCTTGCAAAGCGGGCACGCCCCCAGCGATTCCTGTCCGGTGAAATCCAACTTTGGTTTGGGAGCAGCGTCCTTGGGCGCGGCCTTCTTGGGTTCACGCTTGCGGGGCTCGAACTCAAAGCTGACCTTTTTGTCAGCATCCAGCACCAGATACGCCGAGAAAGGCCTACCACGCTTGGAAATGAACTTCGTCAGGAGATCGGTCTTCTTCTCCGTTACCAGCTTGAGGAACTGGGCCTTCTCAATCGGCTGTTGCAGGATAATGCGGCCGCACCTGAAATCACACTGACGCGGTTTGCCTGCCGACTTCTCACACATGTAGAAGTTGCCGCTCTCAAAAACGTTGGCACCGCACTTCGGACAAGCCGTCACCGGCTCCATCCCCGAGAAGTCCGGCGCAGCACTCTCACCGTTCTCGCCACCACCCTCGCCAGTCTTGTCCTGGCCGAAATCGAACTCAGGCCGGAAATCCTCCGTCAGCTTGATCACAGCGTTGAAGGTGCGGCCCATCTTGCTGCGGAATCCCTGCAACGGCCCAACCTGCTTCTTCTGAAGCAACTCCTCGATCTCTTCCGGCTCAAACTGCCGACCCGCCACAATCTTCCACAACGAGAAATCACAGGCCTCACCAATGCACTGATACTTCTTGTAGGTCTCCTTGATCCTCGATCCGCATTTCGGACAGGGAGACTGCAGCTCGCCAAAATCGCCGGGAATCGTGTCGTGGTCGTAACCCTTGGCCTTCTCCACAATGGTCTCGGTCATGGACTTGATCTCACCCATGAAATCGGTGTGCTCAAGCTGCCCACGCTCAATCTGCCGCAGCTTGAACTCCCATTGCCCGGTCAGCTCCGGCGAAGTCAGCTGAGGCACTTCCAACCCCCGCAGCAGCGCCATCAACGAGAAGGCCTTCGCCGTCGGCTGAAGCTCACGCCCCTGACGCAGCAAGTACTTCTCGTAAAGCAAACCCTCGATGATCGATGCCCGCGTCGCCGGCGTGCCCAGCCCCTTCTCGCTCATCGCCGCACGCAGCTCCTCGTCGTCCACCAGCTTGCCTGCACCTTCCATCATCGTCAGCAGGGTCGCCTCGGTATACCGCGGCGGTGGCTTGGTCTGAAAATCACGAATCTCCACCCCCTCAGTCAGCACGGATTCCCCGGATGTCACCGCAACCAGGCTCGGACTATCGGGATCCTGGGCCTCCTTGCCGTAAACCGCCAGCCAGCCGGGCTCCACCATCACCTTGCCCTCGGTCTTGAAGGGCTCACCCTCCACCCGAGTAATGCGCGTCGTCACCAGAAACTCCGCCGCTGGATGAAACACCGCAAGGAACCGCTTCACGATCATGTCGTAAAGCTTCAGCTCCATGTCCGCCAATGCCTTCGGCCGCTGCGTGGTGGGAATAATGGCAAAGTGGTCGGACACCTTGGCGTTGTTGAACACCCGCTTGTTCGGGCGCACCCAGCCCTCCGCCTGGATCCGCTCAGCAAAGGGGGCATAGGCCTCCGCCTCGGACAACATCCCCAAGGTCTGCTTCACCGTCGCCGGATAGTCTTCCGGCAGCGCCCGTGAATCGGTTCGCGGATAGGTGATCACCTTGTGCTTTTCATACAACGCCTGCGCCAGCTGAAGCGTCCGTTGCGCTGAAAGACCAAAACGCCCGTTCGCCTCACGCTGCAGACTCGTCAAATCATAAAGCAAGGGCGGTGACTGGGTCGTGGGCTTGCTCTCCTCCGTCACCACCCCCGGCTTGCCCTCACATTTCTGCCGAATCGCCTCAGCCCGCTCCCGATCCCACACCCGCTCAGCCCGCTGGTCAGGATCCCCGTTCTTCACCCTCGCGAAATTCTCGTCAAACCACCGGCCCGTGTAAGACCCCGCAGCAGCCCCAAACGTCCCGTGCACCTCCCAGTAGTCCCGCACCTTGAAGCCCTTGATCCGCTCCTCACGCTCCACCACAATCGCCAGCGTCGGAGTCTGAACCCGCCCCACCGTCGTCAGGTGGAACCCGCCCGTCTTGGAATTGAACGCGGTCATGGCCCGCGTACCGTTGATCCCCACCAGCCAGTCCGCCTCAGAACGACACTCAGCGGCGTGAGCCAGCGGCCGCATTTCCTCGTCGTTGCGCAGCCGGCTAAAACCCTCGCGGATCGCCGCCGGAGTCATCGACTGCAACCAAAGCCTCTGCACCGGCTTGGGACTGCGCGTGTGCTTGACGATGTTCCGGAAAATCAGCTCGCCCTCACGTCCGGCGTCACAGGCGTTGATCAGGGTATCAATGTCCTTTCGCTGGATCAGCCGCTTCAGCACCTTGAGCTTGTTCTCGTTCTTCTCGATCGGCTTCAGCTCAAAATGCGGCGGAATCACCGGCAGATGCGCGAAAGTCCACTTGCCCCGCTTGACCTCATATTTTTCGGGAACCTGGAGCTCGAGCAAGTGGCCGACGGCTGACGCCACGACGTATTCCTCGCTTTCATAAAAGTCGTCCTGGCGTTTGAAACCACCCAGCGCCCGGGAGATATCCCCGGCCACCGAGGGCTTCTCAGCAATGATTAGAGCCTTGGCCATAGTGAAAACAGGGGGCAGGCTTTACCAAGTGCCTCCAAAGACGTGCAAGTGTTCTTTTGCTGCTTGATGTTCAAAACCATCCTCCTACCTTGCCCCCATGTTCGATACGTTGTCCGGTAAACTCCAACAAGCCTTCCGCAACCTGCGGGGCCTGGGAAAAATCTCGGAAACTAATGTGGCTGAAGCACTTCGAGAAGTCCGAATGGCCCTTCTCGATGCCGACGTCAATTTCAAGGTCGCCCGCGACTTCATCGAACGCGTCAAGACCCAAAGCCTTGGGGCTGAAGTAGTCAGGAGTATTCAGCCCGGCCAGCAGATCATCAAAATCATCCACGATGAAATGGTGGGTCTGCTTGGCTCCGCCAATGCCGGAATAGAAATTAAAGGAAATCCCGCCTGCCTCATGCTGGTTGGCCTCCATGGCTCCGGCAAAACCACCTCTTCCGCCAAACTCGCCCGACTCCTCCTCAAACAAGGACGCCAACCTCTCCTCGTGGCGGCCGACGTCTATCGCCCCGCCGCAATGAACCAGCTCGAAACGCTGGGCAAGAAGCTGGATATCCCGGTTTTTGCGCGCCATGGCGAAAAAGATGTCCTCAAGATCGCCCGTGAAGCCCTCGACCACGCCAAGGCCACGCTCCGAAACACACTGATCTTCGATACCGCCGGCCGCCTGCAGATCGACGAACCCCTCGTCCAGGAGCTCGTCCGCCTGCGTGATTTCGTCAAGCCCCAGGAAATCCTCCTGGTCCTCGACTCCGCCACCGGCCAGGAAGCGGTGAACGTGGCCACCCACTTCGACCAGGCCCTCCAGATCACCGGCTCGGTCCTCACTAAGCTGGACGGTGACGCTCGCGGCGGTGCCGCCCTCAGCCTGAAATCGGTCACCGGCAAACCTATCAAGTTCGTCGGCACCGGTGAAAAGCTCGAGGACTTCGAACCCTTCCACCCCGAACGGATGGCTTCGCGCATCCTCGGCATGGGAGACGTCGTCAGCCTGGTGGAAAAAGCCGCCGAAGCCGTCGACCTCGACCAGGCGCAGAAACTTGAAGAGAAGATGCGCCGTGGCCAGTTCACACTGGACGACTTCCTCGAACAACTGCGCCAGATGAAGAAGCTCGGCCCGCTGGAAAACATCGTCAGCCTCTTGCCCGGGGCGGGTGAAGCCATGAAGCAGGCGGACCTCAGCAAGAGTGAAAAGGAATTCAAACGCATGGAGGGCATGATCTGCTCCATGACTCCCA
>JBMTVN010000005.1:0-40006 GCA_049451415.1 Limisphaerales bacterium | reverse complement strand
TTAATTCCAGACTGGGTCAGCACAACCGCCCCCCAACGGGCCACATCCTAACCCCCGGCGCCCGGTTCGACCAGCGCAGCCGAAAACCCCAGGGCCACGCCGGGTATCAGCAGGTCCTGCGGAACATCGTCGGCCTGACGCTGATATGTCCCTCCCTCGCCATCGCCGCACCAGCCAACGGGCAGGAACAGGATGGCTTCCGGAGCACCCCGGTCCTGCCATCAGGCAACGGCAAGGATGGATTCGAGCTCCTGAGCCCCACCAACACCGGCCTCCACTTTACCAACCAGCTCGCCCTCGAACGCTACATCACGAACCAAATCTACCTGAACGGAGCCGGGGTCGCCCTGGGTGACGTGGACGGAGACGGGCTCTGCGATGTTTACCTCTGCAGCATCGACACTGACAACGCCCTGTTCCGCAACCTTGGCGACTGGAAATTCGAGGACATCACAGAGGCATCCCGCACTGCCCTGCGCAACCTCGCCTCCAGCGGGGCAACCTTGGCTGACCTTGATGGCGACGGAGACCTTGACCTGATCGTCAACAGTGTTGGCCAGGGGACACATCTCCTGCTGAACAATGGCCAGGGTCAGTTCACCCCGGCACCATCCAGCCCGGTGAACCCGGGCAAAGCCGGGATGACCTCCGCTCTCGCCGACACGGACGGCGATGGCGACCTCGACCTCTACCTCACCAACTACCGCACTGAGACCATTCGCGACCGTCCGCAGGCCAGGATCAACGGCCGCACCGTCGACGGCAAACCAGTCATCGTATCCTACGAAGGACGGCCGACGACCGACCCCGATCTTGTTGGACGGTTCACGATCGCCCCTTCCGGTAGAATCATCGAACACGGGGAGGCCGACCTTCTCCTTCGCAACAACGGAGCAGGGCTGTTCACGGCAGTGCCCTTTACTGACGGCACTTTTATCGACAGCGAAGGCCAACCCCTGGCGGCACCTCCCTATGACTGGGGTCTGTCTGCCATGTTCCGCGACCTGAACCGGGACGGTGCACCAGACCTGTATGTCGCGAATGATTTTGATTCTCCGGACCAACTTTGGATGAACGACGGTACCGGCCGGTTCCGTCAGTCACCGAAACTCGCCTTGCGCCACACCAGCATCTTCTCGATGGGTGTAGACTTCGGCGACCTAAACCGGGACGGCCACGACGACATCATCGTTTCTGACATGATGATGCAGACCCACGCCGGAAAGCAGCTTCGCATCGGGGACGTGCCTCCCGTCGTGCTTGAAATCGGGGTCATCGATGACCGGCCGCAATACTCCGCCAACACCCTGCAATTGAATCGTGGCGACGGAACCTTCGCCGAGATCGCCCACTTTGCGCATGCCGAAGCCTCGGGATGGACGTGGTGCCCGGTCCTGCTCGACATTGATCTGGACGGCTACGAGGACGTCATCTTCCCCACCGGGCACGAGAGGGACATGATGAATGCCGATGTCATCGAGGCAGCGGAGGCAGCCAAGTCCCAAGGCAACCTGACTCGCCTTGAGCAGCTTTACCTGCGGGCCCGGTTTGATCGCTTTGACACGCCCAATGTGGCATTCCGCAACCGGGGAGATCTCCAGTTCGAAGATTACAGTGAACGGTGGGGCTTCACTGCGGGTGAGGTCTCACAGGGCATCGCCCTGGGCGACCTCGACAATGATGGCGACCTGGATGTGGTGGTGAACAATCTCAACGGGCCTGCCAGCGTTTACCGCAACGGGAGCAAGGCTCCGCGCATTACCGTGCGACTTCAAGGCCGTGCACCCAATACCCACGGCATCGGCGCACGCATATTGGTCCAGGGCGGCCCCATCCATAGCCAGAGCCAGGAAGTCATTTCCGGAGGACGCTACCTGTCCAGTGACGAACCCCTCCGCGTGTTCGCGGCAAACCGCTCGGACCTCAGTGCCAGCCATACAATCGAGGTCCTCTGGCCCAGCGGCAGGAAATCCATCCTCAATAACGCAAAGGCCAACCATGCATACCTCATCAAGGAACCCGACTCGCCACCGGTCAAACAGCAGGATGCACCAAAGCCTCAGCCCTGGTTCACTGAGGCAACCTCGTTCCAGCACTCCCACACGGAAACAGCGTTTGACGATTTCGCACGGCAACCCCTGCTCCCCCGCCGCCTCAGCCAGTCCGGCCCGGGCATAGCCTGGGCTGACCTCGACAAGGATGGCTGGGATGACCTCGTTATCGGCAGCGGTGCCGGCGGACGCCTCGGCGCCTTCAGGAACGAAAACGGCACCACCCTCACACCCTTCGACCTCCCCTTCATGCAACGCCCCCTGACCCGCGACCTCGCAGGTATTACCGCCTCCGGCGGTGTCGTGCTCGCCGCCTCGTCCAATTACGAGGACGGCAGCAACCAGGGCGGATGGCTCCGCATCTATGATTTCAACCGCCAAGCCTCAGGCGAAAGTGTCATGGGCCAGACAGGAAGCGCCGGCCCGGTTGCCCTGGCCGACGTCAATAACGACGGAATGATCGACCTCTTCATTGGCGGACGCTGCGTTCCGGGACGCTACCCTGAGCCAGCCGACTCCATTCTTCTCGTCAACCAGGCAGGTCGCCTGCAGCTCGCCCAACACTTCGAGAAACTCGGCCTCGTGTCCGCCGCCACTTTCTCGGACATCGATAGCGATGGAGACTGTGATTTGATTCTGGCCGAAGAATGGGGCCCCGTCCGAATCTTCCTCAATCAACAGGGCTCGTTTGAAGAGGCGACAGCTCAAATGGGAATGACCGGACTGCATGGACTGTGGAATGGGATCGCCACGGCTGACCTGAACAACGACGGACGTCCAGACATCATCGCCGGAAACTGGGGCCGCAACAACTCCTACACCGCCACCAAGGAATCCCCCCGTCGCCTGTACTACAAGGACATGGATGGTGACGATGTAATCGATATCGTTGAGGCCTATATCGACCCTGTATCGAGCCGCGAATTGCCGGGCAGAGGACTCAAGCCGCTGGGAATGGCCCTGCCCTGGCTAAAGGACCAGATTGGCAACTACGAAGCCTACGGCGCAGCAACGCTCCAGGACATCTATCAGGACATGCTGGATGATGCTTCGATGGTCGAGATCCACACGCTCGATTCCATGGCCTTCCTCAACCGGGGTGACACTTTTGAACCAGTACCCCTCCCGCCGGAAGCCCAACTGGCCCCTGCCATGGGCATCTGTGTGGCGGACTTCAACGGCGACGGCAATCAGGATGTCTTCCTCAGCCAGAACTTCTTCGCCGTTGCCAAGGACCGCATCCGCCAGGACGCAGGACGCGGACTGTGGCTCCAGGGAGACGGTTCAGGCAACCTGCGGGCGATCCCCGGGCCTGAGAGCGGCATCACCGTCTATGGGGAACAACGCGGGTGTGCGGTCTCAGACTACGACAAGGATGGACGCGTTGATCTCGCCATTACCCAAAACGGGGCCGCCACCAGGGTGTTCCGCAACACTCGTGCCACCCCGGGACTGCGGGTGCAGCTCACGGGCCCCCCGGGGAATCCGTCCGCCATCGGGGCTGCAGTACGTCTCGTGTATGCAGGCGACCGGACGGGGCCTGCATACGAGATCCAGGCGGGTTCAGGTTACGGTTCGCAGAACAGCAGCACTCTCGTCCTTGGCCACAAGGAACACCCCGGGCAGCTCCATATCCGCTGGCCCGGAGGCCGGACCACCACTACACCGCTGAAAACCGATACCCGGGAAATCAGGGTCGATATCACCGGCACGGTCCAGACCATCCCCTGATTCCCCGCAAGCAGTGATATCCCAAGTCCGCATGCCCCCGCATCAACCCCAACCGACCGGCCATCACCGACTCCGCAGCACCCCACGAACGGCTGCCCTCATCGCCGCCGCCCTGATCAGCCACCTCCAAGCCCCGGCAGCAGACAACACCATCCCCTGGACAGACCACGGCCACTACCGTTCCGCACCGCTCACCGCTGCATCCTCCAACAACGCCGGCTTTACCGCCATTACACCGGACAGCTCGAACCTCGGCTTTACCAATGCCCTGTCCGACGACCGCGCCACACTCAACCGCAACCTCCTGAGCGGTGCGGGTGTCGCCGCAGGGGACGTCAACGGCGACGAGCTCTGCGACCTCTATTTCTGCGGCCTGGACTCCGACAACAAACTGTTCCTGAACCTGGGCAACTTCCGGTTCCTGGAAGTCACCAACCAGCCCGTCCTCAGCTGCGCCGGACAGGACTCCACCGCCGCTGCCTTCGCGGATATCGACGGTGACGACGACCTGGATCTCCTCGTCAATTCCCTCGGCCACGGCACACGCATCTTCTCCAACGACGGCAGCGGGCACTTTCAGGATAGCACTGAAGACAACGGTGTCGCCAGCAATTCCGCCAGCATGTCCATGGCGCTGGCGGATATCGACGGCGATGACGACCTCGACCTATTCGTGGTGAATTACCGTCTCACCACCATCCTCGACCGTCCATCGACACAGTTCAAAATCCAGATGATCGACAGCCGACCGGTCATTGTTGAAGTGGACGGACAACCTACCACCCGGCCGGACTTGACCAACCGCTTCGACCTTGCCCTAAACGGTGAGGTAATCGAATACGGTGAACCGGACTTCCTCTACATCAATGACGGAAAAGGCCGCTTCTCCCCGGCTTCCTTCACCGACGGACGCTTTACCGACGAGGAAGGGAAAGCCTTGAGTTCGCCTCCCCGGGACTGGGGGCTCTCGGTCAGGTTTCATGACTTCACCGGGGATGGAGCCCCGGACCTTTATGTCTGCAACGACCTGCACCCGCCCGATCGCATCTGGATCAACGACGGCACCGGACACTTTAGAGCCCTACCCGGCCTTGCAATGCGCCACGTCTCCAGCTTCTCCATGGGCGTGGATTTCGGCGACCTCGACCGCGATGGGGATATCGACCTCTACTCGGTCGATATGGTTAGCCGTGAACCCCGCAACCGCAAAATCCAAGTCGCCGGTGTCTCCCCGGTGTTCTGCCCGGTCGGGATTATCGACACACGCCCGCAGTATTCCCAGAATACGCTGCAGGCCAATCGTGGGGATGGCACCTTCGCCGAGATCGCACACTATGCCCGGCTCGAAGCCACAGAATGGTCATGGCATCCAGTCCTGCTCGATGTCGACCTTGATGGCTATGAAGACATCCTCATTCCCAACGGGATGCTTCGTGACTTCCAGAACTTCGACCTGGGCAGGCACGTGGAATCCGCCGTGGCCTCACGCAACACCCCCACCAGTGAACTCTCCAGAATGTTCCTCGACTTCGAAAGCCTTCGTCTTCCCAACCTGAGCTTTCGTAACCTTGGCGGCTTCCAGTTCGAGGAGACCACGGATCATTGGGGATTCAACCGGACAGGCATCACCCAGGGCCTGGCCCTGGCGGACCTCGATAATGACGGCGACATGGACGTGATCTGCAACAACCTGAATGAGGCCCCGGGCCTCTTCAGGAATGATGCCACCCAACCGCGCATCGCCATTCAGCTCAAGGGCAAGGGAGCCAACTCAAGGGGAGTCGGGGCGCGCATTCAGATTCGCGGAACGCAACCGGCACAAACACAGGAAATCATCGCCGGGGGCCGCTATCTCTCATCCGACCAGCCGACCCGGACCTTCGCCGCGACCTCCAACAATCTGAGTGTCGAGATCACCTGGCGCAACGGCACTCAAACCATCATCACCAACGCTCTCCCCAACCACCTCTACTCCATCCGCCAGCAAGCCACTGACAACGCCCGCATCCCAACCACCTCCTCACCTCCAGCCCCGCCGTGGTTCGAGGACGTCAGCCCGCTCATCCGGCACCGCCACCACGAGAACGCCTTCCAGGATTTCGCCCGGCAACCGCTCCTCCCCAATATGCTCAGCCAACTCGGCCCGGGAATCTCCTGGGCCGACCTCAACCTCGATGGCCGCGATGATCTTGTCATCGGCACCGGCCAGGATGGATCCGTGTCAGCGCTGATCAACGACGGCAAAGGCGGCTTCTTTCCACTCACAAACCCTCCGTTCAATGCGTCCATGCCGCGCGATACAACTGCATTGTTGAGCTGGCCACAACCCGGCGCTCCCCCCGCACTCCTCGCCGGTTCCGCCAATTATGAAGATGGATTTGAGCAAGGCTCAGTGACACTGCTTCTCAACCCCCAGTCCGGCAGCATCGGCCAACCCACTCCCGGACAGGCATCCAGCACCGGCCCCATGTCGCTGGCCGATATCGATGGCGATGGCGATCTCGATCTGTTTGTGGGTGGACGGTGCGTTCCCGGCCGCTACCCGGAACCTGCGACTTCACTTCTCTTTACCAACCACAACGGCCAACTCAGTCTGGACTCGCGATGCCTGTCCTCGCTCGCCCACGTAGGGCTGGTAAGCGGATCTGCGTTCAGCGACCTCGATAACGACAATGATCCCGACCTCATCCTCGCCTGCGAATGGGGACCGGTGAGGGTCCTACGCAACACCAACGGCACGTTTCAGGATGTGAGCGCGGAACTCGGGCTGGACCGGAACACAGGTTGGTGGAACGGCGTCCAGACTGCCGACCTCAACGGCGACGGGCTGCAGGACATCATCGCTTCCAATTGGGGCCTGAATACCCGCTACCGTGCCTCCACCGAATACCCCCGACGAATCTACTACGGGGACTTTCTGGAAAATGAAGTTGTTCAAATCATCGAGACCCTCCATGACCCGCAGCTTGGCAAGGAGGTCCCCGAACGAAGCCTGGGCCACCTTGGGATGGCCATGCCCACGCTCCCGCACGAATACCCCTCGCACACAGCCTTCGCACGGATCAGCATCAGCGAAATGCTCGAGCCCCTGTTCGACACCGCCCGCAAAGTTGAAGCCAACACGCTCACCACCACGCTGTTCTTAAATCGAGGCGATCACTTCGAACCCCACCCCCTTCCCGCAGAGGCCCAGTGGTCCCCCGCCATGGCCGTTTGCATCGCCGACTTCGATGGCGATGGCAATGAGGACGTCTTCCTCGGACAAAACTTCTTCACTGTCCAACCCTTTACCATGCGCAACGATGCAGGCCGCGGCCTCTGGCTGCGGGGTGATGGCCAGGGCGGGTTGGAGCCGGTTTCAGGTGAGGAAAGCGGCCTCCTCATCTATGGCGACCAGCGAGGCGCTGCCGTGGCGGATTACGACCTCGACGGACGCACCGACCTCGCCGTCGCCCAGAATGGCTTCGAAACCAAGCTCTACCGGAACAGCCGCGCCAAACCCGGACTCCGTATCCGGCTCCTCGGCCCACCGCAAAACCCCAACGCCGTCGGTGCTGTAGTGCGTCTTGGCTACACCTCACAACTGGGCCCGGCCCGTGAAATCAAGGCCGGAGCAGGATACTGGTCCCAAGACAGCAACGTGCAGGTCCTGGGCTTCCAGACTCCACCTTCCTTTGTCCAAGTCCGCTGGCCCAACGGGCTCATCTCGCAAACACCCGTCCGCCCGGGCCGCAATGAACTGACAATCCGCTTGCCCTCCCAAACCCAATCCGGACCACGCCCCTAATCCATGTGCCTCCGCCGATTCCAGGGATATCTCCGCAAGGCAACAAACACCCGCACACCCGGACCCGTCTGCCTGCTGTGCATCGCCTCCCTCCTGCCCGGACCCGCCTCGGCACAAACACAAATCCACCCGCTCCCCGTCCCACCAGGCCCGACTGCAGGCTTCACGCTCACTGCACCCGACAATACCGGCGTCCGCTTTACTAATCACCTCAGCGAAGTCAGCAATGCTTTCAACCGGAACCTCGCCAATGGCTCCGGCGTGGCCCTCGCGGATATCGACCACGACGGCCTCTGCGACATCTACTTCTGCCGACTGGAGGGGGATAACCAGCTCTACCGCAACCTCGGCAACTGGCACTTCGAGGACATCAGCGCCAACTCCGGCGTCGCCTGCCCCGGGCAATACTCCACCGGAGCCAACTTTGCCGATCTCAATGGCGACGGCCATGCCGACCTCGTGGTCAACGGACTCGGCACGGGCACTCGCACCTTCATCAATAACGGCTCCGGCCGCTTCACAGAGCAGACCAGCCGACTCAACCGCGAACTGGGCGCAATGTCCTCTGCGCTGGCCGACATCGATGGCGATGGGGATCTCGACCTCTATGTAACCAACTACCGCACCAACACCTGGATGGACCGCCCCGCGGACCTGAAGGTGGAAGCCAAGCGCGTCAATGGCCAGATTGTCGTCTCCCCGGTCGACCGGTTCGTGGTGGTCACACCCAGGGCCGGTGGTGTCGAAGTCATGGAACGGGGTGATCGCGACTTTCTTTACATCAATAACGGCAAAGGACAATTCGCCCCCGTCTCCTGGTCAGCAGCCTTCCGCGATCACCAGGGCAAAAAGCTCCGCGAACTCCCAACCGACTGGGGCCTCAGCGTCATGCTCCGCGACTTTAACGGCGATCTCCTCCCGGATATCTACGTCTGTAATGACTTCTTCTACTGGCCGGACCGGCTCTGGCTAAATGAACAATCCTCCGGCTTCCGCGAGGCCGCCCCACACTCACTGCGTAACCAGGCTGTCTCCTCCATGGGCATGGACGTCGCCGACATCAATCGCGATGGCTACGACGATTTCTTCGTCACGGATATGGTCAGCCGCAACCATGCATGGCGACACCGACAACGCCCGAACATGATGCAGGGCATCGTCAACCAGCCTCTGGATGATCCGGCCTTCCGTCCCGAAATCGCCCGTAACACGCTGCAACTCAATCGAGGCGACAACACCTGGGCGGATATCGCCCACCTGTCAGGCTTGGATTACACCGAATGGGCCTGGGGTTGTGCTTTTCTGGATGTTGACCTCGACGGATGGGAGGACGTGCTCATCCCCACCGGGAACTTTCACGACGTCCAGGATGCCGATGCCCTGCGTCAACAGCGCGGCATCCCTCCAGACGACTCCCCTGAGGGGAGAATACGGTCATGGCGGCACTTCCCCCCGCTGGACACCCCGGTGCTCGCCTACCGCAACCAGCATGACCTGACCTTCACCGACTTCACCCGGACCTGGGGACTGGGTCAGGCCGGCCCGTGGCAGGGTATGGCGCTCGCAGATCTCGACAATGACGGGGACATGGATGTGGTCGTCAACCGTCTCAACAATGCAGCCGGCCTCTTTCGCAACGACTCCTCAGCCCCGAGGGTGGCCGTCGAGCTCCGAGGCCGTAACCCCAACCATCACGGCATCGGCGCCCGCATCCGGGTCACCGGAGGCCCGGTCGCTCAGTCCCAATCCATCATGGCCGGGGGGCGCTACCTCTCCAGCGACCAACCCCGACGTACTTTTGCTGCAGGAGAGACGACCGGGACACTCACGATCGAGGTCACCTGGCGTCAGGGATGGCGCACAGTCCTTACCAATGTTCCGCCGAACTCCCTTGTGCTGGTTGACGAAGCCACCGACCTGCAGCCACCTGCCCCTGCCCCTACAGATCCGACGACCTGGTTCGCAGACGCAAGCAACAGCCTCACACACCGACACATCCAAACCCATGTGGATGACTTCTCATTCCAACCCCTGCTGTCACGCCGGCTCAGCACGCTCGCACCCGGAGCAACCTGGTACGACATCGATCTGGACGGATGGGACGACCTCCTCCTGGCCGGCAACGACACAGATGCCCCGCTAAGCCTTTGGAAAAATCAAGACGGACAATCCTTCTCTCCATTCGCTTCCACCCCTTCAGGAATAGCTCCCTCCCAATCCCTCGGTGCGCTGATCGCCACCCGCGCCAGCTCGAACTCGACGGCCATTCTGCTGGGCGCTGCACTCCACCCGAATCCGATCGCGGCAACCACCACGGCCCTCTGCGCGATTCCCTTAACCACCAACGCAGCACCACTACCGGTTCTCTCCAGCGAATCCTCGCAAGGTCCGCTTGCCTTGGGCGACTTCAATGGAGACGGCATCCTCGACCTCTTCATCGGCTCCAGGCACACCCCGGGCCGCTATCCCGAGGCCGCCCCGTCCGCGATCCTCGCAGGAAGAATCGATTCAGGTGGCATCCTTCAGTTCAAGCCCTGCCAGACCTTGGAACTTGGCATGGTCAGCAGTGCCACCTGGGCAGACCTGACCGGCGATGCACTCCCTGAGCTGATCGTGGCCGCTGAATGGGGTCCGCTGCGCATATTCCGCTACCAGGACAAGGAGCTTCGGGAGTGGACTCCTGTCGTCCGCTCCAACAACAGGGCCACCGCCCCCCTTTCAACCCTCACCGGCTGGTGGAACAGCATCGGTGTGGGCGACTTCAACGAGGACGGCAAACTGGACCTGGTTGCAGGCAACTGGGGACGCAACACACGCTTTCAACGTTTCCTAAGCCGCCCCCTCCGGGTTTATTACGCCGACGTGGGCGCCGATCGCTTCGAGCTGGTCGAAGCCCATTTCGAACCCACCCTCCAGGACTACGCACCGTGGCGCGATTACGACTCCATCACCCGGGCGCTTCCATGGATCGCTGAACAGCTTCCCACTTATGCCGCATATGGAAGCGCTAATATCGATGCCGTCCTGGGTGAGTTTGCGCCAGGATTCAAGTACTTGGAGGCAGCCACCCTGGATAGCGTGATTCTGCTCAATGACGGCAACCAACTCACACTCTCCCCCCTCCCGATCGACGCCCAGCTGGCCCCGGTCTTCGGTGTGAGTTGTGCAGACTTCGATGGAGATGGACATACCGACCTATTCCTCGCCCAGAACTTCTTCAGCGTAGAACCTGAGACAGCCCGCTACGATGCCGGGCGCGGCCTTCTCCTGCAGGGTGATGGCACCGGCAATTTCAATCCCATCCTAGGCCAAGCCAGTGGCATCGCCATCTATGGGCAACAACGTGGCTGTGCCGTGTCCGACTACAACCACGATGGACGGCTGGATCTCATCGTCACCCAGCATAACGACGAGACGAAGCTTTACCGCAATACTGCCGCCACCCCCGGAATCCGCATGATGCTGCAAGGGCCAACCGGCAACCCAACCGGCGTCGGCTCCATCGTGCGGGCCTTGTTCGATGCCCGGGAGGGGCCGGCTCAACCTGTGCTTGCAGGCTCCGGCTACTGGTCGCAAGACAGCTCCACCCTGCTGCTCAGCGGCAGCACGAGGCCCACTGCTGTCCGGGTGCGTTGGCCCGACGATACCACAATCGATTACCCACTCCCCTCGACAGGAGATTCCTTCGCGCTCACGCGTGACGGACTCCTGAGGCCAGCACCTTGAACGGCCTCCAAGAATGCGGTTTGCTGCATTCACACCATCCTCTAAGCTCCCTCCCCATGAACTCAGGCCGCCACCAACGCTCAAGGACTTCAAAGCCCCAATCCGCTCGCGGCAAAAAGGGATCCTCCAGCTGGATCATCGGCATCGCTATCGCCACAGCCATCGTCATCGCCCTAAGCCTGCTGCTTCGCACTCCATCACCCAAAGGCACCACAGCCAGGCAATCCTCCCCTCCCCCAACCACACCCTCCCCTTCCAAGGTTACAGAGCCCCCCCCGGCAACCGCGACTGCCGCTGCTCCCGTTCTAACCCCGGCACCCGCGCCATCAGCCGATCCTGAGGATGAAGGGGCTGCCCTACTTGACCAAGGCAACCGACTCCTGCAACAGGGCCAACCGGAGGAAGCCCTCAAGCGTTACCAGCGCGCCGCTGAGCTGCTCCCCGAGGACGAGGATGCGCACTACAACCTCGGAATTGCATTTGCACGCCTCGACCGCACGGAGGAGGCCATCGCCTCCTATGAACGCGCCCTGGAGATCTATCCCGAATATGCCGAGGTTCATAATAATCTGGGCAACCTCCTCCTCAAACTTGGCAAACGCTCGGAAGCCGTCAGCCATTTCCACGCCGCAATCGAATCGCTCCCCGACTACGCCTCCGCCCATAACAATCTCGGAAACGCCCTCCTGATGGACAAAGAGATTGAGGCCGCGAGCCAACATTTCCTCACCGCCTCCGAACTGGAGCCTGATTACTGGCAGGCCCACTACAATCTCGCCAACACCTTGGACATGTTGGGACAGCGTGAAAAAGCCATTGCGGAATTCTCCACTGTCGTGCGGCTCAAACCTGATTTTGAACCAGCCAGACAGGCACTGGCCAAGCTGCAATCCCAGACGACCGCACCCCAGCGGTAAGATGAGCTTCCTCCAGTCACCGGGAATCGCGAACCGGCGACACACCGTCCTCGCGGATCACGACCTCGACCGCACCCGACGGAACATCGCTCGTGGTCCACTTGCCATCAGGCCATCGAACCCTAATCCGGTCGGGCTGGCTGCCATCCCTGCCCAGAACGATCACCGCACTATCCTGAGATCCATAACCTGAGCCTGCCGTAACCACATGGGCCGGCCCCTGCAGGACGCCATACACCCCACGCACCAAGGCTCCCACCGCCACTGGATTCCCGGTCGAACCGGAAAGCCGAACCCGCAGCCCCGGTTGCGCCAGGTCATTATGGAACAGGGCGATCTGACCACCATTCCGGGCCACAGCCAGATCAAGCCGACCGTCCCCATCATAATCACCGAGGGCGGAGCCCCGCTGTTCGCCATAGACTGCAATACCAGACTGCACGGAAGTCATCGCGCTGAATCCCCCTTGCCCATCACCGGCCAGCACCAGGCCCTGACCGCCCTCCATGCGTTTAAACTCGGGCTGTGTAGCAAAGAGGTTCTGACTCAGGAACAGGTCCTGGTCACCATCACCGTCCAGGTCTCCCACGTTCACCCCAAACACCACTGAGTGCTGCGCCTCCTCCGGTAAGGGCCGCACCTGGAACCCGCCGCCCTGGTTCAGAAAGATACAGCTGGTCAGCGTGGTCGCCGTCAACTCAGAGGCGCGGGCAAAATCGTCCGCCAGAATCGTCTGAATCGTGGATTCAGCATAGGCCTTCCGGGAGGTGAACCGTCCCCGGATACTCGGTAGCGCCGCGCCCACCACGTCCAGATCCCGCCGTGGCGCCAATCCCAGCCCGGCAACTTCATAGACCTCAAGACAGTCCACCAACCCCCTCCCCTCGAAATCGCCATACAAGAGACGCAAAGGTTCGATGTCCGAAGCTCGGTAAGGGCTGTTCAAACCCCAATTTCCCGCAACGAAATCCAGCTTCCCGTCACCGTTGAAATCACCCACCCCCAATCCGGACCATAACCCACGATAGTTGGATAGTCCCCACTCCGCAGTCGCATCCCTCAACCGGCCACGGTCATTCAAAAAAAGTCTCACCACACCCCAATCACAGGCCACCAAGAGGTCACTGGAACCGTTGCCGTCAATATCCGCCCAGCAGGCGGCGGTGACCATGCCCAGCTGATGAAACAACACCCCGGTCTCGGTATCCGGCACCAGTCTGCCCTGTTCCTGTCGATACAACCTGGAGGAGACCGGCTCAGGATACCGCCCCGGCCTCCACCGCCCACCCACAAACACATCGAGATCGCCGTCGCCCTCCACATCCGCCACGGCCACCGGCCCGGCACACACATCCCAAGTCTCCGCCAGCTCCGGACCATGCACCTGACCATCCTTGACAGATACAAAACCAACCCCACCCGACACGGTGTCGCCCGCTACCGGATTTGCCATGCCCACCAGCAACCGGCCGTCCCCGGCATCGGTGGTCCATAAGGCCACCCCCATGCCGTCTCCCATCAAGCGATCACCCACATCGGGAAGCGCGACAAACTGCCGCCCCGCCTCATCCCATCGCATCACCACAACCTCCCCACCCATATCCCCGGGCAACACCAACTCCTCAACATCATCACCATCCAGGTCGACCCATCCCAGTCCCGCCCCCAACCGGCTGAGTTGATACGGAAGCAGCGGTTGCTGCAGGAGGTCGTCAAAGGGCACCTCCTGGTGCCGTGCGGGAACCTGCTCGCTCACATCTGAAAAAAGCGATTTTCCGGCGAACGCCGCTTCACCCGGAACAACCGCCTTCACCGCGTTGAGCATCGCCGGTTCCGTGATCTCGTAAAGTCGATTGACCGGCACGTCCGCCATCACACTGCGAACACCGCTTCGCCAGATCACCTCAATGCTGACCTTGGACGCCTTTCCCGCCGCAAACACCTTCAACGGCTGGTCCCCTGCCATATAACGGCCGCCTGCCAGCATCTCCTGCTCCTGAATTGTCGGACCACCTGAAACCCGGATCCGCGCGCCGATCCCCTGCGTGTTCGGGGCCTTGCCACGCAACCTCACAGTCACCCGCCCTGCCGAGGCCTCGTTCCGCAAAACTGAGGCCTGCTCCTGAAAGCAATTCACCACCACGTCCAAATCACCGTCGCCATCCAAATCACCGGTAGCCATCCCATGAGAAATGCGACGCGAGTTAAACCCCCACCTGTCACCAACCTCCTCAAAGGTCAGATCACCGCTGTTGCGGTAAGCCAGGTTCTTGGTGGCCAGTCGTTCAAACAACAAGGTGGTCTGCCTGGACTCCGCCACCCCCAGCCGCCCCATGTTGCGAATCCTCTCGCGAGTGTCCATGTCATCCGAATTGTGGGGATGCCCGTTGCTAATCAGCAAATCTTCCCAGCCATCCAGGTCCACATCCAGATTCAGGCAACTCCAGGCCCATTCGGAACCTGCAATGCCCGCATACCAGGCCAGCTCGGCGTAAGTCCCATCAGCCCTTGCGCGCAACAAAACATTCCGCCGTTCCTGCTCCCGCATCCTGTCATCCCCCGGCAACCGCAACTGCTCATGCATGTTCCCCTTCTGCGTCAGCACATAAACATGCTCTCGGCTCAACATGTCCGTGGCAAACAGGTCCACCAAACCGTCCCGATCGAAATCCCCAGCCGCCACGGACATCGAGAAATAAGGGGTCGTCCGGATGGCCTGGGTCGGGATCGCCCGAAAGCGTCCCCCACCGTCATTGATCCAGAACCGATCCGGCCCCGAAGCGTCACTGCATACATAAATGTCCGGAGCACCATCCCCGTTGAAGTCCTGCATCAGGACGCTCAGGCTTTGGTCCCACGCACCATCCTCCAGTGGATTTCCCTCCTCATCCAGAAATGCCCCCTCGGTCCACGCCACCGGACTGAACCGCCCCGCTCCATCGTTCAGATACAACACGTCCTGCTCGCCCAGCTCGAAAATCTTGTCGCCAATAATCTGAATGCGTTTGGCATAACGGCCCGTCGCAACCCGCCGGCCGTTAACCACCCGAAAGCTCAACCTGCCGCCACTGCGCAGGATGGAGTCCACCCCGTAATTCGCCACATACAAATCCAAATCCCCATCACCATCCACGTCCGCCAATGCCATGGAAGTGCTGCCCAGCTTGGATACCAACCCGCTCGCCGCTGTGACATCCTTGAACACCCCGCGACCATCATTCAGCAGCAATGCGTTGGGCCCACCCATCGAATTCACCAGAAGATCCAAATCCCCGTCCCCGTCGACATCCGCAAAAGCAGCCCCGGTCGAAGTCTGACCCACACACCCCACACCCGCCCTGCTCGTCACATCCTCAAACCGCCAACCGCCCAAGTTGCGATAGAGCGCCGACG
The DNA here is from genome assembly GCA_049451415.1 of Limisphaerales bacterium. Classification (GTDB taxonomy): domain Bacteria; phylum Verrucomicrobiota; class Verrucomicrobiia; order Limisphaerales; family JAHDYP01; genus JBMTVN01. The sequence goes on along the minus strand of JBMTVN010000005.1, from coordinate 24,401 downwards.
CCCCCTCCAACCCACAAAGAAAAATGTCACACCGCCCATCCCCATCGTAATCCCCCAAGGCTACCCCGGACCCGTTGAGCAAGTTGATGTTCTCGAGATACCTCGTCTGCGCCAGGACATTCGTAAACAACACTCCACTCGACACTCCTGAGACTTCCGTAAACCCCGCACCCCTCCCATCCTGAACAGCCAACGGCGCGGACCGGTAGCCCTCTCCCTCCACCCATTCAGATCCAGTGACCCCAATACAGGCCAGGCACAATCCGCCCAGCACAGCGACCCGTCCACATAGTCGAGACAGAACATATGAACATCGGGTCACGGTCGGCATGGCAAGGACCCCGACTCTAGGCGCTGCGACAACTGATCGCAAGCGACCGTGCAAGGAGCGGCGATAGAGATCGGAAGCCAGAGGGCAAGGGTCAACAAACAGAACGCTCACCGAACCCTCTGTCTGGTCCTTTCCGAGTTCCAAGCTTTGGGCGACAGCCCGGCCAGAACCCAGCCACCCAAACAAAAAAAGAGGCCGGGGAAAATCCCCGGCCTCTGTGTAATTCAATCTAAGATTGAGCCTTACTTCCGGATGCGGAGGTAGGCCGCCGAAGTGGCGGGATCAATCGTGGCCGTGAACGTGCCGGAGGTGTTGCCGGTGGCTTGCCAAGGACCGTTCAGGTTGTCGGACACTTCGGCCTCGCCGCCACCCGTCCAGGTCACGGTCACCGAGTTGCCCGAGCGGACAATGCCAGTGATCTCAACCACCTCGCTGACGCTCGCCGGAACGAAGACCAGATAGTCCACGTCACCGCTGTTGTAATTCCAGCGGATGGTGTTCTCACCGGCCAACGAAACCGTAGCAATAGAACCACCGTCGTCGGTCAGGGCCACGAGGTTGTTGCGGCTCCAGCCAGCGGTTCCAGGCGCGGTGAAGTTACCGAGCTTCTCAACCGTCTGCGTGGCAGTGCCAACACCAGCAGTCACCAGCCCAAGCGAGCCGTTCAGCTGGTTGGCAGCCGTGCCATCGTAGGAGGAGGCAGCCAACACCCAGTAGTTACCCTCAGGGAAGGTACGGGTGTAGTTACCCCAGTCACCGCCGTCGATCCAACCAATCTTGTAGTTGGTGGTCATGGTCCATTCGCCCATGCGCTCCATGGAGAACTGTGCGCCAGCGCCTTCAGCCGCCATAGGAGCAGCCGTTCCGCCAACGAGCACCTCGCCACCACGGTAAACCGGGCTGTCTGTGCCGTTGCCGCTGTTGTAGTCGACACCGTGGAAGGCGCCCAAACCATTGTAGGCATCACCCAGGTAAGGCATCGTGCTGGCAGCAGGTATCGTCTGGCCACCGTCATAATCGAAGTCTTCCGCCTCGATCGCAAACACACCGGTCGCCGTCACCATCACGTTCATCAACGGAGACTGGGCGCTGCCGTTCGGGTTGCTGACCGTGCAGCGATACTGACCGGAATCAGTGGCATCAGCTTCAGCGATGGTCAGCGAGCTGGAGGTCGCTCCAGCGATGGCAACACCGTTCTTGGTCCACTGGAAGTCCACACCGCCTTGGTGCGTCACCTCGAGGGTGAAGGAAGTGCCGCCGTCCACGATCTGGCCACTGTTGCCAGCCGGGGTCTTGATGATCGGCGTCAGGGTCGTCGGGTCGGCATAGGTGCCAACCAGGTCACCAGTCAGGGCGGAAGCCGTGCCGTTGGCCGGACGAGGATCACCGAAAGCGGTCCAGGTCAGCTCAGCACCATCACCGCCGCCACCTTCCTGCCAGAGCACTTCCAGGTAGTATTTCTGGCCAGCAGTCAGGCTGATTTCGAAGGTGGGCCACTGGGGCAGGCCATAGGCACCACCCACGTCAGTCGCCCAGGTCTCGGTGTCCTGCTCCTCGCTGGCAGCTGCCCACTCGCGGTTATTACTCCAGTTGGCTTCCGCAGCAATGAGCAGCTTGTTCGCAGGATCGTCGTCCGTGCTCAGGAACACGCGGGCATTGTCGTCAACCGTGACGATGAAGCGATACGCGCCTGTCGTCGCAGGGGTGATCCAAGCATAACCGTGACCACGATATTGATCAGCCAGATTACGGCCGGACTCGAACAGGCCGGTCGCCCAGGTCACGTCAGGCGCGCCAAGGGTGTCGTCGTTGTAGGCAGTCACGAAGTTGTCGATGGAGTCACCGCCGTTCCAGCGCTCCCAGCTCACCAGACCGCTGATGAATTGAACGCTGTTGAAGACGATCGTGGAGTTGGCGGCAATCGTGTTGGCGATCGCAGCGGCATCCTTCACGTTGTTCACCGTGATGGTGTAAACCGTGCCGTCAGCCTGAGTCGAGGTCGTCAGGATCACCGCGTCAGCACCAGCCATCGCCGCACCGGTCACGGTCACGCCACCGCTGATGCTGTAATTGCCCACAGTCGTCGCAGAAGCCGTGTCGAGGGGCTCGGAGAACATGATCTTCACGTGGTTGGGATCTTTGAAACCATTGGCCTGCACCAAGGTCGGGGCGTCCACGTCGCTGTCGACGGTCAGGATCGCGTCAGCACTGGTCACAGTGCCCTGGCCGCCGGTCACCACGACGCTGAACGCCGCACCGTTGTCGGCAGCACTTACAGCAGCGATGGAGTATTTCATCCCGTTGGCACCGGCGATATCCACGCCGCCCTTGCGCCATTGGTAGGCGTAGGGAGGGGTGCCGTTTGCCACGACGGAGAACGTCACTCCGCGACCTTCCTCAATCGTCTGGCTCACCGGCTGTGTGGTGATGTTCGCCGCACCCATCGTCTTGTCGATGGTGGCGAGGTATTCACCCGGAATCGGGAGGGTCGGATCGATCAGGCCGGTCGGGTCTTCGACCGCCACGGCGCAGTTGTCACCGCCGCCGCCTTCCTTCCAAAGCGCCTCGATGTAGTAGGCCTGCCCCGCTGTCAAATTGATCACGTTGGGAGTAGGCCATTCGCTGCCGGCGAACGTCGCGGAGCTCTTCTCCTCCACGGTGCTGCCGCCGCCTACTGCGGTAAAGGAACGGATACCGCTCCAGCCGGTTTCGGTCGCGATCAGCTTCTTGTTGGCAGCGGTGTCGTCGGTGCTCAGATAGAGAGCAGCGCCGTCGTCAGCCGCCAACCAGAAGGTGTATTGGCCTGTGGTCGGAGGATAAAAATAGCCGACCAACTGACCGCCGTAGTTGTCGGCCCAGTTGGAGGCTCCGAGGGTAATGTCGCCTGACGGATCCGGGTTCCACTCGAAGTATTCAGGATACTGCGCAGCGTCCGGACTGTCCGGGAACTTGGGGGAGGCCAACAGGTCAGCGACGTTCACGCCGCCGATATCTGTAAAAGCCCTGCCTGAGATGAATCCCTGCGGAGCCGCAGGAGCCGCCTGAACAGCGGTCGCTGCAGCACCAGCAAGAGCTACCAGGCAAATCATTTTGGTTAGCTTCTGCATAGTTACTTATTTGTTTGGGTTTGGTCCGCTTCTAGGTTCAGTCGCATGACACGTGAACGTCACAAGACTGGCGCTTGGAGCGGGGTTACTGGGTTACTGCGGGTGGAATTTGCTCCTGTGTAAAATTTGCGTCAATCTATTTTCAACCATTCGCCCCACCCATTTTCCAGCTCGCCCCTGCCTTGTCCAAGTCGCCCCACCACGCTAATGAATGAGAAACGCAACTTAGTGGCATAACCAAATCTTAACGTATTACTTCAACCGCTCCCACCCTCCGGATCCCGGCGATAATGTCGCTTCCCTAAATACCAGGCCCATGGCACTTTGCCCGCATCCAAAGTCTCTGAGAGCTAATACGTTACCAAGCTTTCAACGCCGATCTCACCTCATCCCCGACTATGTCTCGCAAATTTCAGTCAGGAAGGAACGCCTCAGGAACCCCCAAAGCCCCGCGGACAGGACAGGCCTGGCCTTGGTGGATGGCCGGCGCCGCTCTGGTGGGGCTGTTGGCCTACGGTAAGTTTTTCCGCCACCCAGCTGGCGATCCGACCTCTTTTAACAATGGCGGCAGAGGAGCAGCCTCCTCCTACGCAGCCCCCCCAACATCAAGTCAGCAGGCTGCTGTGGCACTGAACCAGGGAACCTACTGGATGAATCAGGGGGATATCACGAACGCCCTCGCCAGCTATCAAGAAGCCCTGCGTCTAGCCCCGGAGGATGCGGATGTGCATTATAATCTCGGACTGGCGCATGCCAAACTGGGGCAACCGACAAAGGCGGAGGAGCATTATAGGAAAGCCCTGGAGCTCTCCCCCGGCTACCCGGAGGTTCACAATAATCTGGGTCTCTTGCTGCAACGCCAAAACCGCCTGGTGGAAGCAGAGTCAGAATTCCATGAGGCGATCCGGCTATTCCCTGAATACGCCAAAGCACACAACAACCTCGGGGCCTTTTACGCCCAGCAGCAACGGGTGCAGGAAGCCGCCAACAGTTTTGAAAAGTCCGTCCAACTTGACGGTGAGCAATGGGATGCCTGGTTTAATCTGGGGCAAGCTCGCAAACAGCTCGGAAACTCGCAGGGAGCCTTGGACGCGCTGCATCAGGTACTCCGACTCAACCCTGACTTTGAACCAGCCCGGCGCTTGGTCGGGGCACTGGAAAACCAGGCCTCCCCGGTTGTGCCTTGAATGGGCCTGCCGGCGCAGCACCAGTCCCTCGCTGAGGTGCCGCCCAAACCAACTCGAACCCTCAACACGAGCACCAGACAAACCCGATTAGTCTAAAGCGCGCGCACGGCGAATCGATCGTGCTTCGCGTGCTCATTGACCGGGGTTCAATGCCTGCAACCGCGCCCGAGCCTGAGCCTGCCATGGCGAAAGCTCCAGACAACGGCGAAAGCAAGCAATCGCCTCCTGTGTTCTGCCTTGGGACTCCAACACCGCCCCCAGATGGCTCCACACGTCCTGCGCATGCGGCATCCGATCCAATACATGCCGGAATTCCCTCTCTGCTCCTTGAAAGTCCCCCACCAGCGCAAGGTTCTCCGCCAGCAAGAACCGGAGATCCATATCCTCCGCACGTGCATTCACACCCGCTTGCAAGGCAGATACCACCAACCGCAGTCGTGCCGGTCGGGTGAAGGACTCGAGCTCCGCCACACTGGCACGCCAGAAAACCAGATCCTGCTCATGCCCAGCCTGCTGGTTGAAAGGAACACCAGCCATACGACGCACCATCACCTCCTGCATCGCATACCGGCTGGAATCGGTTAAACCCAGCCAGCCAAAGCAGGCCTCCGCAGACGCCCATTCAGGGCCGCCCGGGATTCTCTCCAACCGGTTGTCCAAAAGCCCCGAGAGCTGTTCAGCAATCGCTCGCGCAATCTCATAATTCCCTTCCGGGGTCAGATGCACATGCTCATAGAAAAACTCTCTCCCCGGCACGTGTCCATCGCTGAGCTCACCAAGCAACTCCTCACAATCCACCAGCCGCACCCTCTCACCCCCGCGCTCCCGCGCAACCTTGGATAGAATCCCGTTCAATCCGCTATCCGCCCTGAACCGCAGGGCATCCAAGTCCCGCGCCAGTTGAAAGTGCCTCAAGGCCTCCGCCTCTTTACCCTGCCGATCCAGACATTGAGCCAACAGGAAGTGGGCATCCGCATACCCATCATCCAGAACACGCAGGGCCTCCAGAAAGGTAACGGCAGCAGCATCGTCCCCTTGCGCAGTAGCCTGCACCGCCTGCTGCAACAGGCTGGCTCCCCGCCCCCTCTCCTCAGCACCAAGGTCTGCACGCCACAGCGAGGCGAATGGCGCACAGTCTCGCAGGTTGCTCGCCACAGTGCACAGCACCACGGGCACCCCCGCTTCCCGGGCACAGTCAAGAATCCCATTCAGATTGGATTCAAATGAGTCGTAAACCCGCCGCATTCGGGAATCATCCCGCCCCACTTTCTGCTGCTCGAACATCTCCATCCCGCCCCACTCCCGCGGCGCCCCTCCACGCGCCCCGATCCTACCCGATATCGCTTCCAAAGCTTGTCCGATCCGACTGGACTTCAAAGCCACGCTGCCTCGCACTAACGAAAGCGGCGGCGCCTGCATCCCAAACACAGTACCCGACCCGAAGGGTCCCACCACTTCGTTGTTGCCCATGTAGACGACCCATAAATCCGCGGGCTGTCGGGCACACTCCTTTGCGATAGGCAAGATGACGTGCGAATTGATCGCGGTAAAAGCCGTGTTGATCACCTCGAAATTACGCCCCGGATACCGCTGCTCAAGCAGTGCCTCCAGCATGCGCGCCATACTGAAACGCGGGTCCGGATCCCCCATGGCAGCCGACTCACCGAACACAAACACGCGCAATACGTCTTCCGGCTTCTCTGACCTCATGGCAAACGGCCAGGGCGCGCGCGCCAGGGACGGCGGGAAAAACCTCCAGCCATATTTCGGATTGTTCAGCAACACCTCCTCGCCCTGCACAACCCCGGGCAGAAAAAATCCCGGCGCATACCCAAAACCAAAGACACGCAACCCCAGCTCCAACCCAGTCAGCAAAATGAAGGGTACCGCCAGCACGGCCACAATCCGCCAAATCCAGAGACGCTTGCCCGCCTGGTCACCGCCTACAAGTGCCATGCCAGGTACAGACGCTTGATTGGCACCGGACATCGCCCCCTTCTCCCGCTCCCGATCTACTCGTCGTGATTTCAAAGCACTCGAAACTCGAGTCGCCGACTCGAGAATACCCGCCTCAAAACAGCCGTTCCAACGGCCCCGCCTTTCGTGCTGGAACCCAGTAGCTGTGCTCCCGGCGCTCTGGTTTCCGCATTCCAGCAGCCAAGAGCTTCTTGCCACTCAACCGCAACAACCAGCGCAGTGGAGTGATGAAGAACAAGAACATCACGGTCAGCATCACCCTCCCCATCACCTGCCCCATCGCATGACTAAACCGCATCGCCACGCGATAAACCGGCCGAAACAAACGGGGAAACAGGCTGCCCAAGACCAATACAACCAATGCGACCGCCAACAACCCCGCACCCGGTGCCCCAAAGTCATGACGACGCCACGACACCACCCCAGACAACACCGCCAGGGCGCCGCTCAGCGCCCAGGCAAACTTTCTCCACTCACGCGGGTCTTCCTTCAATCGTAATCGCATTGTTGCCTCCCCACCTTGCTCAATCCGGCACAGGGTCATACTCCTGCGGCGGCAACTCCACCGGTTGCTCCGCCCGACTCAACAAAAATGAGCCCATGGCCAGATAATCCATGCCGGTGTTCACAAAACAACGGTAAGCATCATCCGGAGCTGCCACCACCGGCTCGCCACGGACATTAAATGAAGTGTTGACCAACAACGGACAACCCGTTGCGGATTCAAACCGGTCCAGAAGACGATAGAGCAACGGATTCTGGTCCGCCTGCACGGTCTGAATCCGCGCCGATCCATCCACATGTGTCACTGCAGGGATCGTGGAATGCGGATGCCTCAGCCGATCAAATCCCTTCACCTCGCCATCCACCGGAAGAAGCAGCTCCTTGCGAACCGGAGCCACGATCAGCATGTACGGGGATTCGCCTTCCAGCTCAAAAAACTCAGCCGCCCGTTCCCGGCGTACAACCGGTGCAAAAGGACGAAAAGACTCCCGGAACTTGACCTTCAGGTTCAGGGTGGACTGGATCTTCGGACTGCGTGGATCCGCCAGAATAGAGCGATTACCCAAGGCGCGCGGCCCAAATTCCAAACGCCCCTGAAACCAACCGACGATCTTCTCCTCCTGCAAAATTTGCACGACCTCGGCCAGCATTTCATCCGGCCCCAGACGACGGTAAACGGCGCCATGCCGCTGCAGAACCGCTTCGATCTCATCGTCACCGTAGGACGGCCCCAACAACGCGGCCTGCATGCAGTCAGTCCCCTGAACCGCCCGCTTCGGACGCCCACCTTCACCGCCCCCAGCCGGCCCCTCATACCAGGCAGTCAGCGCGGCGCCCAACGCCCCGCCGGCATCACCAGCGGCCGGTTGAATCCATAAACCGGAAAGCCCTGTCTCACGGAGAATCCGTCCGTTGGCCACGCAGTTCAGGGCTACACCACCCGCCAGACACAGATTGCGACTGCCTGTCCTCTCGCAGGCATAACGCGCCAGCCCCAGCAGCACGTCCTCAGCAACCGCCTGAATCGAACGTGCCACGTCAGCATGACGCTGCTCCATCGCCTCCTCCGGCTTTCTTGGCGCCCCACCAAACAAGTCATGGAACGCCTGGCCCGTCATGCTCCGCCCCTTCAAGAACTCCAGAGCATCCGGCAGGAGACGAAAGGACCCGTCCGGCAGGATCTCGATCAACCGGTCCCGTATCGCCTCCACATACCTCGGCTCACCGTATGGAGCCAACCCCATGAGCTTGTACTCCCCGGAGTTGACACGGAACCCACAGTAAGCCGTGAACGCCGAATACAACAAACCCAGGGAATGCGGGAAATTCAACTGCTCCTCCAACACCAACCGGTTCCCCTCCCCCCTGCCAACAGTGGTGGTCGCATACTCCCCCACCCCATCCACCGTCAATACGGCTGCCGACTCAAAGGGCGAAGGGTAAAAGGCACTCGCCGCATGCGCTACATGATGCTCCGTAAACCTCAGCACGCAGTCCTCACGAAGACCCGGCAGTTCATCGCGCAAAGTGCGCCGCAGATTCAACTTCTCACTCAACCAGCCCGGCAGAATGTCGACAAAAGAACGAAGCCCCCTCGGCGCGATCGAAAGGTAGGTCTCCAGGATCCGCGAGAACTTGATGAGTGGCTTGTCGGAAAATACCAGTTCATCAATGTCCCCTACCCGCAGCCCTCCAATCCTCAGACAGGCCTCCACCGCATGGAGAGGAAATCGTTCATCGTTCTTCCTACGACTAAAGCGCTCCTCCTGAGCCGCAGCCACGATCCGGCCATCCACCACCAGTGCAGCAGCGGAGTCATGGTAAAATGCCGAGATACCCAGAATGCGTCGCATCAGTCTCCAGCCCCTACATGAAGGGATACATGAAGGGTGCCAGCACAGATCCCGAACTGAAAATGATCAGCGCTGCCAGCAACACCAGCACGACCACCAAAGGGATCAGCCACCATTTCTTCTCCTGCCGGAGAAAAACCAGAAATTCGCGCAACAAGCTCCACATCAGATTATGGCCCCGCCACATAGCTGTGCTGCAGGGCTGGTCAGTTTATCCCCGCACCACAACCCCCGACGCAAGCGGGAAAGCAGAAATCCACGGTAGCCGCGCATGCCAACCCCCGTTACATTCGCCGCCATGAAACTGCTGTTGGCTGCCCTTGCGGCCTGGGTCACCGCGTGGATGGGCTCCATTTCAATCCAGGCCTCCGCTCCGGAGGCCTGGCTGCCTCCCACCACCGTAGCCGTCGCGTCCGTCCCCAATATGACCCACGCCCGGGCACAGCTGGAGAACAACGCATGGTTTCGCCTCTGGCATGACCCCGCCATGGATGCCTTCCGCAATCATGCCAGCCAAGCATTTGAACAGGACATACTCGCCCCCTTCCGCCAATCAGGAGGATGGGAACCGGCAACGGCCCTGGACCTCGTGCAGGGCGCACTCACCCTGGCAATCGTAACCCCCGCAAACGGCAGAATCGAACTCGAACAACTGGACTGGGTGCTGCTCATCGACTTCGGAACTCGCAGCACCGAGGTCCGCGCATTTGCAGACCTGCAGTGGCCGGCCGAACCCCAAACCGACAAGTTCGCGCGCCGCAAAATCTCCCTGCCCGTAATCCAGTCGCTGGGAATTCAGTCCCCCATAGAAATCTGGATCACCCTGGCAGACACTTGGCTGTTCGCCGCCAGCACGGAACCAGCCTTGTCGGACGTCGTCCGACGCTACGCGCAGCCCGATCAGAGGAGTCTGGCCGATCAGGAGTTGTTCAAGCTCGACCAGTCCCGTTCCCTGCGCAATTCCGACGCCTACCTCTGGTTCAACCTACGCCCCTGGATCCAATCCGTCCTCCAGCTCGCGGATGCAGCCGATGCCCGCCCTGTCGATCCGGATGCAATCCCCCTCCCCCCCCGCAGGAAAATGCTCGAAGCATCCGGTCTCACAGCACCCACCACCCTCTGCCTGGCTGCACGTGAAACGTCCTCAGGCACATCCGCCGAGTTCTCCCTCGGAATCGATACCGATACCCGGCAAGGCCTCGTCCGAATGCTGGCACCCATGCGCGGAGATGCCTCGCCCAATGCAGCGATTGGCAGCAATCTGATTCGCTTCGAGCGGCTCCGCCTCGACTTCCGCCAAAGCTGGAAGGCCTTCGAGACCATGCTCGTCGACCTATTCCCCCAAGCCTCGAACGTCCTCGACCTTCTCTTCAAGACAGCCTCCCCCTCGGGCCAATCCAGTGATTTGCGTGATGAGCTGATTGGGCTCCTCGACAACGACGTCGTCACCTTGGAATACCCCCCCAGGGGAGCCAGCCCACAAGCGCTTCGCTTCCCCCCCGTCCTGACACAGCTGACCTCCTCCAACGCAACCCAGTTGGCCATCAGCCTGAAGGCACTCTCTGTCCTGCTCCCACCTCCACTCTCCAACCTCTCAGTGGAAACAGCGGCAGGTCATGAAATCTACTCCCTGCCGCATCCCATGGGATTGCTCAGCTCTTCCGAGAACCTCCCTCCACCGCCTGAACTCCTTTTTGCAGCGCAGGACGAGGCCGTGGCTTTCACCACAGACCGTACGCTCCTGCTCGAAACGCTGGAACCAAGGCAGCCCGCACCCGCCCCGCTGGCTTCACTCGCCGGGCTTCAGGAAGCCGCTGACTCCATCGGCGGAATGTCCCTCGGATGGTTTCGTTATGAAAACACGGCCCGGGCGATGCCCTGGAGACTCATGGCCATGCGACGCGAGCAGACTCTCCTACCCGCCTGGCTGAACCTCCTGCCTCAAGGCCCCAAAATGGCTGAGCTCCTCAACCGTTGGCTCGATCCCCAAAAGCTTCCCGCTTTCGAAATGATCTCAACCTTCTTCCACTTCACGGTGGCAAATGCCTCCACGGAAAACGACCGCGTCGTATTCAGGGCATTCGCCCCTGTGCCACCAGCCCTCCTGAAACCCGCCCTCGAAGCACCGGCTACTCCCCCAGCAAGTGAACCGCAATAAGCCTCCGGTGCGGAGCTGTGCGGTGCTCCCACAAGTAAACCCCCTGCCATGTGCCGAGCACCAGACTTCGCTCGCGAAACGGAATACTGAGACTGACACAGGTCAAAGCGCTGCGCACGTGCGCCGCCATGTCATCCGGCCCCTCCAGGGTGTGCTCATAAAGCGGATCCCCATCAGGAACCGCCCGCCCGAAAAAACGGTCCAGATCATCCCGGACATCCGGATCTGCGTTCTCCTGGATCAATAGCGAGGCGCTCGTGTGCCGAACCAGCAACGTCAATAAACCGTCCCGCAGCTCGCTCTGCGCCAGGCAGGACTCCACCTGACGGGTGATGTCCATCAGCCCCCTCCCCCGCGTGGCAACAGAAATCTCGCGGTGAACCTGCCTGATCATACGCTCCTCGCTATTCCAAATCCCTTTCCAGTCCGGCATCCGCCAGCGCACCGTAACGCCGGGCCTCGTGATAATGCCACCGCGCCACGCTGCGAGCAGGAGGCGTTCGCTTCAAACACAACCGCGCCATCAAAACATGTGCCTCCGCACAAGATCCGTCCCGCCCCAGAGCCCGACGCAGGACCGCTTCCGCAGGCGCAGCCATTCCGTTGCCGATCAATGCTCTGGCGAGCAGGACAAGCACCTCGCTCCCTGCCTCGTCATCCTGCGCAGCAACACTCAGCGCCCGAATCGCCCCTTCCCAGTCCTCTGCAGCGACCAGGTTCCGCCCCTCTTCAACCGGATCGGCTCCAGCCTCCACCACACTGACGGTTGCAAGCCCCGATGGCTCAGCCGGTTCACCCCCGCTCTCTGCCTGCTCCGCAACCCTCAGACGCTCGCGCAACTGTTCTGCGGTGCTTCTCAGCAACTGCACCGTCTGCCGCTCCACAGCCAACTCCTCCTCCAGCTTTGTCACCCTGGTGTCAAAAGACTGCGTCTGCCCGCCAACCTGACCCGCTCCCGACACCTGTTGTTCTGATTGAGCAGCAAATCGGTGTAAGGCCAGCTCCTTCTCCAAGACCCGAATCCTCTCCTCAGCTGCCGCCAGCTCAGGCGTCGCCATCACCGCCGGACGCGGAGCCAATGCCTCACGCAATTTCGCCCGCAACTCCTCCCGCTCTGCCTCCAGCTGACGCAAACGCGCTCGCAAAAGATCCTCCGTCTGCACGCCCTCGACACTCTCCACCAGCTCAACCTGTTCTCCGCCCCTCGACGCCTGCAGTCGCTCCAGCGCCGAATTCACATACCTCAACCGGTAAGCCACCACCTCGGGATGCCATGCCGGGTTCGCCGCCTGAAATTGCAATAGACCTACCCTCAATGCAGTAAACACTTGTATCGCCGCCTCAGAGTCGCCGCTCGCCTCCAACTGCTCTGCCTTGCGAATCGACTCAAACAACTGGACATAACCGTCGTCCGCTCCATCTGCCAAAACCGCTAGGCGCACAAGCAGGACAGAAAGAAGCACTATCCCGCACATCAAATGACGTCCAACCAAAGCCACAAGGTCTACATATACAGTCCGCGTTGCCAGACTCAAACAAACACGTGCCCGGGCAAATCTCATGCAGCAGCCCGGTTGACGCAAAATTCCACCCCATGCTAGCTTCCGCCAGTCAGGTTCACCGTGCACGCTTTCCTTGAACAGCAAGTTCTGGTGCTAAACCGCCTCTGGCAGGCAGTAAATGTTTGCTCAGTACGCAGGGCGATGTCCCTGCTCTTCGAAGGCCATGCGCAGGTCGTTCTCGGCCATCAGGACGGGACGTTCCAAACCTACGGCTTTAAGGAATGGCAGGACGTCTCGCAGACCTCCCCCACAGAGCCCTTCATCAGAACGGTCTCCTTCCGCATCCGCGTTCCCCGAGTTATTCTGCTTCTCTTCTTCGACCGGCTGCCCCGCAAGGAGGTGAAGTTTACCCGACACAACATATTCGAACGGGATCGCAACACTTGCCAATACTGCGGCCACGTCTTTGACAGGCAAAACCTCAACCTCGATCACGTTGTTCCCCGTGATCGAGGAGGGCCTACGTCATGGGAAAACATCGTGTGCTCCTGTATCCGCTGCAACACCCATAAAGCCAACCGTACGCCCCGCGAAGCCGGCATGCAGTTGATCCGAAAGCCCAAAAGACCCAAATGGCGCCCTGTCGCTCAGGTCAGTGTGGGACTGGAATACGACGAAAGCTGGAGGCACTTCCTCGACATCGCCTATTGGAATGTCGAGTTACAGAGCGAGACCACGTAAGACCCCGCCTCCTTCAAGGGCATCACTCCACCTACGCCCCGCGAGGCTTCTGCGAAGCCGATTTCCTGGCGGACTCAATCAGCTCCCAAAACTGCGGGTTATCCTGCAGAGCTTCGTCCTCGCCAATCGGTAGGCTGGAACGAAACAGAAAATCCTTCACCGTGTTCTTGCTCAAAATCCGGTGAACGACCACACCCAAGGAGTGTCGCTCGAAGTAAACCCGATAGTCACCCAAACGCAGCCGGTGCAAAACATGCCCCCGACGTTCTAGCCGACCGAAATTCTCCAAATCCGACGCCATCATCTCCTGCGGCAATCCGCGGAATTCTCCAAGTATGTAGAGCTGCAATTCCTTGGGCAATTTGGACAATTCAGCGGCACTCGTGGGATTGAAGATGATCTGGAAGGGATACATGGTTCCTATTTCGAAGCCCATTACCGAACTGGTAGCGCGTACGGGAATCGAACCCGTCTTTCGGCCTTGAGAGGGCCGCGTCCTAAACCGATAGACGAACGCGCCACACTAACGAAGGCGAAATACTAGCCACCGCAGGTCCAATGTCAATCTATACAAAGTGAAGGGCCGCCTTTCGGCGGCCCTTCATGAATTGAGTTAGCTAAGGATTAGCTTACTTGCGGCGGCGGAGCGCCAGAGCGGCCAAACCAATCACGCCAAGGGCGATCGTGGAGGGCTCGGGAACCGCAACCAGCTGGAAGCCAGCCAGCCCAGTCAGGTTGGCAGGCAGCGAGGGAGGCGCACCAGCACCGCCGAGGGTGATGGTGATCGGAGCGGATTCACCGCTGATCAAGTTGCCAGCCCCAGAAGCAGTGGCCCAGTCGGAGCCAGCCGCAGCGTTCCAAGCGCGCAGAATCACCGAGGCATCAGCGCCGGGTGCGACGAAAGGAACGATGGTGTTGCCGCCGTTCACATAGCCAGCCAGCAGAGCGTTGCTCTGGAAGGCGGTCGGGGTACCCACGGCTTCGTAGGAGCCGCCGTTATCCACGAACAGCTGACCCACGTAGTCAGGGCCCAGCACGCCAGCACCATTGTAGGTGACCGGAGCATTGATGCCAGCGACAGTGACGCGGTTGTTGAAGTTAATCGTTCCCTGGGCCATGGCCGTCAGGACCGATGCTGTCAAGCACAGCGCGATTGCTAGTTTCTTCATAGGTGGTTGTTTTTTATTTTGTGTTGCCAACTCAACTGTCCTCTAACCGACATTAGTTACGGGGAACGGTGAAGTCGCGGGTCCAGGTAGCGGCCGCGCCTTTGTTCACCCAAGCAGATTGACCAACGGCCAAGGTCAGCGGGGCCGGGTCCCAAATGATGTCGAACACAGTGATGCTGTAGTTCTGGGCAGCAGAATCCCAAGCGTAGAACACATCACCGTCAGCAGCAGGCCATGCCACGCTGGCAGCCGAGAGATCGGTCGCCACAGGAGCCACGGCGCTGAAAATGGAGAAGCCAGCCGGGATCGCCACGTCTTGGGAACCTTCCAGCACTTCACCCACGAAGGTGACCGTCTTGGCGGCGGGAGCCTGCACGAAGCAGCCTTCGCCAGGAGCCAAGGTCATGTCGGTCGCACCATCCCAGATGATATCATAAACCAGGATGTCATAGCCACCGGTGGCAGTGTTGAACTTGTAGATAACGGTGCCGTCGTCCACCTGACCGTCCAGCAACTCCCAAGCAACGTTACCGCTGCCGTTGTCCAGCTGGTTGGCGACCATGTTGAACCCGGCAACGAGGTCAACGTTGATGTAACCCACAACGTTGACCGAGTAGACCTGGGCCATCGAGGTGGTAAGAGCCGCGAGGCCAGTGGCCGCGGCAACAAACAATGCTTTTGTTCTCATAGTGTTTAGTTTTGTTGATTCCGTGTGTAAATGCACACTGTCAAAGCTCGCCAGCACTGTCAACGGGTTTTTGGGGCTACCGCTCACAACTCACCAGAAACCATCAAACCACGCAACCATCACATCACAAACATGTTATACGCACATCGCCCTCACCAAACCCCAAAAATCCGATATTTTTTTGAACACATTCCAACACGACCTTGTCAGTTGCGGTTGCGCTCAAATTCCTCCGCCATCGCTACGGATTTCAGCATGGCTTTGGCTTTATTGACGGTTTCGTTGAACTCCGCTTCCGGGTCAGAATCAGAAACCCAACCCCCTCCTGCCTGTACATAAGCTCTTCCGTCCTTGATAAGCGCCGTGCGGATAGTAATGCAGCAGTCCAGGTTGCCGCCGAAGGAAAAATACCCGACACAACCGCCGTATGGACCCCGTGTGGACTGCTCCAGCTCAGAGATGATCTGCATCGCCCGAATTTTTGGGGCGCCACTGAGGGTACCCGCCGGGAAGGTGGCCCGCATGAGGTCATAGGGCGTCTTCTCGGCTGAAAGCCTGCCTTCAACCTGGGAAACGATGTGCATGACGTGACTGTATCGCTCTATGATCATCAGGTCCTTAACCTCCACCGAGCTGTAGTCACAGACCCTTCCCAGGTCGTTTCTAGCTAAATCCACCAACATGACATGCTCAGCCCGTTCCTTGGGATCAGCCAGCAACTCCTTCTCATGCCTGAGGTCCTCCTCCGCGGTAGCCCCCCTGGGGCGGGTTCCGGCAATGGGCCTGATCTCCACCCGCCGGTCTTCACACCGCACATGGATCTCCGGGGATGCCCCCACGAGTGCCATGCCTTCCAGCTCCAGCAGGAACATGTAGGGCGACGGGTTAATGGTGCGGGCTGCGCGATAGACCTCCAATGGCTCCACCCGCAGCTCGGTACTGAACCTCTGCGACCCCACAACCTGAATGATATCCCCGGCGGTGATGTAGTCCTTGGCCCGCTTCACGTGCTCCTGAAAAGCCGACTTTTCCATGTTCGAAACAAAGGGAGCTGGCTTTGGCGTCCCGGCTACGTCGATGAGGCGTTGCTCTACCGGCTTCTCCAGACAAGTGACCAGCTGATCAATATCCTTCAGCGCCTGTGCATAGGACTGATCCGCCTCGGCCGGATCGTCGCAACGTGCGTTCACGATAACAGACAATGTCTGAGCCACCCGGTCGAAGACAATCAACTGGTCCGCCACCAGAAAATACAGTGTTGGAGTCCCCAGTTCGTCCTTGGGTGGCCGGGGCACTACAGGCTCGATGTCATGGATGAACTCATAGGCCAGAAAACCTATGGCCCCACCGGTAAACCGGGGCAGGTTGGGCATTGGCACCGGGCGATAGCCCCCCAAGACCCGCTCCACCACGGCCAGGCCATCCCGCACCCGCCGGGGATCGCCGGCGGGAGCGGCAGGATCCACCTCGAATGCGGCGACCTGCTGCCCTCGCTCAAGAATAGTCACCAGGTTCTTGTCCTGCCGGATGACCGCCCTTGGTCGGCAGCCCACGAAAGAATATCGCCCAAGATGTTCCCCACCCTCGACCGATTCAAAGAGGAAGGACTCCCCCTCCCCTTGGATTTTGCGATAGGCGGAAAGCGGCGTCTCGAGATCCGCCAGCAATCGCCGCGTCACAGGAATGAGATTCCCCTGCGCCGCCAACTGACGGAATTGCTCTAGTGAAGGTTCGTACATAGCAACAAGACCCCACAGTGTTCCGAGCAGGCTCAGACGTCAATGACAGCATCCGCCTGCAGGATCCGGACTGGCGCCCCGCCACGGCCTCAGTTACGTTTCTGCCCCAGCCCACATCCAGGCCTGCCACCCGCCACACCAATATGGAAAACGTCGGTTCAGAAACCCGCCTGGGACAGCTGCTCCAGTGGTGCGCGGAGCGCCAGGTCTCCGACCTCCACGGATGCGCAGGAAAGCCCTTCACTATCCGACACCAGGGCCGCCTTGAGCCCGTCCCGTCCGCTATCGCCCCCCGCCCGGCGAGGACACCCTGTACTCCATCTTCCGGGAAGCATTCTCAGCAGGTGTGGCCAGCCGAATCGACCGTCGACCCGAAGTCGATCTCAGTTTCACCTGCGGTCCCACACGCTATCGGGCCAATTTTTCCAAGCAACTAGAGCCTGTCATTAACTTTTGCGGAAGAGGGTTTGGAGCATGAGCATGGTAAAGGCGACCCAATGGTAGCCTGCCATAGTGGTGGCCAGCCGCTCATAATCCCGTGCCAGTCGGCGGAATCTGGCTGCCCACGCGAAGGATCGCTCCACCACCCATCGGCGCGGCAGCAGCACAAATCCTCTCTTGGCCTCATGGTGTTTGACGACCTCCAGCTTGAGCCCATGTTCTGCGGCATCCGCCGCCGGGCGTTCCCCGGTGTAACCCTGATCCAGGTAGGCCAGCTTCACATTCTGACCCGTGGCCTCCTGGACGGCCAGGGCCAACTGCTCCACTTGCGCGCGGTCCTGTTCATTGGCCGGAGTCACTTTCAGCGCCAGAAGGTGCCCCAGAGTATCCACTGCAGCGTGGACCTTTGAGCCCTTGCGCTTCTTGTGTCCGTCAAACCCGGCTCTGGTTCCACTCTCGGGTGTGGACTGCAGAGTACGACTATCCATTACCACCGCGCTCGGATCGGGATTACGGTCCTGAACCATGCGAAGAACTGCCCGCAAATCGTGAGCCATCGCTTCAAAACACCCGGCCTTAAGCCATCGCTGTGTCTGCTGTTGAACGATCCACCAGGCCGGAAACTCATGCGGCATCATCCGCCAGGAACAACCCGCCCGTACCAACCACCGCAGCGCATTGAACACATCGCGTAGGCTGTGGGTGCGCTGGGGCGCATCCTCCTTCATCAACGTGAGGTAAGGAGCGCAAAACTCCCACTCTTCGTCGCTCACATCACTCGGATAGGGTCTGGGCTTCTTCGGCATCCCAAGCGTAATGCCCAATTGTATATACTTTGTACATCCTTTTCCCCCAGAAAGTGAATGACAGGCTCTAAACCTCTACGAGGCATGGCGCCTCGGCAAACCAGCCCCCATGCGCATGCAAACATGGACCGTCCACGCTACAAAGACCTTCGATAGCGAGAGCTTCCTGGCACGCACCAGCAACGAAACCCTCTATACCGTAAGGCTTGCCGGCGTGGACGCCCCCGAACTAGCCAGCCCCTCCCAATCCGTCCGCAAACAAGCCCGGCTCTCCCGCGATTTCCTCGCCCATCGGCTCGGCACCAACCAGCTCAGGGTGGACGTCATCCTCACCAACAGCAGCCGAATTGCCCTCGGCATTGTGTACAGCGGAAGCACTAACCTGAACGCCATGTGTATCGCCACCGGCAACGCCGACTTCAACCGTGATTTCATGGTCGGAACCTCCTTTCGCTCCCGTTACACCCTCCTCCAGGCGGAACGCAGGGGACGCAAGCTCCGACAACCCTAGCCTACCTTCAGGGACATCAAACGCCCGATGTCCCTGGCATCAGTTGGACAATCTAAAAGTCGTCTGCTTCGCCATCCAGTAACAGAACTCGCAACCTGAAGACAAAAAGGGGAAGGCCGAAGCCTTCCCCTCGTTTGAGTGTAGGTTGTTACCTGCCCGTGATTACGGGATCACGACGCTGGTTGCCCAGAACACCGCCTGGTCGTTCCCGACTGGCGATTCGGTGCGCACGGTGATCCGCTCGGTTCCATCCCCGAGATCCACCACCGAAGCCACAACCAAGGTGATGGGGGTGGCGAACTCGAGGTCCGTGGCAGCCGCGACGTCGATGAACCCGCCGACCGCAGTCTTGTTGCGTACGTATGTCAGCGCAGGATACATCGTGCCTGCGTCATCCACTTCCGTGGCCGCCGGGAGACGGCCGCTGCTGTCCCCATTCGGATTGCCACCAAAGGCGTATTCGAACAGGTTGACGATGCCGTCCCCATCGGGATCAGCCGCCAGATCGGCATCCGCTCCAGACAGGCCGTTGCTGGTTGCCCAATCCTCGAACAGCACGAAGTTGACAGTGACTACCGAGGCTTCGCTGGTCACGCTGCCGCCGGCATTGCTTACTGTCACCGTGTAGGAACCAGCGTCCGTCGGCTCCACCGCGCTCAGTTCGATCATGGATGCATTCGCACCTGCGATGGCGACACCGTCCTTCGACCACTGGTAAGCCAGCGGCGCATCACCGGTGGCCGACACGGCCAATGTCACCGCATCCCCAGGGAATACGCTGACCACCGCTTCAGGTTGTCCGGCAATCACCGGCGCACTCACGGTTTCCGCCGGCTTGAGGTAGCCGAGGGAGGAGACTGCGCTCCAGCCGTCGGCCCAGGCGTCGGTCGGACCGCTGAACGCACCGCGGTAACTCACCGCAGCAGGCGCTCCAGCCAGGACGTCCGCATACACCGGGCTGCCGGCCTGCGGCCTCGGGTCCAGCCCGCCGTCCGCCGCATAGCTCACCCCGCCAAGCATCGCGTCCCCAATCGTGTTGAGGCGCTCGGTCTCCGTGAACACAAACTCACCGTCGGCGTTGGCCCCGGTCGTCACGTTCCAGATGTTGTTCCGCGCATCAGCCAGCGCAGGCACGCTCTGCCAGTGCAAAAGCCCGTCCGCATCCAGCTTCAGTCCCTGGTTGAAGTCCGTGAACACCGAGTTGAACACGTTGGGCGCGGACTCATCCCGCCAGTTGGCCCCCACACCGCCACCGTAGTTGGCGTCGGTCAAACCGCGGCCTACCAGCGTCACGTTGTGCGCAACCCACTGGCTGATCGGCAGCTCCCCGCCCGCACTCTGGTTGAGGTCGCCGTCGTTCTCCATGCCCCGGCTGTCAGCCGTCCCCGCCCACGGCGGCTTGATCCCAAACCAGAACTGGTTGGCCGAGCCGTTGTAGCCCTGGTCCGTGTCGAAGTCGTCGTCCTGGCAGAACGCCGCAATCAAGTGCGTCCCGCTCACCGTGCCGCCCCACCACTCGAACCCGTCGTCCGAACCGGCGAACACTTCAACGTAGTCCAGCACCGTACCGCTGCCCACACCGCCCAGGGTCAACCCGTTGAGCTCGGAGGCCGGCGCAAACTCGTTGCCCGCATACCGGATCGACACGTAGCGCAGGATGCCCGAGTCGTCCGCATCGTTGTTGCCGCCAAACACGTGCTCGTTGTTCAAGCCGGGGCTCGTCGTCCCTTCAAACACCTCATACTTCGGATCCGCCGCGTTGCCCGCAGCGTCCTTGGCACTGTTGATCGTCGCATTGCCCAGGATCACCACACCGCCCCACAGCGGACTCAGCTCAGGGGAGTAGCCCCCGGCCAGGTCGTCGCCCTCAGCCGTGAAGATGATCGGCGCCTCCGCCGTGCCCTCGGCAACCAGACGGCCGCCGCGCGTCACCCACAACGCCGATACCAGGTTCGGAATGCCCTCACGGCCCGTCACCACGTTCGTCGACCCATACACCACCGTGCCCGGATCAATCGTCAGCGTCGCACCGGACTGAACGTAAACCACCGTGTCCAGCACGTAGGCCTTGTCAGCCGTCCAGTGCGTGTCGACCGTAATGTCTTCGGTCACACGGACCATGCCGCTGTCCACTTCAGCTGTCTTGAGGTAGCCGAGGGAGGAGACTGCGCTCCAGCCGTCGGCCCAGGCGTCGGTCGGACCGCTGAACGCACCGCGGTAACTCACCGCAGCAGGCGCTCCAGCCAGGACGTCCGCATACACCGGGCTGCCGGCCTGCGGCCTCGGGTCCAGCCCGCCGTCCGCCGCATAGCTCACCCCGCCAAGCATCGCGTCCCCAATCGTGTTGAGGCGCTCGGTCTCCGTGAACACAAACTCACCGTCGGCGTTGGCCCCGGTCGTCACGTTCCAGATGTTGTTCCGCGCATCAGCCAGCGCAGGCACGCTCTGCCAGTGCAAAAGCCCGTCCGCATCCAGCTTCAGTCCCTGGTTGAAGTCCGTGAACACCGAGTTGAACACGTTGGGCGCGGACTCATCCCGCCAGTTGGCCCCCACACCGCCACCGTAGTTGGCGTCGGTCAAACCGCGGCCTACCAGCGTCACGTTGTGCGCAACCCACTGGCTGATCGGCAGCTCCCCGCCCGCACTCTGGTTGAGGTCGCCGTCGTTCTCCATGCCCCGGCTGTCAGCCGTCCCCGCCCACGGCGGCTTGATCCCAAACCAGAACTGGTTGGCCGAGCCGTTGTAGCCCTGGTCCGTGTCGAAGTCGTCGTCCTGGCAGAACGCCGCAATCAAGTGCGTCCCGCTCACCGTGCCGCCCCACCACTCGAACCCGTCGTCCGAACCGGCGAACACTTCAACGTAGTCCAGCACCGTACCGCTGCCCACACCGCCCAGGGTCAACCCGTTGAGCTCGGAGGCCGGCGCAAACTCGTTGCCCGCATACCGGATCGACACGTAGCGCAGGATGCCCGAGTCGTCCGCATCGTTGTTGCCGCCAAACACGTGCTCGTTGTTCAAGCCGGGGCTCGTCGTCCCTTCAAACACCTCATACTTCGGATCCGCCGCGTTGCCCGCAGCGTCCTTGGCACTGTTGATCGTCGCATTGCCCAGGATCACCACACCGCCCCACAGCGGACTCAGCTCAGGGGAGTAGCCCCCGGCCAGGTCGTCGCCCTCAGCCGTGAAGATGATCGGCGCCTCCGCCGTGCCCTCGGCAACCAGACGGCCGCCGCGCGTCACCCACAACGCCGATACCAGGTTCGGAATGCCCTCACGGCCCGTCACCACGTTCGTCGACCCATACACCACCGTGCCGGGCTCAATCGTCAGCGTCGCGTTGGTCTGAACGTAAATGACGGATTCCAGCAAATACTGGTTGTCAGCCGTCCACGTCACTGAGGTGCCTGCGGCAATGTCCTCAGCCACCGGCACCAAGGCCGCTCGCAGGGCCCCGGCCCCCAGCAAGACAGCAATTGCCAGATGGGTTATCAGGCGTCTAAGTCTCATACTTTCCTTGTGTTCAAGTTGATGGTCTACGTCTCAATTATCAGGACAGAAGGGTTGGATGCCTGCCCCGATCAGGGCGCAAACTCGGCCGGATGTGTCACCCCGCAATGACGCCCATGTGACAAAAGTGTGAACTGCTTGGACAGGGCTGAGAGCGCAGGAATTGAAACATGCTATCCGTCGAACCGCAGGGCACTTCATCCAAGGTGCCGAGGAAAATGACGCATGCCCGCGACTGTGGACCGGCCAGAGTGTCCACCCGGAAGACGGCGCCCAGCTGACACTCTTGGAATCAGTTAGTACGTATAACCCACCGACAACCCAAAGGTCATACCCCGCGTATAGGACTGCAAGGTCTGCTTACCAGCCTCCGGCCACGTCTGCGCAACCTCATAAGCGGGATCCAGCAGGTTCTTCGCCGTGAAGCGCAGGTCCCAGCCCCTCCCCAACCGCTGCTGGACAAAGAAGTTGAGCTGCGGCGCACTCTGGACATATTCGTCAGGCTTCGCCAACCCCACCAACACCAGACTCTCACCCACAACACCACCCGAGAGTGTCACCGTGGTTCCCGACAACTGATGATCCCAGCTCAGATCCGCATTCAGGACGTAGGTCGGCTGGTTATATAACGGCCGTGTAGTGCTGAAATCCCCGTAGCCCTGCCGGTTAATCCGCTGCTGATCATTAAGGGGAACTTCAGACGAGATGTAGGCCCCGTTCACACCAACGCTCCACTCGTCCAGTGGCTCCCAAATCCGATCCAAGCGCCCCCGCACCTCAGCCTCAACACCCCACACATCCGCCTGCTCAAAGTTCTCGTAGGTAATCCGCGAATTGTCGGTCGTGATGGACGCCTGTTCGATCGGCTGATTAATCCTCTTCGCGAACAAGGACGCTGAAATAATCTCACCAGCCCTCGGATAATAGGAAACCCGAAGGTCGACGTTCTGGCTCTCGGATACTTCGAGGTTTGGATTCCCCGTGTAAGTCCGGTTCTGCGTAACATCGTAGATCGGCACATCAGCAATCTCACGATAAGTCGGACGCACCACGGTCTGGGACCACGCAGCCCTCAAGTCCAAGTCAGGCCGGAGCTGAACCACAGCGGTCAGGGAAGGCAGGATGTCGTCCTGAAGGATCTCACCCGGGGGGAGATCCTGGTTCCGGGTCAGGTTGCGTGCGTTAATGCTAAGGTCGGTATGTTCATAACGCCCTCCACCAATAAACCGCAACCAATCCGTCGTGGAATATTCCCCCATCAAGTAGAAGGCCTGGATATACTGATAGCCTGCATACTCGAGATTGACCGGAAAATTGCGATAGTTGATGAAGTCCAGGTTCTCTTCCGCCACCCAGCTATTCGGGTCGCCCGTGTTGTAAAACGGATGACCGTTGCGCCCGCGCACTACTGAAAAACCACGCTGCATATAGTCGCGCTTCGATTCACTGTACGCGGCACCGGTCTTCAGGAAATTCTCACCCTCATTATACGACGATACCGGAATCGTCACATCACCCCGCAGGTTCGCATTATTCTCCGTCAACTCCCGCCAGTAACGCGTAGGCGAGGTCGGCTGAGCCGAAGAAATCTCAGGACTGTAAAAGTTGTTCTGAGGATCGGCATAGAACTGAAAGATTCGATAGTCCGGCTGATCCTGCGAGGTGGTCGACATTCCCGCACCCCAGTCCACCTTAACCTCATTCATCTCAGGGAACTCATGTGCGCCTCCAAGCTGAAAATACGTCAGACTCCGCTCCGTCCAAGCCAGGATCGACTGGTCGGTATACGTGCCCTCAGCCGGATCAGTCACATCTCCATCCTGCCCCTGCAACCGACGCGCTTCATCCTGCGCGGAGCGGATATATAGCATGTTAAGGAAGAATTGATGATTCTCACTCATCTCAAGGCTGAGGTTCGCCAGCGCACCCCACTGGTAATCCGCGGTGCCTCGCCGGTCAGTCTTGTCAATCGCCACGGTGTCCCCTTGCCCCTCGTAGCTCCGGACAAAACCATCATCATAGTAGCGAAACTCGTTCTTGTAGTTTACCCCGGCCAAATACCCCAGCTTCTTGCCAAAGATCTCCTGTGTATCTCCAAAGGTCATCGAGAAACCCGAATCCAAAGGTGATTTTGAAGTCGTGGGAGCAAACTGGCTCGAATCGAAGGAGTGCTTGACCTC
>JBMTVN010000004.1:0-41260 GCA_049451415.1 Limisphaerales bacterium | reverse complement strand
GGATTTGAACCCCCGACCAAACGATTATGAGTCGTCTGCTCTAACCGCTGAGCTATGGGCCCGGAAGAGAGGCGTCATGCTGGAAAACTGAGCTGCGCTGGGCAAGGAGAATTGGTGGGCAAATACGACTGCTCCGCGGAACGAGTGGATTCCGCGGAGCAGTGTCGGAGCAGACCGCGGAGGAATGCTCAGACCTCTATGGCCTCCGCCTTGGGTCCGGATCCGCCGTTACCGAGGCAGGCGCTGAGGTCGGCATCCACATCCCCTACCGGCATGAGGTTGAATTTTTCAACCAGCACATCGAGCACTGCGGGGGTGATGAAGGCGGGGAGAGTGGGGCCGAGGCGGATATTGCGGATACCGAGGTGCAGGAGCGTGAGCAGGATGGCGACTGCCTTTTGTTCGAACCATGACAGGATCATGGAGAGTGGCAGGTCGTTCACGCCGCACTTGAAGGCCTCGGCGAGAGCGCCGGCGATCTTGATGGCAGAGTAGGCATCGTTGCACTGACCAAGGTCGAGCAGGCGGGGTATGCCGCCGATGGTGCCGAATTCCATCTTGTTGAAGCGGAATTTGCCGCAGGCAAGCGTGAGGATGACGCAGTCCTGGGGGACTTTTTCGGCGAACTCAGTGTAGTAGTCGCGTCCGGTGCGGGCGCCGTCGCAGCCACCGATGAGGAAGAAGCGTTTGATGTCGCCGTTTTTGACGCCGTTGATGACCTGATCCGCAACACTGAGCACGGTGTTATGGCCGAAGCCGGTGAGGATGGTCTTGTCGGGACCATCTTCGGCGAAGCCTGGGGCGGCGAGGGCGGCTTCGATGAGCGGGGTGAAGTCGCGGTTCTTGATGTGCTGGACTCCGGGCCACGCGACCATTCCTGCGGTGAAGATCCGGTCTGAGTAGGAAGACTGGGGTTCGATGATGCAGTTGGTGGTCATGAGGATGGCTCCGGGGAACCTGGCGAACTCGATTTTTTGGTCCTGCCATGCGCCGCCGTAGTTTCCGACGAGGTGTTTGTATTTCTTGAGGTTGGGGTAGCCGTGGGCGGGGAGCATTTCGCCGTGGGTATAGATGTTGATGCCTTTGCCTTCGGTTTGTTTGAGCAGTTCCTCGAGGTCCTTGAGATCGTGGCCGGAGACGACGATGGCCTTGCCTTTGAGTGGTTCCGTGCGGACGGGTGTTGGCACCGGGTGGCCGTAGGTCCGGGTATGCGCGGCATCGAGCATCTCCATGACCTGCAGATTGATGGCGCCGCAGGCCATGCTCAGGTTGAACAATCCATCCACGCTTGGTTCTGTCTCGGCCATATAAGCCAAAGCTTCCGTAAAGTGGTCGTATACGGAGTCGGCTTCACTACCGAGAATCAGGGCATGGTCAGCATAGGCTGCGGCGCCTTTGATTCCGTAAAGCAGGAGGTCCTGGAGTCCGGTGATATCGGCACCGAACTTTTCCCGGCGTTGCAGGATGGACACCGTGCGGCCCTGTTGGAGCAGGCCATCGAAGGAGTCGGCGGGTTCCCAGGTGCAGGGGCCGAGGGGGGTTTCGGGAACTTGACCGGCTGCAGTTGCTGCGCCGGTGTAGAGTTCCCGGGCCTTGTCGCGAATACCCGCTGCTTCCTGCAGCATTTCAGCGATACGCGCGGCATCGAAGTTGACGTTGGTTACCGTGGTGAAGAGAGCCTCGAGGATGAAACGGTCGATGATGCGATTCCGTGCGCCGATTTGATGGGCGCGATGGTTGAATTGGGCGATGCCTTTACAGGCGTGGACCAGTAGATCCTGTAGCACTGCACTATTCTCGTCCTTCCCACAGGTGGCAAACTCGGTGCAGCCCATTCCCCGGGAGGTTTGTTCACATTGATAGCAAAACATAGGATCTTTCTTTCTCGTTCAGTTCATGAAGCCGACCACGCCACTCCGCTTTGCCGGCATCGATTTCGTTCGCACGGGACAACTAAAGCAGAACGGACTCGCCGGCGTTTTGACCTTCGTCAATTCAGGGAGAGAAATAAGAGAATCCGATCGGGACGATCAGCGCAGCTGGAGAGAGCTCGAGTATGTTGGGGGGGAAGAAACGCGCCAACGCATCTCTTCAGCGCGAAGGCAGCCTAGCGGTACCCAGAGAGGGACCGACCCCATGCTTTCCGTCTGGAGGCGGGACCGTAGACCGTCGGGTTACCGCGCAGGACGCGGCAAGCACCGGGTCGACTGCCTCCAGTGGGGCCTGGAGCAGCCTACCCGAGCGTGGATCCGCCGACAGGCGAGTTGAGCCCCTGATTCGTCCATCGTCGGGCCTGTCGCGCAGGATGGATCGATGCAGGGGCTGGAGCCTAGAGTTTCCAGCCTTTGCGGTAGCGGTGTTGCACGAACTCGGCGGCCTGG
Source organism: Limisphaerales bacterium (assembly GCA_049451415.1). Lineage (GTDB taxonomy): Bacteria > Verrucomicrobiota > Verrucomicrobiia > Limisphaerales > JAHDYP01 > JBMTVN01. Next base: position 38,879 of record JBMTVN010000004.1, on the reverse strand, counting down.
CTGCAGTTGGTGGCGCGCAACCTGGCGCTATCCCATTCGATGGCGCAGCCGGTGCGATAGGCGACGTTACCAAGCAGGGCGGCCTCGGTGAGCGGGCCTGAGTAGTCGAATGAGCAGGTGGTGGGCTGGCCGGTCTTGCAGGCCAGGATCCATTCTGCGTGGTGGCCGATGGAATCGGCGATGAAGGGGGTGGGGCGTTGGAAGTCCTTGTATTTCTCTTCGGGCAACAGGACATGCCGACCGTAATCGGAGATGAGCTGGCCTTGGTCACCGATGAACATGACACCGCTATTCCAAGTGAAGTCAGTTTGGCCTTCGAGCAGGTGGTCGGGCTTTTTGCCGCCGTGATACCAGGTCAACTGGACCGGCGGCTTTTCATCGCGGGCGGGGTAGCCATAGCGCACGATGAGCCAGGGCGGGGTCGAATCGGGGTGCACGGTGGGGCCGTCCACGACCTCGGCGCGGAGGGGGTGCCGCAGGTCGAGCGCCCAGTGAGGGAGGTCCATGAAATGGCAGCCGAAGTCCGCGAGGGAACCACCGCCGAAAGCCCACCAGTTCCGCCATTTGAAGGGCACCCATTCCGGGCTGTAGGGACGATACTCCACCGGACCGAGCCACAGATCGTAGTGCAGATGCGCTGGCACGGGGGGATATTCAGTTGGTAGGTCCATCCCGCCGTAGGTGGCTCCGACCCAGACATGCACCTCGCGTACTGCACCGATGGCGCCGGACTGCACGAGCTCGACGACGCGGCGGTAGTTGGAGCCGGCATGGATTTGGGTGCCGATCTGGGTGACGCGTTTGTAGCGCCTGGCGGTTTCCGTGACGGCCCGCACTTCAGAAATCGTGCGAGCGAGGGGCTTTTCGCAATAGACATGGCGACCGCTTTCAAGCGCCCATTTGGAAGCGACGGCGTGCACGTGGTCGGGTGTGGCCACGACCACGGCATCCAGGTCGGGTTGTTCCAACAACCGGCGGAAATCATTGTAGCGTTTGGCTTGCGGGAACCTTTCGCCGGCGGCGGCGAGGTAGTTGTCATCGATGTCACAGAGGGCCGCGATATTTTCCGTGGCCACGTTGGTGAGGTTGAAGTTGCCCTGGTTGGCGACACCGACGATGCCGATATTCAGTTTATCGTTGGCGGAGAGTCTTCGGCCCTTGGGGACTGTGCTGCAGGATACCCAGGCCATGGAGCCTGCGGCGGCGGTGGCCTGTTTCAGGAACGAGCGACGATTCAGGAGTAGTGACATGACGGGTTGGCGTTTGTTGTTGGATCCAGTGAACGGGGGACATTCGACTGCAAGCGCCGGATAAAGTCGAGGACGGAGCTTGCGTACTGGCCAAAGGGGCTGAGTTGACGTAGGAACGGGCATGATCACTTCCACGTTTACTCGCGATCGTTCGACTGGTTTGCGTTGGTCCGGGGGTTTCACTGTTCTGCTGGGGTTGGCTAGCCTGGCTTTAGTGCTGGCGGGGGAGGCTGCTGAAGGGTTGATGCCGAAGGCTGAGACTGGAGTGCCGGGCTTTTTGGAGCAGCATCCGGAATATGACGGCCGCGGGGTGGTGGTGGCGGTTTTCGATACGGGGATTGATCCGGGTGCAGCGGGGCTGCAACGCACGCCGGATGGGCGGGTGAAGATCATTGATGTGGTGGATGCGACGGGCAGCGGGGACGTGGACACCTCGACGGTCCGGGAGGCGGAGGACGGGGAACTGGCGGGCCTGAGCGGGCGAGCCCTGCGGGTAGGATCCGACTGGAGCAATCCGACGGGGAAATATCACGTCGGACTAAAGCCTGCGTTTGAGATTTTCCCGGACGGCCTGGTATCGCGGATTCGAGGGAAACGGGCGGAGAGAATGGCGCCCTGGCGACGTGAGATGGAGGTCGGGTTGCGACGGCAGCTGGAGGCCTGGGATGAAGCGCATCGATCCCCGACGGAGGAGGGGAGGAAGGAGAGGAAGGATTTGGAGGAACGCCTGATCCAGCTGGAGTCCTTGGCTGGTTCGTTGCCTGATCCGGGACCGCTGCTGGACTGTGTGGTCTTTCATGACGGGGAGGTATGGCGGGCGGTGATTGATACCGACGAGGACGGCGACCTGGCGGACGAGCGGTTGATGACGGATTATCACCGGGAGTACGAGTGGGCGAGTTTCGGGGAGGATACGATGTTGAACTTTGCAGTGAACATCTACGAGGAGGGACGGTTGCTTTCCATTGTGGCGGACAGCGGGATGCACGGGACGCACGTAGCTGGCATTGTGGGGGCGTATTACCCGGAATCACCTGAACTGAACGGAATGGCCCCGGGTGCGCAGCTGGTTTCCGTGAAGATCGGGGACACGCGGCTGGGGGGCATGGAGACTTCGACGGGTTTTGAGCGCGGCCTGGCGGTGGTGCGTCGCCATGGATGTGACATCATCAACTTGAGCTATGGGGAACCAACCACGAGGCCCAACGCAGGCAGCATCCCGGAGTTATTGACGGAGCTGGTCCGGGAGGACGGGGTCATATTCATTTCATCGGCGGGCAATGCGGGGCCGGCGATGTCGACGGTAGGGGCACCTGGAGGAACGACCAGCGCGTTGATCGGGGTGGGCGCGTATGTTTCTCCGGCGATGATGGAGAACGGGTATTCCATGCGGTCGGGTTTATCCGAGACGCACTATACCTGGACTTCACGGGGACCGACGGCTGACGGCGACTGGGGCGTGAACATATCGGCGCCCGGGGGTGCGATTTCGCCTGTACCGACGTGGACTTTGCAGCGGAGCATGATGGCGAACGGGACGTCGATGGCATCCCCGAATGCGGCCGGTTGTGTTGCGTTACTGGTATCGGGTTTGAAGGCGGAGGGCACTCCATACACGCCGTGGAGCATACGGCTGGCATTGGAGAACACGGCGCGGGAAGTGGCTGGCATGGAGGTATTCACGCAGGGCCGGGGTTTAATTGATGTTGTTCGGGCTTTTGATTGGCTGCGGGAGGCTGGGCTTGGGTTGGCGGAGGAACCGGCCTTGGAAGTGCGTATTCCCTCCTTGCACAACGCCCGGGGGATTTACCTGCGGGAGCCGGAGATGGTGCGGCAACCACTGGCGGTTTCCGTGCAGGTAAGCCCGGTGTTTCCGGAGGATGAACCGAATCCGGGTCTGGTGGGTTATGAGCGGCGATACCGGCTGGAGAGCACGGCGGACTGGGTGGATTCAGCGACGAGTCTGCTGTTGGTTCACGGGGGGAGATCCTTTGACCTGAAGGTGCATCCGGAGGATTTGCCCCACGGGGTGCATACGGCGGAGGTTTTGGGATATGACCAGAGCTGCGGTGAGGAGGCTGGTCCTGCCTTCCGGGTGCCGGTGACCGTGGTGCGAGGCATGGAGATTGAGGAACAGGAAGGGACCTTGTGGCGTGCGGATATGCATTTGGAGCCCGGGGATGTGCAGCGGCTGTTTTACCAGGTTCCGGCCGGGGCGACATGGGCGGAGTTCAGGCTGACGGCCGGGGAACTGGAGGAGCCGCACCGGCTGGTCTTGCACGCGCAACAGGTCCTGGACGGCGAGTTGGCTTCCAAGACGGGAATCAATCGGAGGTTGTCTTTTGAGTCGAACGAAACGAGCGCGGTGAGCTTTGGTGTGGCGGCAGGACATACCCTGGAGGTTTGTCTGGCGAGTTACTGGTCGACTCAGGCGGCGGGGGATTTTGAGGGAAGACTGGAGTTTTACGGTGTAGCGCCTGAATCGGAGGTGCTGTTTCTGGACGGCGGCGCCAGGGCGACCGCATCGAGCGTGACGGCGGGACTGCGAGAGACACGGTTACAGGTACGGGGCCAGCTGAACCGTCGGCTGCGGACTGTTGTCCCGTTGGAGGCGAAGCTGACGGCACTGGATGCCGGGCGGGATGCCTTGCCGGACAACCGGCAGATTCACCAGCTGGTATTGCAGTATGGTTTTCGTCTGGATGCTGACACTACCGTGACGCCGCGTTTCCCGGCGTTGAACGGCCGCTTGTATGATGGGGAGTTTGGGTCCCAGCTTTGGATGATCTTTGATGCGCAGAAGAAGTGGATCACCACGGATGACGGGTGGGAGCCCGGGCCGGTTCGCCTGGAGAAGGGCGATTATGCATTGCGGTTCCACTTACGACACGCAGAAGCCGGGGAGCTCAAGAAGCTGGAGCACCTGCCCATGGTTCTGGAAGAGAACCTGACCTCGCCGATAGGTCTCGTTGCTTCCTCCAGTGCAGATGCCTTGCTGAGGGGATCGTCCTCGGCCGTGGCACAGTCCTTGGGCAAGGGGGAGCGGGCAGCGTTTTGGCTGGCCCCGTCGGATCCGGGAAAACTCACCGCAGCAGGCGCCCCGGGTGATGTATTGGCCGGCAGCATTCAATACGAGGCTGGCGGAGCCGCACCGTCGTATCCGGTTTTTGCGTCGATCCCGCCGGCGGCGAAATCCAGCAAGGGAGACTCGCCGAAGTCATCGGGCGACGAGCTGACGCCGGAGGAGGAATATGAGCGCGACCTGCGGGAGTGGAAGGTAGCCCGGCTGCAACAGTTGGGCGGCGCGGACAAGGGAGACGCCTTTGAGGCCCTCTACTCGGAGTTGCTGGCGGAGGATGCAGAGCAACTGGAGCTGCATGAGGTCCGGCTGCACTGGATTGACAACGACGATCGCAAGGCACGACTGGCCTCCGTGGTGGAGGCTGCGAATGCCGTGTTGGCGCGGATCGACACGGCTGCCGTGTCGGCTGGACTTGGCAGGCGTGCGGATCCTGAGGATTCCGAAGCGACGTCCCTGGTGAAGGAGCTCAACAAGAAGAAGAGTGTGTTGATTGATGCGCTGTATCGGAAGGGCCGGGCGCTGGCCTGGATGGAGCTACCTGAGGAGGGTGAGTCGGATGAGGGCACAGAGCCGCCGTTTGAGTCGGACATCATTGAGAAACTCTTTGAGGCGAACTATGCGGAGCTGATGCGGTGGGTTGAACCGGAGGACTCGCGAGTCATTCTTCTGAGTATCCGGCGCGAGTGGCGCCACGGGCGGCTGGGAGAAGCGTTGCGCTTATTGCAGGTTGAGATCGGGCGCCAGCCTGCGAGCCGCAAGCTGTTGGAGAAGCGGATTCGTTTGCTGGACGAGTTGGGCTGGGGGCGTTTGGCGGACCGCGAACGGATGCAGCTCCTGGTGCGTTACCCGACGAGCTACGCGCTCTTCTGAATGCGGAGCGTGCGGTCGATCTCAACGAGGGAGGGCACCGTGGCTGCTGCCTCGGGCTCAACGTATGGCTTGCGGGCCAGCAGGCTCGGGCCATGTTCGCGCCACCACTCTGCGCGGCAGGATTCGTTCCACTGACCGGCCTCGGGCGTGGCGAGCAGGGCCTGTTTCAGTTCGGCCACCGTGGCGGGTCGTTGGTCGAGCTCCTTGTTCAGGCAACGGAGGAGGACGGCTTCCATCTGGGGGCTGACCTGCACACCGGGCAGGGAGGATGGAGCGACCGGCGCCTCATGCAGGTGCTTCTGAGTCACTTCCTCCGGTGTGGCCCCTTCGAAGACCGGACGTCCGGCGAGCAGGTAGTAGCCGAGGGCGGCCAGGGAATAGATATCGCTGCGCGGATCACTCCTTCCCGGGGTGCGGATGGATTCGGGTGACATGAAGAGGGGTGTTCCGACGGTAGTTTCATCGCCTGGAAGCGACTCCTCGCCAGACTCACTTTCATCGCGCCGGTATTCGCGCACCAACCCGAAATCGAGCACCTTGACGGCATCGGGTCCCTGTCCACGCTGGGTGAGGAAGACATTGGCGGGTTTGATATCGCGGTGCACCAGTCCGCGTTCGTGGGCTTCGTGGAGGGCATCGACGATTTGGAGCAGGATATGCATGACGCGGTGGGCGGGCTGTGCGCCGAACAGGACGACGAGGTCCTTGAGGTTCAGGCCCTGCAGCAGTTCCATGGCGTAGTAGAAGATGCCTTCCGGCGTGTGGCCGTAGTCGTAGACTTGGATGGTATTGGGGTGAGTGAGTTGGCAGGTGAGCCGGACTTCCCGTTCGAAGTGGCGGATGGACTCGGGTTCGGTGCGTTCGGGCAGGAGGAGTTTGATGGCGGTATCCCGGCGCAGGAGGGCGTGGCGTGCGCGATAGACGACGCCCATGCCGCCTTCGCCGATCTTCTCCTGCAGTTCATACTGGCCGAGGCGACGTGCCTTGAGTTCGGCTTCTGAGAGGCGCTTTTTCCAGCCTGCTCCCAGGTAGGAGGCCAGGAAGAATCCACTGGCACTGAAGACCAGCAGCAGGAAGAGCACGAGAAACAGAGTTCGCAGGAGGCGCAAGGCTGAGAAAGCTTCCCGCGTATCCATCTGGGTCACGACACCGAAGTCCCGTCCGGGGAGCCATTGCCAGGCGGCCACCACTGGCACCCCGCGATAATCGCGGGCTGGGGTCACGCGGACGTCATCGCGTCCCGCGAGGGCTTCAAGGACAGAGTGCGTGAGCGGACAATTGGTCGCGGCGGTTTGCATCGTGAATCCCCGAGACAGGTCCCCACCCGGGTCCACCAGTGGCAGCGTGAGGGCGGAAGTGACCTCAGGCCGGTTCTCCAGAAGTCCGAATTGCTTCAGTTGGTCGTCGAACCGGCTGCGTGAGATCATGAGTCCGCTCGAGTCGAAGGCATAGGTTTCACCGGTCTGCCCGAAGCGCGCGACGGAAAGAATCCGGCTGAATTCCTTTTCAGGATCGATGACCAAGGCGAGAGCACCACGGATGATGCCGTTGTCATCGCGGATGGGTGCGGCGACCATCATCAGCATGATGTCGCCCGGGTTACGGAATTCAGGATTGCCGGGACCATCAGCACTGGAGCCGAAACCGGGGCCACGCCGTCCCTCGAGTGGCCGGAACCTGGTGGCGGGGTTGTTGCCCGGGTCACGTCCACGTTCAAAGCTGGGGCGCAGACGATCGGGAATGCGGGGTCGGAAGGGGGTGATGAGGAGGGGGTTGCCGGTGGCGAAGAGGCCAGCGAAACGACCCTGGTGCTCTTCTGAGACGGGCATACCCATGCGGCCACGGCCGAACATGGACAGCACTTGCATGTTGGTACCTACGAGCAGGCCGACGTGGCCGAGGGGTTTCAGGCGCTCAAGGAGGTAGCGATCGACACCGTCGATGTCCATTCTTGGGGGTGGACCGCCAGCCTGTCGTCGGGGGCCGGGCAAGGGCAGTTCGGCGGGATCCTCCGAGAACCTTTCCAGGGCGAGCTCACGGAGTTGAGGCTCGTTGGAGAGGAGGCTCACGAGCTGGGTTTGGTTGGTCACCCAGATTTCGAGGGCGGTGACGTTGGCGTGCAGGGTGGTTTCGAGCTCGGCGCGTACGGTCGATTCGAGGGTGCGCCGCAGACGCAGGTTACCCCACCAGCCGAAAACGGCCACGAATGCGGCTGCCAGCAGAAGCAGCATCCACAGGTTCAGTCTTCGTCCGGAGTTCATGTGTTCATACCCGCACCTATCATCCCTATACTCTCATCCAGACTCGAATCAAATGGCTGAGGTTACAAATTCCTTGGATGCTGCGGGGGTGGTGCGGTTGAGGATGGGGCTTTGATGCGGCGGGGGCGGTGGCTGCTCAGGCGTGAATGCGGACTGCAAAAGACGTGCGTTTGGGGGTCGCAACCCTACACTGTCGCCGTGAAATCCCCTCGCTTGGCAGGACACTTCAGTGCGTGGTTGATGATCCTTGGATTACCGGGCTGGAGTCCGGCGTGCCAGGGCCAGACCCCGCCGGGAGAGTATCCGAACGCAGTTGCGCAATCGAGTCTGCCTCAGGGAGATGGACTGGCGGCGGCGTATCCCGGCGACCGGGGAATTCGGGATCATGCCGGGGTCCGATTTGCGGATGACTTTGAGGATGGCAGCTACCGGGATGGATGGGATTCAGTTCGTGATGATGGGGCGGTGCTTTCGCTGGTGGATCCGGGGGAGACGGGCGGGCGGCTGGGGCGGAGGGCGCTTCGAGTGACTGCAACCTTGGGAAAGAACACCGGGGGCGGCCTGACGCAATGGTTTGAGTCGGCGGGCAGCGTGTTTGTTCGGTTCTATGTGCGGTTCGACGCCGGATGCGATTACGTCCATCACTTTGTGACCTTGCGGGCTAACCGGGGACTGCAGGGGGGTGATCGCTGGAGCGGCTTCGGTGGTGCGGGGGAACGTCCGGACGGGGACGGACGGTTTTCGACGGCGCTTGAGCCGTGGGGAAACTGGGGGCGCTGGACTGCTCCCGGGCGGTGGAACTTTTACAGTTACTGGCATGAGATGCAGCCGAGTGGGGACGGGAAGTATTGGGGGAACGGGTTTCGGCCGGAGAAGCAGGAGGACATCCTGAAGGGGCAGTGGATTTGTTGTGAGTTCATGCTGAAGCACAACACTCCCGGGCAGCCGGATGGTGAACAGGCCTACTGGATTGACGGCCGTCTGCAGGGCCATTGGAAGGGCATCAACTGGAGGACATCCGAACGGTTGCAGGCGAATGCCTTGACCTTGGAGAGCTACGTGACAGACCGCTGGACGAAGCAGGCCACGAACATTGTGGATTTTGACAACCTGGTGATTGCCGGGGAATACATTGGCCCGTGCCGGCAGCACTGAGCGGGAGATCCCGGGCTGGGGCTAGCCGAGGAGCTTCTTGAGAGCGTCACGTGCGGCTTGTTCCCGTTGGTTTTCCTCGCTGGGCCGGGTGAACTCGCGTTTGGCAAACTCGAAGTATTCGCAGTAGGTGGCGGCGGCTTTGTCCTCGACAGGATCTGCGCGGCGGTCGCGGCAATGGTAGGCGACTGAGGTATCGTAGCTGAAGCAGTTCCGGCAGACACGCAGGTCAGCCTGACATTGATCACAGGTTTCGCTGCGGCCGGGGGTTCTGTTGTGAATGAATTCACAGCCGCATTTCCAGCAGTGGCGCGTCATGGGCCGCAGTCTAGCAAAACGGTCAGCCAGAGGAACCTTTTTGCGTGCGCTGGAGCCAGCGACGCCTAACATCGGCCGCGATGTCCGATGTTTTCCAGCAGGCACTTGATTCGACGCTCCTTTATCTTGGCCAGTTACGTGAGCGCGGGATACGGTACGTGGCGGTCTCTCCCGAGACACTGACCGCACTGGCGGCTGAGCCAAAGCGCGCTGCTGCATCACGCAAGCCGGCGGCCCCGGTAAAGGCGGAGCCTGCCGCCGGAAGAAAGCACGCGCCGGCGAATCCGGCACCTGCCCCGGCCTCACCTCCGCGGACTGCTCAGCCATCCGCCAAGCACCCCCCTGCCCCATCCGGTGGCAACGGAGACAAGGAGTCGGCCATGGCAGCCCTGCGCGAGCGTGTCCTGCAGTGCCAGCTCTGTCCTCACTTGGCATCCTCGCGCACGCAGGTTGTGTTTGGTGTGGGGACGGTGCACACCGAACTGATGTTTGTTGGGGAGGCACCGGGAGCGGATGAGGACCGGCAGGGCGAACCGTTTGTGGGACGTGCGGGGCAGTTGTTGACGCGGATTATCGAGACGATGGGGCTTTCGCGGGAGACAATTTACATTGGGAACGTCTTGAAGTGCAGGCCGGACACCCCGGGACAGACCAGCGGCAACCGCAAACCGCGGGGGGAGGAGATGCAGACCTGTTTGCCGTATTTGCGGCAGCAGATTGAGATCATTCAGCCGAAGGTGTTGGTGGCACTGGGAGCAACGGCGGTGGAGGGGCTGTTCGGTAAACCCATGCCGATCATGAAGATCCGCGGAACGTGGCAGGATTTCCAGGGCATCCCGGTGATGCCCACGTATCATCCGGCGTATTTGCTTCGGAACCAGTCACTGACCGAGAAGAGGAAAGTCTGGGAGGACATGCTGAAGGTGATGGAGCGGCTGGCGATGGCCATCAGCGAGAAGCAGCGGAATTACTTCCTCACGAAGTAGAAGGCAGCCCTCTTCAGGGTCGGGGATGGAATTTTTGATGGGCGTCCTGAAGACGGTCCCCAGCCACATGGGTATAGACCTCGGTCGTGGCGATGCTGCTATGGCCGAGCATTTCCTGGATGACGCGAAGGTCGGCGCCGTGTTCGAGGAGGTGGGTAGCGAAGCTATGTCTCAGCATGTGGGGTGTAACATTGCGCTCGACGCCTGCGAGGCGTGCACGGCGCTTTATGCGGAGCCAGAGCGTCACTGAGGCGAAGCGGGTTCCGCGCAGGGTTAAGAACACATTGCCCGGGGACTTGCGCTGGACCAACTGGGGGCGTGCGACATCCAGGTAACGCCGCAGCACCTCGATGGCTTGCCGCCCCATGGGGACGACGCGTTCCTTGTCCCCCTTCCCGATGACCGTGACAAAACCGGCATCGAGATGGAGTTGCTCAATGCGAAGGTCACACAGTTCCTGCAACCGGAGCCCGGAGGCGTAGGACAGCTCAAGGATGGCCTGATCGCAAAGGGACGCGGGAGTTTCGGGGGTGAGCGGCTGCAGCAAGCTCATTACTTCCTGGATGGTCAAGGCCTTGGGGAGCCGCTTCCAGCGTCGCGGCAGGCTGAGCTGATCTGCAGGATTTTCGCGGACATGCCCCTCCCGCCGGGCGTAACGGAAAAACGCACGGATGGCAGCGATACCAAGGTAGATGCTCTCATTGCTCAGGCGCTTTGCGGGCTGGCTCACCGCACTATCGGGTTCGGGCTTGTTGACCTTCGGAGGACGCCCGCGCCCACCCTGTTTGCGGTCACGCTCGTGTTGAAGGAAAGCCATGAGCTTCTCACCATCGACAGCTGACCAGGTGTTGACGCCGGTTTTAGTAGCCCAGGCCACGAAGCGATTCAGCTGGACTGCATAGGTTTTGACCGTGTTCTCCGCCAGCCCGCGTTCCAGACGCAGGTGCTGCAGGAAATCCTCGATCAATTCGTCCATGCGAAACACCACGCCAGCGGTTGCAGGGGTTGTCAACGGAATTGCGGGCGGGTGGTGTCTTGCCTTGCTCGGCGTAGTCTGCATGATCGGCAAGCGAACGCGTTTTGAATGGATTGGAGCATGAAACCGACACCTTACTCAGCATTGCTGCATGAGCTGCAACAGGAGCCGCGCCGGTGGCTTGTCACGGGAGCGGCGGGCTTTATTGGCTCGAACATTGTGGAGACCCTGCTGCGCCTGGGCCAGAAGGTGGTGGGCTTGGATAACTTTGCCACGGGCCATGCCGCGAACCTGGAGGACGTCCGTCGACTCCTTCCCGGACCTTACCGGAAGAACTTCCGCTTTGTTGAGGGTGACATCATGGATGCCAAGGCCTGTCGCAAGGCCTGCGCAAAGGCCGATTATGTGTTGCATCAGGCGGCGCTGGGATCCGTGCCCCGTTCCATTGAGGAGCCGTTGGCGAGCCATGACAGCAACGTCACGGGTTTCATCACGATGCTGGCTGCGGCGCGTGATGCGGGAGTGCAGCGCTTCGTGTATGCATCGAGCAGCTCCGTTTACGGCGACCATCCGGGCTTACCCAAACAGGAGGCAACTCTTGGCAGATTGCTTTCGCCGTATGCAGCGACCAAATACATCAACGAAGTGTATGCGTCGGTCTTTGCAACCTGCTACGGGATGGAGACGATCGGCTTGCGTTACTTCAACGTCTTTGGACCGCGTCAGGATCCCGATGGAGCCTATGCTGCGGTCATTCCGAAGTGGGTTGCCTCGTTGCTCCGGGGCGACAGCATATTCATCAACGGCGATGGCGAGACGAGCCGCGACTTCTGTTACGTGGCGAATGCGGTGCAGGCGAATCTTTTGGCGGCGACTACCAGGCGGCGAGGAGCAGCCAATCAGGTTTACAATGTGGCCCTGAACGAGCGCACGACGCTCAACCAGTTGTATCACCTGATCCGCGACGGCCTGGCTGGGCGGCACCCGCAGGTAGCAGGCGCAAAGCCGGTTTACCGCGAGTTCCGCAAGGGGGATGTCAGGCATTCGCAAGCGGACATTACCAAGGCAAGGCGACTGCTTGGATTCCGACCGACGCACCGGTTGGCGGATGGACTAAACGAGGCGTTGAGCTGGTATGAATCCCAAAGCTGACAATCAGCCCGCTGATGCGGGCTCCCTGGGGTGCGATTACTGGGAGGGCTGCTACCAGCGCGGTGACATGCGCTGGGACAAGGGGGCACCTTCGCCGGGACTGGTGGACTTTCTTGCGGCGCATCCTGATCTCCCGCGCGGCACGGTATGCTCGCCCGGCTGCGGGACCGGGCATGACGTGCGGGCCTGGGCGCAGGCCGGGTTCCGGGTCACAGGTGTCGACATTGCACCCTCAGCAGTGCGGCTGGCTGCTGAACGCACGCCGGTTGATTTGGCAGGGGTGGACTTTGTGCAGCGGGACTTTTTGCGGGATACACCAGAGGAGCCGTTTGACTGGATGTGGGAGCACACGCTGTTTTGTGCCATCCACCCTTCCCTTCGGGACGCCTACGCGAATGCGGTGCCGCGCTGGGTCAAGCCCGGGGGACAGCTTCTCGCCGTTCATTACCTGATACCGGACGAGGACGGCCCCCCGTTCGGGACGACGAGGGAGGAGTTGCTGCGACGTTTCTCACCGCGTCTCGAACTGTTGGATTCGTGGGTGCCACGTTCCTACCCCAACCGCACAGGGCTGGAGCTGATGCTTTGGTGGAGAGTGAAGGGGTAGCAGCCGGCATGATTTGCGGGGCCTAGCTTGCGGCTTCAGGATTATCCTTTTTGTTGGTGTCTGCGGGTTGGGCTGCAGTGGCCCATGGCATGCCTTGAGGCAGACTTCGAATGTGCAGGTCACGCTGAGGGAAGGCGATCTCGATACCAGCTTCGTTAAACTTCTGGTTAATGGCGGAAAGGAGAGCGTGACGGGTGGACAACCGCTGTTCGAAATTCTCCAGGAAACATCTCAAAGTCATGTTCAGTGTGCTGTCGCCGAAGCCCTCGAAGTAGGCCATGGGAGGTGGTTCACTGATGACCTTTGGATTCTCGCGTGCCGCCTCGAGCAACAAGTCGCGGGCCTTCTCGACGTCGGAGCCGTAAGCGACGCCCACCTCGATGACGACGCGGTTCACCGAGTTGGACAGCGTCCAGTTGAGCACGCGCCCCGTGATGAACTCCTTGTTGGGGACGATGAATTCCTTGTGATCCCAGTCCGTGATAGTCGTGGCGCGGATTTGGATTCGGGACACCAGACCGGTAATATCCGACACCGTGACGATATCCCCGACGCGGATGGGTCGTTCCAGGAAGAGCAGCAGGCCGCAGACAAAGTTGGCGACGACTTCCTGAAGGCCAAAGCCCAGGCCGACGCTGAGAGCGGCGGCAATCCAGCTGAGCTGGGACCAGTTCATGCCGAGCCGATTGAATGCGATGACGGTGCCAACGGCAGCGAGCACGTACTGGCTCATCGCACTGATGGCATATCGACTACCGGAGTTAAGCGGGAGGTTTTGCAGGATGGCGATTTCGAGGAGGCCCGGCAGGTTGCGGCAGGCGGCGATGGTAGCGATGACAACCAGCAGGCTGGAGACCACATTCGCGAGCGTAATGGGCTTCAGCTGTGTAACGCCGTCGGCAACGGCGTTTACGGTCCAGAGAGTATAATGATTCAGGTAATTGAGCGCCGGAAATTCGGCTGACCAGATCAGCCACAACCCCACTGCGAGGGCAAAGCCGAGCAGCGTACGCAGGAGGCGACGGGTTTGGGTCTTGAGGGTTGAGAGCTTGATCTCCGGCTCTTCAGCCAGAGCCTTTAGCATGGACTCGTCTCCATCTGTGTCCTTCCTTGCCACCCGGCGCTCCTTGAGCTGGGCCAGTGCGATGCAGCGTTCACGGACGTAGAGCCAACGAATCGCAAGGTGATAGATCAGAACCGCAGCTGTAAGGTAGCCCATGGTGTAGATGAGGCGAAGTTCGAGGCGAAGCGCGGTATAGAAATACCCGGCTGCCGCGAGACCGAGCAGAACCAGTGGCCCTAACACCACCACTGTGTACCAAAGTCGATTCAGGCGGGCGGCCCATCCGTCGGGGTTGCGCCTCAGCACTTCGGAGAACACGCCATCCTGCGGATGAAAGAGCCGCTTCGCCATCAGCGCCAGGGCAAGCATCACGACGAAAAAGGCGACACGTCCGAGACTATCGATCACATCACGGTCCTCTTGCCAGACCGTTGAGGCCACTACGAAATTGGCACCGGCGAAAACCGGAAGGAATCGCATCAGCTGTCGGCCAAGCACAGCTATTGTTCGCTTGTCCCAACGAAAATGGATCTCGGCAATCCCTCTGGATGAGCAGAGCTCAATGAGGGGAAGGAAAACGAGCAGATTGATGCCAAGATAAAAGAACGCCATTCCAATGGATTGGATGAAATCACTGGCGCCTCCAACACGGATAAGAGCTTCACCAAACCAGATAGGCAGAGCAACAAATGGAAAGACCCTTACAAGCAGGATCAAGGTCGCCTGAAGCGTCAGCATGAAACTGTCCTCCTCAATGCGACGGACCTTTTCGGCGATGCGCTCCACCTGCAAGCGCATGCCCTTTCTTGCCACCAGGGCCAACAACGTCAACAGGACCACGATAAACCCGCTCCGGAAGGACTGCTGGAACACCCCTTTTCCCGCTTCTCCTATCAGCGACCACTGTCTGGGATGCACCAACCAGACCGCAGATTTTGCCAGCTGCGGCAGCATGTTGAATCCCACTGGAGGCGCACTCGGAGTCCACATCAAAACCTCCGAGAGAAAGCGCCGGTAAGCATGAACCAGATCAAGATAGTCAGACTGAACTTGGTCCAACCGGTTGAGGGCAGTCAGCATTTCGTCGTATTGAGTCCGAAGCGTACCAAGTAGTTCACGACGGGCTTGGAGCAGTTCTTCGGCATTTTGTTGAAGCGCCTGCACTTCAGCTGCGGGCAGGCTGGCATCCACCTTGTTGGTATCTGTCACGAGCAACCTGGCAGCACGGTTGACGACCAGCAGTCTCTGGATGGAGGCATCCAACAGGACACGTTGAAGAGCGTTGGTGGAAATCATGTCCCTGCTTTCAACCCGCTCATCCTGCAGTTCGCGCACGTCGGGCAGTTGGCGTCGTTCATTCAGCAGAATGGCAGCCAGGGCCTTACTCAAGCCAGCCGCCTCTATTTGTCTGAATGCATTGGTATAGGCGAAAGTGATGGACTGGTGTCGTCCCTCGGCAATTCGCAGCCGCAGGTTGATGTTGGTATTGAGGGCGGTGATTTCAGCAAGTCTGGACGCATAGACTGCATTCGTGGCAGCCAGTTCCTGCAGGAGGCGATGCTTGTTTTGGGCTTCAAGCTGGGCTTTGGCTGCGTTCATTTCCGCAACCTTGGCCTCGGTGGCGGATTTTGTGTTGACCGCCTTCTCAAGCGTGGCGACCTCCACATCGAGAATGGCAACGTTTTGGGCAGCGACCTGACGCTGGATGGTAAGCAGTTCGAGCAGAACGGGCTGGATCAAACTTTCCTGCTCAAGCATGGCCAGGGTTTCCTGTGCGGCCAGGCGCTGGGCGGAAGCAAGAAGCCGTCGTGAACGGAAACCAGCTTGGGGCTCTCCTTCCAATGCGGGCTGAACCAACTCGGCCTCGGCCTTCTTCAGCCGTTCCCTCTCGGCGTCCTTTTCTGCAGGCACAGCGGAGGGACGCTTTTGTCGCTCAGCCAGACTCTGCTCTACTTTGGCAAGGCTACTCTTCGCTGCACTGGAGGAGGCTTTGGATTGCGCCAAGGCTTGCCGAAGCTCGGCGAGACTGGAATTCGTGCTCAGGTCAGAAGGGAGCTGCAGTTCCGGGATCCCTTGCGCTTCGACCAGCCGGACTTGTTGCCGGAGTGTCTCGGTTTGGGCGGGAGCATCGGCAATCGCCTTTTGAAAAGCAGCCGCTTTGCGCCGGCTCTGTTCAGCCAAGTCCAACTGCTTGAGCGCGGCTTCGTAGCGACTGGCCAGATCTTTACGGGTTTGTTCTCCCAAGTCCTTGTTGGCCACGACCTCGGCCAACAACGCCTGGAGTCCCTCAGCCGTAGGGGTCTCCACCTCCACAACCTGCATGGTCTCTGTGGTGGACGCGTCATTGGCTGCCGGGACGGATTCAGACGGAATCGTCAACACCTCGGCCGAGATCAAAACCAGACTCGAGGCTAGGCTGAATAACAGGGAGTGCAGCACTCGCTGAATATTTCTCGTCGGTCTAATCATGGGGAAAGGGCATCACTTTAACTCGGCCAGCGGTAAACCACTCCGATGCCAAAGTCATCAATCCACAGCAGCCTGACTACTTGGTCGAGAGGCTTAAATACCATTGCCGGACCTGCTTCGCGAGCTTGATTCCATCCGATTCCCGAGCTTAAGGGTTGCCTTTTCCGTCGATTTCACCATGTTAAACGATGTCTTCGCGGTCTTAGGCACCGTTTCGCGGGGCGAAGACCTCCCCTGTGAGCCATCCGGCAATTCGTCCGAAGGTCGAATTCACGCTGTTGAAAACAGAAGGGTTCTTCGGTCCCCGGAGATGGCTTGGACAGGAACGAAGTTCTCCCTGCGGGCCCATAGGCCGCGACAACAAACAACATTCTTGTCGGTCAGTACTGAATGAAAGAAGAAGCAATCGAAGTCGAAGGTCGTATTCACACCGTGCTCCCGGGCACGATGTTCCGCGTCCAACTGAAGAACAACCACATGGTTCTTGCCACGATCTCGGGCAAAATCCGCCAGCGCTGGATCCGTCTCTCTGTGGGGGATCGCGTGCGCATGCAGATGTCCCCCTACGATCTCAACAAGGCACGCATCGTCTGGCGTCTCAGGTAGCACTTCAAAAGCGGCGGTGGGCATAAGGGCCCATGCCGCCACACCACGGGCAGGGACCTCCCCTTCCCATTGTCTTTCCCCAGTTTAGCTTCACCTTCCGGCTGGCTGCACGGGCGCAGAGCCCGGTTGCTTACGACCAGGACCTGCCCCATGCTGGGGCCATGATCCAAGTCGATCCATTGGACGAGTTGCTCGTATGCCGGTTGGACCTTCGCCGCAAGTCGGCTGAGCCGGGCACCATCATTATCTTTGGTGCCAGTGGCGACCTGACCTCCCGCAAGCTCATACCAGCGCTCTTTCACCTGCACCAGGAAGCGCAATTGCCGGGGTCGCATCGGGTCATTGGCTTTGCGCGCAGAGAAAAGAGCGATGACCAGTGGAGGTCCGAGCTGCGCACGGCATTGGACCAGTTTTCGCGGACTGGACATCCGACGAGGGAGGCTTGGGACAGTTTTGCTTCGCGGCTGTCGTATTGCCAGGGGGACCTGGAAGATCCTGCAGCCTACCAGAGGCTGAAGGAACTGGTTGAATCGCATGCTGACGAGGCCGTTCGGGAAAACCGCACCTTCTATCTGGCAATCAAGCCAAGCCAGTTTGCCGCGGTAGCCCGCAACCTGGAGCAGGTGGGATTACTCAGCCGGGAAGAACCCGCAGCGTCACGTCAGCGGCTGGTGGTGGAGAAACCCTTTGGACACGACCTGGTTTCCGCGCGGAAGCTGAATGATGCTCTGATGGCACATGCCCACGAGCGTCAGGTCTTCCGCATTGATCATTATCTGGGGAAGGAAACCGTCCAGAACATCCTCCTGTTCCGATTCTCCAACGCGATCTTTGAACCGCTTTGGGGAAGGCAGGCCGTGGACCACGTACAGATCACCGTGAGCGAAAAGCTGGGCGTGGGGAACCGGGGCGGCTTCTACGAGGAGGCTGGCGCGATGCGCGACATCATCCAGAACCACCTGCTGCAGGTACTGGCACTGATCACCATGGAGCCCCCCGTCAGCCTCGAGGCAGAGGCCATCCGTGACGAAAAGGTCAAGCTGCTGAGAGCAGTGCGTCCGTTCGACTCGGCTTCGGCCGAGCGCTTCTCGGTCAGGGGGCAATATACCTCGGGCACAGTGGATGGGGAATCGCGTCCGGGTTACCGGGAAGAATTGCAGGTGGCCCCGGCATCCAATGTGGAAACCTTTGTAGCGATGCGCCTGATGATCGACAACTGGCGATGGTCGGGCATTCCGATTTATGCCCGCACAGGAAAGAACCTGCCTTTGAGTGCGACAGAAGTCAGGGTGCAGTTCAGGCCGACGCCTCACGTACTTTTTGCCGCGCAATGCGGCCCGCGGCTCGACGCCAATGCCATCACACTCAGGCTGCAGCCGCATGAAGGCATCTCCCTCCGTTTCAACGGCAAAGTCCCGGGGGCCAGCATGCAGATCCGGCCGGTGCGGATGCAGTTTTCGTACAACAGCGAGTTCGGCGCCTACACGCCTGAGGCCTATGAACGGCTTTTGCTGGAGGCCATGGCTGGCGACCCTACCCTGTTCATCCGGCGCGACGAAGTGGAAGCTTCCTGGAGCATTGTGGATCCCATACGCCAGGTCTGGAACAGCAAACCACTGGAGGACAGCGAGTTTTACGCGGCCGGCTCCTGGGGCCCCGTGGCTGCCGACGAACTCCTGACCCGCAGCGGGCATGCCTGGCGCAATCCGCAAGCTGCACAATAGAGAGGGCTCGGCTTGCGGGAAGCCTCCGGCAGGCGCATGTTGCCGGGTGAACCCTCGACGCCAAGTCGTCGTTCCGGCATTGGTCATGCTCTTGATTCTCACTGGTTGCCACGGGGCTGAACCGAGCGATCCCGATCCCAGTGAGGACCGCACGCGAATGGTGCAGGAACAGCTGACGGCACCGGGCCGCGGCATTCGGAATGCCGCCGTGCTGCAAGCCATGCAGGAGGTTCCCAGGCACGAGTTTGTGCCCGCGTCACAGAGGCACCACGCCTATGAGGACCGTCCCCTGCCCATCGGTTATGGCCAGACAATCTCGCAGCCCTATGTAGTCGCGTTCATGACCGAGCAGCTGGGTCCGGAGAAGAGTGACCGGGTGTTGGAGGTTGGCACCGGATCAGGCTATCAGGCTGCGATTCTGGGCGAGCTGGTCCGGGAGGTTTACACCATCGAAATTGTTGAGCCGTTGGCCAGGTCTGCAAGTGCCACCCTCAGCCGACTGGGCTATACCAACATTCACGTGCGTGCCGGCGATGGCTACCAGGGCTGGCAAGAACACGCACCCTTCGACGCGATCATTGTCACGTGTGCTCCGAGCCACGTTCCCGAACCGCTGGTGCGACAGCTTCGCGATGGCGGACGCATGATCATTCCGGTAGGCGGAGCCGGCAGCCAGGAACTCGTGCTCCTGGAAAAAAAGGACGGTGCACTGCAACGTCGCAATGTGCTTCCAGTCCGTTTTGTTCCCATGACTGGACGGGCGATGGAGCCCTGACACCCCTGATTGCAGCAGCTTTGGGGCAGGAGCTTTTTCCCATCGCTACTTGCCAAGACGACAACTGAGGACGATTAGTACCCTAGCAGCCCGGGGAAACGACATGACCTTCCGGGGCTTTGGAACAGAGCAGAAACCTGAAATCCAAGAGCTTATGCGCAAGATGTTCTATGTGGACCATGCGATGTGCGGTGGGGACAACCTGCCGGACGACTTCGATCTTGAGGAATTCTGCGAGGTGCTGCAGGGCAAACTGCAGGATGATGTGGAAGTCATCCCGATCCTGCATGGTGAGGGCCGTGCCCTAAACCGTGACGGTACTATTGTCAGTGAGACTGTCTTCCTCGAGGCACTGGGCGAATACATCCCGCAGTAGCCCGCGATGTGCTCCACACGCGATCCCTGCTCAACCCCCAAAGCGTACGAAAACTTGGCTGTATGGATTATCGGCGCACGTACGCCGATAATCCGTCAGGGTTCCTGCCGGTGCTTTCGACGAGGGTCTGTGGCAGAAGACGGGTCTACATGCGGCGGCACGCAGGTATCGGAAAAGTCCCCCCGCAGTTATTTAGGCAGAGACGGCGCCTAGCAGATCCGTGGCAACTGCTCTCCACTGAGGCGGCCCAGGATTCTCCGCGCCCCGATCTGGCTGCGGAGAATCACCCGAGGGAATTCACGGGATTCAGCCAGAACGGTCCCGATCCGCTGCGCCCCTGCGGTGACCGGCCGACTCCGCAGGACTTCCAGTGCGGGAGCTGCATGCGTCTCTGGAACGAACAAAACGAAGCGCCCTTCATTGGCGACATAGAGAGGGTCGAGCCCCAGCAATTCACAGCCCCCTCGCACCTCGGGAGTGACCGGAACATTGTTCTCTTCGATCTCCAGCTCCAGCTTGCCGGTTTGGGCAATCTCATTCAGCCCGCTTGAGAGCCCTCCGCGCGTAAGGTCGCGGAGGCAGTGAACCTCGATACCGGCTTCCAGCAGGGCGGACACCGGGTCCCAGAGGGGAGCGCAATCACTGAGAATCGGCGTTTCGAACGACAGCCCCTCGCGCACTGACATGATGGCCATGCCGTGCCGGCCCAGATCCCCACTGACGATCACGGCATCCCCCTGACGAACAGTCCTTGGCTGTATGACCAGTTCGTGCTGCAGCTCGCCGATGCCGGAAGTATTCAGGAACACCTGATCGCCTTTGCCCCGGTCCACCACCTTGGTATCGCCAGTGACAAACTCCACTCCCCCCTCACTGGCGGCGCGCTGCATGGACTGGACAATGCGCCAGAGCATCTCCATGGGCAGGCCCTCTTCAAGAATGATGCCGGCACTCAGCCAGCGCGGTTTGGCCCCGCACATGGCCAGGTCGTTGACAGTCCCATAGACCGCGAGCGAACCAATATCTCCGCCTGGGAAGAAGAGTGGTTTGACCACAAAGGAATCCGTGGTGAACGCAATTCGATCACTGGTCACCGGAAGTGCTGCCCCGTCGTGGGCCTGTTCCAGCAGGGGGTTGCGGAAGGCGGGGACGATCATGCGGTCCAACAGTTGTTGCATCAGAGTCCCGCCACCACCATGCGCCAGCAGTACGTGGGGATAATCCTGAATCGGCACAGGGCAACTCGTGGAAAAATCAGGAGTCTGATCCATCGTTAATCAAACCTTTGCCGGGCATCCTCTCACCCGCCACAATCTGACTCAACGAATTACGTTAGAACCCCCTACCCCGTAGATTTTCGGGCATTCTCCTGTTCTGCCTCGACGAGAGACGTACGGATTATTGTCCCACGTGTCGCGATAATCCGTACGGGCGTTTTAAAAATCGCACGGCGATAAGCACGGTGAGGTATTGCCCGGGACGGGTTGGGGCGGGCATAAGAACCGGAGCAAGTGAATGAAATGACTTCAGGGCTATTGAGGATTTTGCATGAGGATGAGGACTTGCTGGTTTTGAACAAGCCGGCGGGGTTGGTGTGTCATCCGGCGAAGCGGGGACTGGAATCGAGTTTAAGCGGCCGGGTTCGGCTTTATTTGGGTTTGGACCAGCCGGTTCACCTGATCAACCGGCTGGATCGCGAGACGAGCGGGGTGGTGGTGGCGGCGAAGAGTATTGAGGCAGCTCGGCGTTTGCGGAAGATCTGGGCCAGCCGGGAAGTGGAGAAGGAGTATTGGGCGGTGGTGCACGGGCATGTGGAGAGGGATCAACTGACGCTGGAGGGGCCGTTGGGTGCGGACGAGAACAGTCCGGTGGCAGTGAAGGACTGTGTTCGGGCGGACGGGGCGGAGGCGAGGACGGAGGCGGAGGTGATCCGGCGGTTTGAGCGGGAGGAGGGGGCTTTTACCTGGCTGCAGGTGAGGCCGCACACGGGTCGCAAGCATCAGATTCGGATTCATCTGGCGCATGAGGGGCACCCGATTGTCGGGGACAAGCTCTATGGGGCAGACGAACAGGCGTATCTGGACCTGTCGGGCAGCACATTTTTTGCGGAGCAGTGGCGACCGAGATTACTGCTACCTTATCAGGCGCTGCATGCGGGCAGCGTGACCTTTGCCTGGGGTGGCGGGCGGTTTGAGGCGTGTGGCGAGCCTGAACCCTGGTTGATGCCTTTTGTGGATGGAGCTCCCCTGCCCGCCTTGACCGAGCTTTGGGACGAGCTGGAGAGCACTTCGAAACCGCAATTGGCTATTGAACCAGACGCAACCAATCCACAATGAGTCCGATCTCGGCGTCGGTGAGCACTTCTTCGGCACCAAACCGGGGCATACGGTCATTGCGATCGCCATAGAACCTGGGGTGTGCGGGATCACGGACAAACTCGATCATCCACGGACGAGAGCCATAGCCTGTGAGGTCAGGGGCTGAGGGATCCTCGCCGTATTCACGGAAGCGATGGCACTCCGTGCAGCGAAGGTCGTAATCATTGAGCAGTTCACGACCTTCTGCGATGAGTGCAGCGTCGGTTGCATCGGAATCCGCCTGGGAAGGGAGCTGGGCCTCGGCAGAGAGCGCGATGATGGCCTTCTTCAGGTTGGCCTGCAGCGTTTCATCGAAGTCGGCGACGTCACGTTTCACGAACTTTGCCATCTTGGTATTGGCAAACTTGGTTCCGCCGAAGTAATGCGGGCCGCTGATCTGCTCGGGATCGAGGAGCCCGGTCAGCCAGCTGCGGGAAGCGAACTGGTGCAGATCGGGAGCGGAGGGTTCGCCTTTTATCTCCCGGCCGAGGCCATCGTGATCATCGAACCGATGACAGCTGGCACAGTGTCGGGCGAAAAGCTTGGGACCTTGCATGATGGGGTCGGAATGCACCATGGCGAGGCCGCCTGCCGCGGGGATACCGCTGGGGCTGCTGGCGAGTTGGCGGGCGCGTTCGGCGTCGCGGTGTGCCTGTTCCCTGGCCTGGGCATAGACCGGATCCCGGGCATCCTCACGGAAGGCGAGTGCAGTGAGCGTCACGATCGTGATGGTGAGGGCACCGACGAAGAGACCGTTGAACAGGCGTCCCGCGCGCGTGGATGCGATCCAGGGAGTCAGGGCAAGGATGGCGAAGAGGGCTGTGGGGAGGACGACTGCACCCCAGACCTCGGTTCCGCCGCGGAAGTATTTAAGCAGCTGGAAGAGCCAGAGGAAGAACCACTCGGGCCGGGCGGCGGCGTATTCCTGGCTGGGGTCGGCAGGTGCCCCCAGCGGTGCGCCACCGCGCCAAGCTGTCCACGTGACGAGCAGACCGACGAAGGCGGCGAGGACGACGGCATCGCGCCAGGCTTGATCGGGCCAGTAGCTGCCCTGGATGGAACCGGCGCCACCGTCGCTGCTTGTGCGGCGCCAGCTCAGGAGCCAGTGGAGGAGGAGAACTGCAAAGGTGATGGCGGGCAAGAGGCCGGCATGCAGGGAGAGAAACCGGGTGAGCGTGAGGTGGGAGACATCTTGTCCGCCGAGCAGGGCAACGCGGGTGGGTTCGCCGACGACCGGTGTGATGGAGAGGATGTTGAGGGGGACGCGTGCGGCCCAGAAGCCGTGCTGGTCGTAGGGCAGCATCCAGCCTGTGACTGAGAGGCCGACGGCGAGGGGCACGAGGAGGAGGAGAGTCCAGAAGGCGACTTCACCCGGAGCACGCACGGCGCGGCGGAGGACGAGCTGGAGGATATAGATTCCGAGCAGGACGACGAATGCTTGGGCGCCGAAGTGGTGAAGCCCGCGCAGGAGCCATCCACCGGCCACCTCATTTTGGAGGTGGTGCATGCTTTCCCATGCGGTGACGGTGCTGGCGCTGTAGTGGGTCCAGAGGAAGAATCCGGTGATGGCCTGAGTGAGGAAGGCGCCGAGGATGAGGGAAGCCCAGGTGTAGTGCCACCGGGGTCCGCCCGGCAGGGGGGCGTGGAACACTTGTGCGAAGAGACCGGGTATTCCGGTACGATCCTGGAGCCAGTGGATGAGCGCTTTCATGTGACCGGTTCCTTTTCCTCGATACCGGGCCGGAAGTTTTGGAATTGGACCCAGACCTCGGTGCCGCTGCGGACTTCAGCCACGAGCTGGTCGAGTCCGCGGGGGCTGGGGCTGCCGGCACTGGCGATTGCACCGTCGAGGGCGAATCGGCTGTCGTGGCAGGGGCAGTGGAAGGTGGTATCGCCTTGTTGATAATCGACAAGGCAGCCGGCGTGGGGGCAGACCACGTTCAGTGCCTCGACCTGCCGTGAATCCGGGCTCTTGCGGAGGTAAACGGCACCGATGCTTTGGTTGGGTTGCTTGGTCCAGGCGTTCACCTGATCGGCAATGATGGGAAAGCGTCGTGGCGATCCGTCATCGGGTATGGCTGAGAGGAGGGCGACTTTGACCCACAGCCCCTGGGAGGACTTCTGTTTGCGCAGGGGCTGGAGCCAGACGCGCAGGCCGGCGAGGGGCGCGGCGAGCAGGGCGGAGAGGCCGAGCACAGCGGCGGTGAAGCCTTTGAGGAAACCTCTTCGGCCCGGGCTGGTCTCGGGTGGACTCGAGTGTGTACTGGGCATGGACGACATCAGTTACAGTGCGGCTGGTTTACGGGCGGGCATCGCGCTATTCGAGCGGAACGCGGATGCGGATGTTTCGATAGAAGACTTCATCGACGTGGTCGGTCAAGAGGATGTGACCTTTGACGCGTTTACCGAAGTCGGGGACGGACTTGAATTTGCTTTTGGCGACGGACTGGAGGACTTCATCGCTACCGAGCTGGTAGTCGAGGACCTTCTTTCCATTGAGCCAGTGCTGGACACGTTCGCCGCGAGCGACGATGCGGGAGTGGTTCCAGTCTCCAACGCTGTAGGATTTCAGGCTCTCGTCTGGCGCGAGGATATCGTAGAAGCCGCCGGTTTTTCCCGTGGCATGGTTTGCTCCGACGGTGGCGTCGTCGATCATTTGGTATTCGTGTCCGATACCGCGGCCGCGTTCCGGAACGACGAAATACTTGATGCCATTGTTGCCGCGGGGGCTGATCTTCCATTCCCATTCCAGTTCGAACTGGTCATAGGTCCCGGTGCTGGCGAGGTTGCCGCCCCGCACACTCTGCTGTTTATGGAGGATGCCGTCCTTGATCTCCCAGCCCTGGGTGGGCGGTTCACCGGTATCGAGCAGCATCCAGTTGGCAAAGGTCCGGCCATCGAAGAGTTCATGCCAATCGCCCCACCCTGCCTCGGGCTTGGCTTCAGGCTGGGCGGAGAGGTTGAGCGCGGTAAGGCACGCAATGACCAGTGCAGCGATCGTCTTCATGGTTGGCCTGTAATGGAACGAGGGTGGAGGTTCGCGCATAGGCGGGTGCGTGTCGAGCCCATGTTCAGGCGGGGCTGCGTTGATCCGGCCTACGACGGGATGGCAATCGTAATGGCCGGGCTGGTGGAGAACTGCGTGCGGGTCAGCCTTCACCGTTGCCGTTCCCGTTGCCATCGCGTTTCTCCCATTTACGGACCGGGCGCTCGGGCAGGGTTGTATCGACGGCGGGGTAATAGCTTTGGTCGCCCAGGATGGCATCGATGGCCTCTTGCAGGTCGCGGCCGGGGCGGACTTTGCAGCGGTCGTGGGCCTCGATGAAGACCTTTGCACCGGAGGTTTGCTCGAGGCAGAGGTAGAGGGGAACGCGGCCGGAGTAGGTGGAGGTGACGGCATGCACTTCGGCGAGCTTCTGTTCAGTGAGAGTGGTCATGCGCGCTCGGATGTGAACCTGGCGGGTGTATTTGGCCGGAACGTCGTCGAGGGACATGATCTCCTGGGGAAAAAGCTTGGGCTGGTCCTCGGCGAGGCTGACTTCGGCGACCACCATGATGGGGCGGTTGACTTCGAGGAAGGCGCGGTGCTTTTCGAAGTTATCGTTGAGGCAGAGCATCTGGACGGCGCCTTCCATGTCTTCGAGAGTCACGAGCGCGTAGGGTTTTCCGGTCTTTTTGGAGAACCCCTGCTGGATGGCGGTGATCATGCCGCCGATGCGGGTCATGCCACGGTTTTGGAGCTGGTTGAGCGTGGTGGTGGTGGAGAGGCCGTAGCGGTCGAGGATAGCCGCGTAGGGTTTGAGCGGATGGCCGGTGACGTAGAATCCGAGCAGTTCCTTTTCCCATGCCAGCAGTTCGGAGGAAGGGAGCTCGGGGAACCGTTCGATGGGGCGTTCGGTGGTGGGATCACCGGCATCGAGGTCGCCGAAGAGGGAGGCCTGGCCCTTCTGGCGGTCTGAAGCGAGGCTGGCGGCGCGGGCGAGGGCGTGGTCGATGGCGTTGATGAGTGTATTGCGCGTTTCGCCGAAGGTATCGAGTGCACCGCACTTGATGAGACCTTCGAGCATGCGGCGGTTGACTACGCGGGTATCGACACGTTCGCAGAGTTCGGTGATGGAGTTGAAGGGACCCTTTTGGGCGCGGGCATCGAGGATACTCTGGACGGCTATTTCGCCGACGCCCTTGACGGCGGCCATGCCGAAGCGGATGGCGCGCCGGTCGGAATCAGGACGGATGGGTGCCGGCTCGAAGTAGAGTCCGCTTTCGTTGACATCCGGGGGAAGGACATCAATGGCCATGGACCGGCCTTCGATGATGTATTGGGCGAGCTTGGTGAGGTCGGCCATGTCGTTGGTCATCATGGCACTGAGGAACTCGACCGGGTAATTGGCCTTCAGGTAGGCGGTCTGGTAGGCGACGACAGCGTAGGCGGCGGCGTGGGATTTGTTGAAGCCGTAGCCGGCGAACTTCTCAAGGAGGTCGAACACCTCGTTGGCCTTGGCTTCGGTGATGCCGTTCTTTTCCTTGCAGCCTTTGACGAACGCCACGCGCTGCTTGGCCATTTCCTCGACCTTCTTTTTGCCCATGGCGCGGCGCAGCAGGTCGGCGCCACCGAGCGTGTAGCCGGCGAGGATCTGGGTGGCCTGCATGACCTGCTCCTGGTAGATGAGGATGCCGTAGGTCTCCTTGGCGATGGGCTCCAGCAGGTCGTGGGGATACTCGACTTGTTGCCGGCCGTGGCGGCGCTCGATGAAATCGGGGATCAGGTCCATGGGACCTGGCCGGTAGAGGGAGATGAGAGCCGTGATATGCTCGACGGAGGCGATCTGGAATTTCCGGCAGAGATCGCGCATGCCGCCGGATTCCAGCTGGAACACGCCGAGCGTCTGGGCGTTGTTGAGCAGCTCGTAGGTCTTCTGATCGTCGAGCGGGAGCCGGTCCACGGGGATTTCGACACCATGGATGCGCTGGATCATATCGCAGGTATTGCGGATGACCGTCAGCGTCTTGAGACCGAGGAAGTCCATTTTCAGGAGACCGAGGTCTCCGACGGGGCCCATGGCGTACTGCGTGACAACGCTGCCTTCGTCGTCGCGCTTGAGCGGGAGAACATTGACGAGCGGCTGGTCGCCGATGACGACACCGGCGGCGTGCACGGAGGAGTTCCGGGTCAGGTCTTCGAGGACGAAGGCGGTATCGAGCAATTCGCGGGTGACCTCCTCTGTATCGTAGGCCTGCTTGAGATCAGGCGACTGTTTCAGCGCCTTTTCCAGCGTCATCTTCAGTTCGTTGGGGATCATCTTGGCGAGGCGATCTCCTTCACTGAAGCTGAGGCCCATGACGCGGGCGAGGTCACGCACCACGGACTTCGCGCCCATGGTACCGAAAGTGATGATCTGGGCGACCGAATCGCGTCCGTACTTCTCGCGAACGTACTCGATAACATCGGCGCGACGGTCGTCGGCGAAGTCGATGTCAATATCGGGAGGGTTGACACGTTCGGGGTTGAGGAACCGTTCGAACAGCAGGCCGTAGCGGATGGGGTCGACGTTGGAGATCTCGAGCAGGTAAGTCACGAGCGAGCCTGCGGCGGATCCACGAGCAACGCAGGAGATGTCCTTTTCGCGACCGTAGCGGACGAAGTCACCGACGATCAGGAAGTAACTGACGAAGCCGGTCTTTTCGATGACGCCGAGTTCGAGCTGGAGTCGGTCGATGATGGTCTGGATGGAGGCGGCGACGGCCGGGTCATCCTGCCAATGTTCGGGGGAGAACGCGGCGGGGTCATGATCCTCGTCGGGAGTATAGGCGGGCAACCGTTTGGGGTCCTCGACGCGGTCGACGACAAACTCGCGGTCGACGGCCCGGGCGGTAATTCCGTAGCGCCCGGCGAGGGCTTCGGCCAGGACATGGCGGAGGTAGCCTTCGCGGGTGAAGACCTCGGGCGGGTCGTAGACAGGGTAGTGGAGAGTACCGAACTCGATTTCGAGGTTGCAGCGTTCGGCGACGGCGAGCGTGTTTTTGACGGCTTCGGGAGTTTCAGCGAACAGCTCTGCCATTTCATCCGCGGAGCGGAGGTAGAACTGTTCGGGCTGGTAGCGCATCCGTTTTGAGTCGGCGACCTGGCTTTGGGTACCGATACAGATCAGGCAATCATGGGCCTGCCAGTGTTCTCGCCGCACGTAGTGGACGTCGTTGGTGGCGACGAGCTGCAGTCCGAAATCCTTGGCCCAGGGGATGAGGTGTCGATTGACGAGGGCTTGTTCGGGGATGCCATGGTTTTGTATTTCGAGGAAGTAGTTGTCAGGGCCGAAGACCTGTTTGAACCAGTCGATCGAATCACGGGCGCGGTCGAGCTGTTCCTTGACGATGAGGTCGGGCACTTCACTGGCTAGGCATCCGGAGAACGCGATGATCCCCTCGTGGTGTTGTTCCAGGATTTCCTTGTCGATGCGCGGCTTGTAGTAGTAGCCCTCGAGGTGGCCGGCCGTGACGAGTTTAACGAGGTTTTGGTAACCGGTGACGTCCTTGGCCAGGAGCAGGAGATGGTTATAAACTTCCTTGCCGCCGCCGCCGGAGGATTTGCGTTCATGACGGCTGCCGGGGGCGACATAGACCTCACAACCAATGATGGGCTTGATGCCCTTCTTGCGGGCTGCCTGATAGAAATCGATCGCGCCGAACAGGACGCCGTGGTCAGTGATGGCGATGGCAGGGAATTCGAGCTCCGCTGCCCGGTCCATCAAACGGTCCACCCTGCACGCCCCGTCCAGCAGGGAATACTCCGTATGCAGATGCAAATGCACAAACTCAGCCCGACCCATGCGCCGAGCTTATCCCGCGTTCGGGCGGTCGAAAACCGGAAACCCCTGTCCGGAAAAAATAGTCTGTAAAGACTTGATTATAAGCCGGATCAGGGTGCGCCTCCGCTGGAGCCCCAGCCAAAAAGAACCCCCCCCGGCGAAGGTATCGCGGGAGGGGTGTGAAAGAATGGGGTGTGCGGGGAGGGCTCGAACAGCTTAGCGACCGCAGCACTGCTTGTATTTTTTGCCACTGCCGCAGGGACAGGGATCGTTACGACCGACCTTGGGACCGCCTCGGACCGGTTTGGTTTTCTCGACGGCATCGGCGGCTTCACTGACGATATCACTGGCCTTGGCCTTCGGGGCCGGCTGTGAGGATTCCGTGGAGGTACCGCCAAAGGCGCTGGTGGTGCTGTGGACTGTGCGTTGGGGCAGGTTATGGAGGAACTGCTCGAACGCCATCATGCTGGAGGCACTGCGGAAGATGTTGTGACAGATCTCGCTCTTGATGTTGACCATGAGGTCCTCGAAGACCTTGAACGCCTCGGCCTTGTATTCGATGAGCGGATCACGCTGCCCATAGGCACGCAGGCCGATCGAATTTCGCAGGCTATCCATGCCATAGAGGTGTTCCTGCCAAAGGCGGTCGATGGAACTGAGGATGGTGTAGCGTTCGACGGCCTTGAGCTGTTCGGGCTGTTCGAAGCTGATTTTGAGCTCGTAGGCCTTGCGAACGGCTTCGGTGAGGTAAACACAGGCAGCGAACTGGGCGGCACTCATGCCGTGGAAGATTGAACCCTCCGTGGGCTGTTCAGTGGCCTTGGTCGCAAGCTCTGCCAGCTCCTTCTCAGAAACGCCCAGGGGAAAGGTCAGATTCACCCAGTCGGCCAAACCGCGCATGTTCCAGGCGTCCGTGTCGTCATCGGCAGAACTAAACTCACCAATCTTCTGAACGATCACCTCCTCCATGATGTCCATGAGGCGGTCACGCACGTCCTCGCTAAGGATGATCTCGTTGCGGAAGCCATAAATGACCTCACGCTGCTTGTTCATCACGTCGTCATATTCGAGCGTGCGCTTCCGGATCTGGAAGTTGTGTTGTTCAACGCGCTTTTGGGCCTGCTGGATGGAGCGGTTCAGGAGTGGATGTTCCAGTTCCTGGCCCTCCTCCAAGCCGACGCGCTCCATGACCTTGACGATACGGTCGGAACCAAAGAGCCGCATCAAGTCATCCTCAAGCGAGATGAAGAAGTGCGATGCACCGGGATCACCCTGACGGGCGCAACGACCACGAAGCTGGCGGTCGATGCGGCGTGATTCGTGACGCTCGGTGGCGAGCACGTGGAGGCCACCGAGTTCACTGACGCCTGCGCCAAGCTTAATGTCCGTGCCGCGACCCGCCATGTTTGTGGCGATGGTGACGGCGCCGCGCTGTCCGGCACGGGCGACGATCTCTGCCTCTTTCTGGTGGTATTTGGCATTGAGGACGCTGTGGACGATACCGGCACGCCCGAGCATTCGGGAGAGTGTTTCGCTGACCTCGACACTGATCGTGCCGACGAGGATGGGGCGGCCCTGGCTGTGGACCTCCTGGATTTCCTTGAGGACAGCCGCGTATTTTTCCCGGCGGGTCTTGTAGACGGAATCGTTGGAGTCTCTGCGCGCAACGGCGCGGTTGGTCGGAATGACGAGCACACCCAGTTTGTAGATGTCGTGAAACTCCTGCGCCTCGGTCTCGGCGGTACCGGTCATGCCGGCCAACTTCGAGTAAAGGCGGAAGTAGTTCTGGATGGTGATGGTGGCCAGGGTCTGGGTTTCGCGCTCAATGGCAACCCCTTCCTTGGCTTCGACCGCCTGATGCAGCCCGTCGCTCCAGCGGCGACCGGTCATGAGACGACCGGTGTTTTCATCCACGATGATGACCTTGTTCTCCTGGACGACATAGTGGACGTCGCGTTTGTAGAGGCAGAAAGCCTTGAGCAACTGGGAGATGGTGTGGATCTGGCCGGCTTTGCGTTCGAATTCCGACTGGATCTTGGCCTTGGCCTCCATGCGCTTCCGGACGTCTGTTTCCGGGCCGGAATCAATCTCATGGAAGAGCACGGTAAGGTCGGGCAACACGAAAGCTTCAGGGTCCTTCGGACTCAGGAAGCCACGTCCCTTCTCGGTTAGGTCAGCGTCATGGCCTTTTTCGTCGATGGCGAAGAAGAGCTCTTCCTTCTGCGCATAAAGCTGGCGCTTGGTCTGGTCGAGATGCAGTTCCATCTCGGCCTTTTGCATCATGCGGATGTAATCCGGATCCTCTAGAAACTTCAGGAGGGCATCGGACCGCGGGGTACCCATCTTCACCTTGTAGAGCAGCAAGCCGAGCTCGCGCTCGAGTTCGTCCGGGTTCTCGGGGTTCGTGCCATCCAGGGGCTTGAGCTTCTTCCGCAACTCCTCCGCTTCACTCAGGTAGCGTTGGGCCAAACGCTCCTGCTGGTAGACCAGGTTCTGGACGACCGGCTTGTACTGGTCGAACTGCTGGTCCACGTGAACCACTGCCGGGCCGCTGATGATCAGCGGCGTACGCGCTTCGTCGATCAGGATCGAGTCCACTTCATCGACAATGGCGAAGTAGTGTCCGCGCTGCACCTGGTCCTCGTGCCGGGTGGCCATGCCATTGTCGCGGAGGTAATCAAACCCGAACTCGGCGTTCGTGCCGTAGGTAATATCACAGCCGTATTGTTCGCGGCGGACAGAAGGCGGCTGGTCGTGGAGGATACAGCCGACGGTGAGGCCAAGGAGCTTGTAAACCGCCCCCATCCATTCACTGTCGCGGGCCGCGAGATAGTCGTTCACCGTAATGACATGCACCCCCCGCCCGGTCAGCGCGTTCAGGAAGACAGGCATGGTGGCGACGAGCGTCTTGCCTTCGCCAGTGGCCATTTCCGCGATCTTTCCCCGGTGCAAGGCCATGCCGCCAATCAGCTGGACGTCGAAAGGAACCATTTCCCATCGCAACGGATGTCCGCGCACAATGACGTCCTGCCCCACAAGGCGCCGGCAGGCGTTTTTCACCACGGCGAACGCCTCGGGCATGATTTCGTCCAGGGTGCGCGCCAGTTCCCCGAGGTCTTCGATCGCCGAAAGTTGGGCTTTCCAGGCAGCGGTCTTCTCCCTCAGGACGTCCTCCGGCTGGGATTGCAACGCCTGTTCCAGTTCGTTGATGCGGGCCACAATGGGCTGCATCCGACGGATCTCGCGGTCGTTTTTCGACCCGATGATCTTTTTGATGATGTAACCGATCATTAGAAAAAGAGTTACCCAAGCTACGGAAAGCCCCTAGGACCGTCAAAGGGAATCCACCCCATCGAATCCCTTGCCAAATCGAGTCGCATCTGATTGATTGCTAGCCAGTCGTATCTATTTTCGGGAGGGCTGGCTAAAGCCTGGACCGAAAGAAGCCGACTGCTCCCTGAGTGGCGAAGGCGCCGTTCTTGAGAACAGATGAGCGGGAAGGCTTCGGATTCGAACTTGAATGAGCACAACGTTTGCATTCGATCAGGCCTCTGCGGCACGGGGCGACAGCCCGACCGCGGAGGTGGACAGTATAGTCTATTCGCGTTATTCCACGATGGCCCTCCAGAGCCATCGCCCCCCTACCCTGCGTCGCTCCCGACGCTCCCTGCACCCGCCCGGTTCGCATCGGGCCCCAGTGCAAGGTGTGGCCGGGGATGACATCCACACAGCGGACCGTTGCCGTGAGGCTTTGCGGTGGATTACCACCCTGCCCGAAGGCTCAATCCGCCTGGAAGTCGCCGCAGGGCGCGTGACACTCCATGGCCAAGTGCGTCGGATGACCGAACGCGAGGCCGCCGGCGAAGCAGTCCGGCAGGTGGAGGGCGTCACGGATATCGACAACCAGATCGACGTCCAGTAGGGACGTCGGCACGGATGTTCCGGGGCGCACGCGACCCCGCCAGCCTATTTGCGCAGAGGGCACGGCCGTGGAATTCCCTACCGGCCGGCCCCTACTCTGTGTACACGTCCCGCCGGGCGCCGGACCGATGAGACTGATTCTGCATGAGAAGGTGAAGCGGGAGGGCGAACGCAGCCTGGCCTGGGTCCGGGCTTTCCTCTCGGGTTACGACACTTCCTTGCTGGGCTGGCTGCGCATTGATCTAGGGCGGGAATACAAGGACCGACTGGGGAGGCGTTACCGCAAATACCGCGGAATATATGGTCGCTGCTGGTATCCGACGGAGTCCCAGCCGACCATCCGCTTGAGCTGTCAGGTACCCGGGCCATTCCCCTGCGACATCGTCACACGGCTGAAACCGATCTATCGCAATCCCGACGGAACCTGGCCGCCTGAAGCCCGTCGTCTCCGGGGTCCGATCTTCAAGGCGCCGAAGTCTGACCGTCAATGGAAGCGGGTCTACGGGACGACCCATGTCGCCAGCCTTGACGAAGGCATCCTCTGGATCTTTGCGCATGAGGCCTTCCACTGGCTGACAAAAACCCGCCAGCTGAAGTGTCGCAACAACGAGATTGAGGCGGATGCTTTTGCGGATGGCTGTCTCGCAGATTTCCGGGCCGGGAAACCACCTCATGAAGGGATGCCGGACCTCGCTTAGTGTTTTACCGTTCAGCCTTGCTCCGCTACCGTGACGACGATCCCTTTTATTGAAGCGATGATACGCAAAACACTTTTACTGCCTACACTCTGCCTGGGCGCAGTAGCACTTCAACTCGGCGCGGCAAATCCACTGCCCGAACCTCCGGCGCTCAAGGTGCGCGCCCAAACAATCGACGCCCGGATCGGGATTGGATACGGACTGGCGATCGCGGATGTCGATGGTGACGGCAAGGACGATATCCTGCTGGCGGATCAGCATGAGATCGTCTGGTATCGCAACCCGAGCTGGCAGAAGTATCGCATGACCGGGGCCCTGACACCGGAGGACCATGTCTGCATTGCGGCAAGGGACATCGACGGCGATGGCCTTGCGGAGGTGGCGGTGGGGGCGGGCTGGAACCCCGGTGACACAGAAAACAGCGGGGCGGTCTTTTACCTGGTTGCCCCAGAAGATCGCACGGGGGAATGGGAACCCGTGCGGCTGCCCCACGAACCCACGGTGCACCGCATGCACTGGATTCGGATGGAAGACGGGACGTTCTCCCTCGTGGTATTGCCGCTGCACGGGCGGGGCAACAAGAACGCCGAAGGCGCCGGAGTACGCGTGCTGGGCTACACTCCGCCAACCAACCCCCACGACACCTGGAAGACCACCCTGCTCAATGACGCATTCCATCTCACCCACAATTTCGATCCGACACTTTGGGACGGGGACACGAAGAAGGAAGGCATCCTGCTGGCTTCGAAGGAAGGCCTGATGCGGTTGGAAAGCCGGGATTCGCGCTGGATCACCCGGCAGTTGACAACCCGGGGCGCCGGAGAGACCCGGACCGGCACCCTCCCCTCCGGAGAACGCTTTCTCACCAGCATCGAACCCTTCCATGGCAATGAAGTGGCCGTCTACTCCGAAGCTGACGGATCCCCCTCACGCGCCCTGCTTGAGGACACCCTCATCCAAGGTCACGCGCTGGCTACAGGCGACCTCCTCGGCACAGGCTGGGATCAGGTGGTGGCGGGATGGCGCGGCCCAATACCCTCACGACCAGGCGTCAAGGTAGGCATCAAGATGTTCGCGCCCGCGAATCAGGACGGCACCGAATGGAAACTGCATGCCCTAATCGACGACGACACCATGGCCTGCGAGGACCTGAAGCTGGCCGACCTCAACATGGACGGAAAGCTGGACATCGTGGCGTGCGGCAGGGCGTCGAAGAACGTCATTATCTACTGGAACGAAACGGGCAGCCGTTAAGCCGCGCCTGAGCGGAAAACAAACTGGCGGCCTGATGTGCACTGCGGCACATTGCCTTGTCAAAAGCCACCACGACGCGCCAACGCATTCCCGTCTGGTCCACGCCCTCCCCGGGCTCTGACACTGAACCCCGACAACCCCCAAGCCATGGCCCTAACTCAACCACCACCGGTCTCATCTCCCCTGCGCACAGCCGCAACCACCGCCTTCATGGCCTGGATCGTCATCAGCGTGGGCTTCCTCGGCCTCCGGATGCTGATGCAACAACGACCTGAGTTCGTGGGACAGCCCATGCGTCTATCGCACACAGTGCTGGTGCAGGATGCACCCAGCGTCTTTGTCCGCTCAGTGAACGATGACGTGTCGCTGGTGCGCAGCATCCAACCCGCTGCAGCTGAGATCTCTTTCGACATGAAAGGCCGCCGGGACTATCGCGGACTCAAGACGATCAGCGACATGTCCGGGACGTTTACCGGCCGTTTCACGCTTTCCAACACCAGCAGCGAGGCGGCCCACATGCTCTTCCAGTGTCCGCATCCGCGCGATGATTCAGCCAATGGCCCGGGACCCGCAGTCGCCCAACTCAAGTTGACCAGCACTCTTGAAGGGACTCAGGAGAGCAGCCCCGAGGGATGGCTGTGGAGCGGAAAGGTCGGAGCAGGAAGCAACGTCGTGCTGGAGGTTCGCTATGCTGCAGGCGCACTCAAGGGTGTCCGTTACAACATCACGCAGGCAGGAGGACCGCCCGTTGAGCACGTCACTGTCACGGTCAACCGAACCGACCTGGATTCCATGCGTTACGAGAGCAGCGAGGGCGCGGTGACCGCCCAAGAGGGACCTCAGCAGTGGGAGAAGTCCAACTTCCTGGGCCCGGAGTATTTCGCAGCATACATCGTGGAAGGGCGCAACCTCTTCACCTCACTTTCACAGCTGGTCGAGATCGGCCCCCTCATTTGCCTCCTGTTCCTGGCGGCTGTGGTTGCAGTGTTCCAAACCGGCCGGGGCCTGACCGCCCTGCAAACGCTCACGATCAGCGCCGGTTACGCCCTCTACTTTCCGCTCATTCTTTACCTGAGCGTGCGATTCAGTTTCGCCATCGCGCTGACCATCGCCGTGTTGGTACCTGGAATCCTGCTGCTCAACTACGCACGCTGCCTCACCGGTCATGTCGGCGGCCTGCTGGGAGGAGTGCTGTTCCTCCTGCTCTACCAGGTCTTCCCCACGCTGGCCGCCTTCGCCGGATGGAACCGAGGCATGCTGCTCTTGTGCCTCGGCGTGGTCACACTGGCCGTACTGATCAACCTCCAGAACCGCAGCCTGCGGAATGCCGCGGCCACACTGCTTGCCTCAGTCATTCTCCTGGGCGGAACCCGGGCGCATGCCGCAGATGTCCAGATGTTCGTTCCGCTTGACCTTGCATCACAATTGGGTAACGCCGAGAAGCAGGTAGCACCACTCATCCATTACAGCCCTGCCAGCTACTTGCTGCAGGAACGCAACGGCTACTTCGATGTAACCACGAAGCTGCACCTGGAAATCATCCGTCCGGGCAACCTCCCCGAGCAACTCACCACGCAACCCATCCACCTGCAGACGGTCACGCTGGAATCCGAATCCAATCTCCCGGCACAACTTGTTACGATCACCAACCGCATCGGACTGCTGGCGAACCAACCGGGCAAAGCAACCCTCCTCCTCCAGTACCGTGTACCGCTGGTGTTCAAAACCGGCAAGGAAACCGCAACTGTACCGCTGCTGTCCGTAAGCTCCGGTGAACTGCATGTCGAATCCTCGCGTCCCAACCTCGAACTCGCAGGCCTCACCCCCTGGACCCGGAGCACGTCCGCCGAGGACCCGGATCGAACGGTGATCAAGGCCGGTGTCGCCGGGGAGGACGCGGTCGTAATCGAATACAGCGAACCGACAACCGCAACGGCCACATCCGGCTCGAACCCCGCCAACGACAACCAGGTATACGGAATCGGCCTGCGCCGGGCCCGCCACCTCACAGTCATTAACTCGGATGGCAGTTGCACCCACTTCGCCGAATACGAAGTTCCCTCCACACGAAAGGACAGCTTTGAGCTGCGCCTCCCGCCAACCGCACGCCTCATCTCAACCTCAGTCAACGGAACGGAGATCACCGCGCCAGCTCTGACGACTGACGCGCTCTGCAAGATCCCCCTGCCGCCCCGGGCCCCGGGAACTGACCACCACCGCATCTCGTTCCGACTGGCCCTCGATCCCCTCCAGCTCGGATTCCTGGGCACACTCGAAATGTCTCTTCCCGAAAGCTTCCAGACCACAGGCAACCTCGACTGGGTCATCGCCCTGCCCGAGGGATTCCAGTCCCGGTTGCTCTCCAGCAACCTGCAGCAACAAAGGGAGCCCGCACAGCTCGAGGCTTTCGGCGATTATGGCACGGTCGTCCGGGATCATCCCTATACATATCTCGCCAAATCCCTCGCACCTCCCGGAACCGCCAGCGCCAACCTCAGCTACCGCCAGCTGCTTCCGGGCAGCACCCGATGAACACACGGCCAAGCCCATCGCATCCGTCGTCGCCGAGCTTTTCGGTTGCGACATCCCGCAACCGGGGGCACATTGGCGCCCGTCATGTTCGCCAAGGTGGGTTCGGCCGCGGTACTCGGGATCGAGGCCCATGCCCTTGAAGTGGAGGTAAATTCCGGAGCAGGAGACACGGCTACCGTTGTAGTCGGGTTGCCCGATACTGCCATCAAGGAATCTCGAGACCGGGTTCGCACTGCGATCCTGAACTCCGGCTATCGCTACCCCGATGGCCGCGTCACCATCAACCTCGCCCCCGCCGACATCCGCAAGGAAGGCCCGAGCTTCGACCTGCCCATCGCCATAGGCGTGCTTGGTGCCACCGACCAAATGCTCTCCAGCCTGCTCAACGACTACCTCCTCATCGGTGAGTTGGCCCTGACCGGAGCCGTCCGCCCCATCAAGGGAGCCTTGCCCGTAGCCCTCAGAGCCAAAGCCCAGGGCTATCGCGGCCTACTCCTGCCCGAAGACAATGCCGCCGAAGCCGCCGTCGTCAAAGACCTCGAGGTGATCCCCGTCGATAACCTCCGGCAAGCCGCCGGATTCCTCGAACAACGCTTCCCTCTCAACACCATCCAGGTCGACCACAACGCCCTCTTCAACCAACATCGTGAGGACGACCTGGACTTCGCCGACGTGAAAGGCCAGGAGTCCGTCAAGCGCGCCTTGGAGATTGCCGCCGCTGGCGGTCACAATGTCCTCCTCGTGGGTCCACCTGGAACCGGAAAGTCGATGTTGGCGAAGAGGATTCCCACTATCCTGCCGCCCTTGACTCTTGAGGAGGCGATTGAGACCACCAAGGTCCACAGCATCGTGGGACTGCTCGAACCCGGCCAGGCGCTCGTCCATCAACGCCCGTTCCGCGAACCCCACCACAGCGCCTCCGACGCCGGACTGCTCGGCGGCAACGTCAACCCCACACCCGGCGAAATCTCCCTCGCCCACAATGGGGTCCTCTTTCTGGACGAGCTTCCCGAGTTCAAACGCAATGTTCTGGAAACCCTTCGCCAGCCACTTGAGGAAGGGCGCGTCACCATTTCGCGCGCCGCAGGCACAATGACCTTCCCCGCCCAATTCATGCTGGTCGCCGCCATGAACCCAACGCCAGACGGACTCATGCCCGGTGATTCGAAATGCTCCCCCCGCCAGATTCAAAACTACCTGAACCGTGTCTCGGGCCCGCTGCTCGACCGCATTGACCTCCACATCGAGGTACCGAGCGTGAAGTTTCGCGAACTCAGCAGCACCCGCACCGGCGAACCCTCCGCCACCATCCGCGAACGCGTCATGCAGGCCCGCGCCCTCCAGCACCAGCGCTTCAAGCAACGTCGCCGCATCACCTGCAACGCGCGCATGGGCACACGCGAACTCCGGCAATTCTGCCAGCTCGACGACACCGCCATGGGCCTGCTCCAGTTTGCGATGAACGACCTCCATCTCAGCGCCCGCGCCTACGACCGTATCCTCAAGGTCAGCCGCACCATCGCCGACCTCGCCGGCTCCGAGCACATCACCTCCGAACACGTCGGCGAAGCTGTCCAACTCCGTTCCCTCGACCGACAGCTCCTCGGCTAAACCCTCATCGTCGTCGGACCAAGGCATGTCCCTTGG
>JBMTVN010000003.1:0-43444 GCA_049451415.1 Limisphaerales bacterium | reverse complement strand
AAAGGTCTGAGGTTGGATGCAACCCCATTCGGGGAGCTACGCCTACAGGTCCGATGCGCGGAAAACACATTCCTGCTGATCATCCGCTTCAAGGAAGCATGACGCGGGTGGATCAGGTGCTGGGCTGGCTCTCTGGACTGCTCAATGAGTTGTAGCCCCAAGGAGGACGCCCCTCGATTCCACCGGACCAGCTGCTCAAGAGCCGGATCCTGATGGCTCTCTATTCGGTTCCCAGTGAGCGTTTGTTCTGTGAGCAACCGGCCTGCAACCTTCCGTGGCTTTGTCTCCTGGACCGCGATCCGGATGAGTGCAGCTTTGACCCGACGGTGTTCTCCCACAACTACAAGCGGGTGCTTTCAGCGGATGCGGCACGGTTGTTCTTTGCCGAAGTGCATGACCTCCCAAGGAAGGCTGGACCAGTAATCAACACTTCACCGCCGATGGCACACGTGGGGAGGCTTGGGCACGCATGAAAAGCTTCGTTAGCAAGGATCAGGAGATGACCTCGCCAATCATTCGATCCGGGACACCGAGATACCGAAACTCAGGCCACCGGCCAAGAAGGTCGGCATGAACCGGTTGAGATGGACCGCAGCGTTCAGGCGGCTTCCAAGCCTCCAGTCTACAAGACCCACCCTGTGATCTGAGGCGCCTCCAACTGAGCCCAGCACCACAACAACAGTTCGCGACCTCCAAAGTCCCCGCTTTTCATCAGCTTGCCAAAGGAGTGATCGATTTGGCTGGCCCGCGTACGGATTTATTGGCCCACGTGTCTCGATAATCCGTACGAGCTGTGGTTGAGCAGGGGGGAGACTTTGGCTAAAAAGGCCCATTTTTGGTCCCTTTTGGATTTTCAGTCATTGGCCCTGAGGATTTTGCTGGTGCTGGGGTTACGGATTATTGGCGCACGTGTCCCGATAATCCGTACGAGCAGGAGTGGGTGAGGCGGAGGGGTTAGGGGTTGGATGGGTGCAC
The DNA here is from genome assembly GCA_049451415.1 of Limisphaerales bacterium. Taxonomy (GTDB): domain Bacteria; phylum Verrucomicrobiota; class Verrucomicrobiia; order Limisphaerales; family JAHDYP01; genus JBMTVN01. The sequence goes on along the minus strand of JBMTVN010000003.1, from coordinate 42,469 downwards.
GACCCGGGCAACCGAAAAATCCGATCAACCGCAGCGTTCAGGCGGCTTCCGAGCATCCAGTCTACAGGACCCACCCTGTGGTCGGAGAAGCCTCCAACTGAGCCCTGCATCACAACAAGAGTTCGCGACCTCCAAAGCACCCGCTTTTGTCAGCCTGCTAGGCTCGCTCCAGAGAGCGTTCAAAATCGGGTATTCCAAACATCTCCCCGGCCCGGACGAGGCTCAGGGGAGATGTTTGCGTACAGGATCTCATCCGCATCCACTCCATAGGATCCCTTGGTGTGGACGGATCCCCCCGGACTCACCAGCAAGGAACATCCAATACAGAGTCGCCCTGCCCACGGGCCCTCCCTGAGCCGGCCCACGTTGCTGACGCCGGCAATCCACAACCTGAAATCCCGCGCTACCCGGCCATAGCAGTCCTGCCACAGCTGTCCATAGGGCTCGCGCAGCGGGTCATGGTCGGCCGGGACAGCCCAGGCACAGGGCGAGATGATGATGTCCGCCCCCATCCAGCCCAGTGTCCGGGTGATGACTTCGTCACGGGCAAAGGCATCGGCGCAGATCATCACCCCGATCCTGCCCAGCTCCGTGTCGACCACCCCGAGCCGGTCGCCCTGATCATAGCAGGCGTGCCCGATCTCCAGTTCGTTCAGTTTGCGATGCATGGAGAGGAGGTCCCCGTTGGGACTGATCAACACTGCGGAGTTGTAAACGCGCTCCCCTGCCCTCTCGGTCAGGCCGGCGCAGACATGGACCGCATGGTGGCGAGCCGCCCCTACCAGTCGTTCATAAGCCAGGCCGCCGGGAATCGTGTCTGCCAGCTGTCTGGCCGTGGAGTGGGTCCAGCCAAGATCCAGCGCTTCCGGCAACACCACCAGCTGAGCCCCCTCGCCGGCGGCTGCAGCAATCCGCTGCTCAGCGCGCGACAGGTTCCCTTCCAGGTCACCGCCATCCACACGCATCTGCACCATCGCCAGTTGCCAGCTTGCAGAGTCTTTGTTCCGACCGGGCCTATCATCGTGCTGCATGTTGACCGCATCGCAGACCTGCGCCGATTTGCCAACCCCTCATTTTGATTGGTCCGTGTGACATGGCTTGCGCAGGTCTTACAGTCCTTGGAAAACCCGCACAACGCTCCTTCCTACTTGCCATAAGCCCTTTAATCGTCGAAACACCTCTTATGCCTCTCGATATTCAGATCAAGCGCACGATGGAAGGCCCGGCTTCGGGCACCATTACCGTCGAAGTCAACGGCACCTTGGACGCGGGGACCTCTCCGGCACTTGAGACCAAGCTGAGCCCGATTCTGGGGAACCCGGTGAAGAACCTGGTGTTTGACCTGGGCAAGCTGAGCTTCATCAGCAGCGCCGGCCTGCGCGTGCTGCTGGCCAGCTACAAGAAGGTGAAGGCCGACGGCGGCCAGGCCTCGTTTGTGAACATGCAGCCGCAGATCCGGGAGGTATTCGATATTATCCAGGCGCTCCCGGGCGTCGCGGTGTTCAAGGATATGGCTGAGCTTGATGCCTACCTTGCCCGTCGGCAAAACGAGCATCACGGCTGAGAGGCTGCGGCCTCTTTATTGAGGCGCTGGTCCAATTCAAAGGCGGCGTTCACGAGTGCGAGGTGGGTGAAGGCTTGCGGGAAGTTGCCCAGGTGCTCGCCACAGGGACCCAGTTCTTCTGCATAGAGCCCAAGGTGGTTGGCATAACCGAGGGCTTTCTCGAACAGGAAGCGTGCCTTTTGCAGATCGCCTGAGCGCGCCAGGCATTCGACATACCAGAAGGAGCACATGGTAAACGTGCCCTCTCCCCCGCGCAGCCCGTCCGAGGCCGCGTTCTCGGTGTCGTAGCGGAACACGAGCGAGTCCTGGACCAATTTCTCCTCGATGCGACGCATGGTGAAGAACCACCGCGTTTCGTGGGGGCCCACGAATCCCAGCATGGGAAAGAGGAGACTGGAGGCATCGACAGCACTCGAGCCCTTGTGCTGCACGTAACATCCAAGCTCACTGTTCCAGAAGTGGCGGTCCACATCGTCCCGAATCGCCTGCCGGATCCGTTTCCACTTGGTGACGGGAGCCGGAAACGACCGTTTCTTGGCCAGGCGAATGGCCCGGTCAAACGCAACCCAGCACATCACCCGGGAGAACAGGAATTCCTGTCGACCGCCGCGCACTTCCCAGATCCCCTCGTCGGGCAGGTGCCAGCGCTCCTCCAGCCAGTTCAGCATCAACACGACCCGGGTCCAGGCATCGTAGGTCACCGGCCGACGAAACGTATCGAACAGGAAGAGGGCATCCATGAGCTCCCCGAAGATATCCAGCTGCAACTGGTCGTGTGCACCGTTGCCGATGCGGACCGGACGTGAGCCACGGTATCCCTCGAAGTGGTCCAGGCTTTCCTCGTGGAGGTCATGCCTGCCATCGAGCGCATACATGATGCGCAGCGGGGCCTCGCCGGTGATACCGCTGATCCGACGCTCCAGCCACCGGAAGAAGCCTTCTGCCTCCTCGACATAGCCCAGTCGCATCAGGGCCCTCAGGATCAGTGAGCTGTCGCGAACCCAGGTGAAGCGGTAGTCCCAGTTCCGTTCGCCACCGATGTCTTCCGGCAAACCAAAGGTGGCGGCTGCCACGGTCGAACCATGCCGGGCGGAGGTCAGGAGTTTCAACGCCAGCGCGGACCGATGGACCATCTCGCGCCAGCGTCCCCGGTATTGGCAACGCCCGATCCAACGCCGCCAGTAGTTCAGGGTCTCGTTGAAATACACCGTGGTATTGGTGGTGGCCGGCAGAAAGTCAGTGTGCTCCGACTCCGCGAGTTCCAGCACGAAGAAGGCCGTCTGACCGGCCTGCAGATGGAACTCCGCCACGACATCCCCTTCCCTGCGCTCCATCGGGACACAACTCCGCAAACGCAGCGACAACGGGGTCGCTTCATCCGATACGAAAGTCCAGCTCTCTGAGCGACCGTAAATGCGGTGTGTGGCCCGGCCGTAATCAAACCGAGGAGCACAGGTCATCTGGAAGCGGACGTCACCGCGCACTGCCTTGACGCGACGCACAATGCAGCGCCCGGTCACGCCCTTGCCCAGCGCCATGAAATCCGAGACCTCCGCAACGCCATCCTGCGCCAGAAACCGCGTGAGCAGGATGTTTGAATCCGGCAGGTAGAGTTGCTTGCGCCGATACCCTTCGAGGACGGGGGCGATCTGGAAGAAGCCGCCTTTCTGGCAGTCGAGGATGGCGGCAAAGACCGATGGCGAATCAAAGTTGGGGAAGCAGAGAAAGTCGATGGATCCCTCCATGCTCACCAGGGCCACGGTGTTCAGGTCCCCGATAATCCCGTAGTTTTCAATCGGCTGATAACTCATCGTTTCTCATTCCGTCCCAGCCTGCCGGCAAAGGTGCTCCAGATTTCCTTCACGGCCGGTACTCCGGCCCAATAACACAACACACCGTAGGCCAACCCGGCCACGATTAACGGCGCGAACACCTGCAGCATCCTCACACCGATCCCTGCATGTCCCATGCGCTGCTCCAGCCAGCTCGCCAAGCCCCAGGCGCAAAGACCCGCCAGAACTGCGGCGCCGAGGGACGGTAGCAAAGTCCGTCCCAATGGGGCGAGACCCAGATGCGCGAGTTTTCTGCGCAACGCATAGAGCAGCAGCGCCAGGTTGAGGTACGAGGTCATGGAGTTGGCGACCGCGAGTCCTGCTGCTCCCAGATCCAGCGCCAGCAGGAACATTGCGGTCAGCAGGATATTGACCGCCAGACAGAACACGCTGACTCGCATGGGGGTCGTGGTGTCACCCACCGCATAGAAAGCCCGCGCCACGATGTTCACGGACGAGAACGCCACCAGGCCAGGAGCCAGGCAGCCCAGGGCAACAGCCACTGCTGCAGTCGATGAAGGCCCGAACCGTCCGTATTCAAACAAGAGCCGCACCACCGGTGCTGCCAGTGCCATCAGCATCGCGGAGGCCAGCAGGTTCAGGAACACGAGATACGACAACCCCTCTCGCAAGGTCGCACGGAAACGGTCGTAGTCCTTCTCTGCTGCCAATCCTGATAGCGTTGGCAACATGTAGGTCGCCAGCGAGATCCCGAACAGTCCCTGCGGGAACTCCATCAACCTCACCGCATAGTTAAACGCAGCCACAATCGGAGCATGCACGCCGAAGGCCAGGCTTTGCGTCACCAGGACATTGATCTGGAAGGCCGCAACCCCCACCGAGGCTGGCAGCATCTTTTTCACCACCTCCATCAAGGTTGGATCACCCCACGGTCGCACCCAGCGAAAGCGGAATCCTTGTCGCCACAATGCAGGCACCTGAAACCCCGCCTGCGCCACACCTGCCACCAGCACCCCGACCGCCAGTCCGAATATCTGCTCTTCCAACTCCTCCCCCATGCGCGGCGCCAGCCACAGCACGCTCCCGATCATTACCACGTTCAGCATTGCCGCCCCGAAGGCCGGAATAAAAAAGTAACCCCTCGCGTTCAGCATCCCCATCAGAACTGCTGCCAGACAAACCAACAGCATGTAGGGAAACATGACCTGCAACAGACGGAGCATAAGCTGGGTCGACTCCGGCAGGGTCGACCACGACAACACCAGCGTGATTCCCAACAGCACGAGTCCCACGACTGCGGCGGCTGAAACCACCAAGCCGGAAATCACCACGTTGGCCGACCGCCACATCTCCTGCTCGCCCTCGGTCTTTTCCTTCGCCTTGAAAATGGGAATGAACGCCGCGGTCAAGGCCCCCTCCCCCAACAGCCGACGAAACAGGTTGGGGACGGTAAACGCCATCTGAAACGCGCCCGCCACCGCACTCGTTCCCATGAACGCCGCATAGACCTGCTCGCGCACCAACCCCAGCATGCGACTGATCAATGTGGCCAGCCCCATCGCACCCGAGGATTTCAGCATCTGCGACATAGACCCTTCTCTCATCCACCCGGCGTGCGTGGATTGCGGTTCTGGTAATGGCTGATGACGAAATCCTCCGTCTCCATCAGATCTGCTACCCACTCAAAATCCGGCTCGAACTCCGGGAAGAACGCATCCCCCTCCACCACGCGCCTCACCCGGGTCAGATACAGGTCCCGACAGAATCCCAGTGTTTGGCGGTAAATCTCGGCACCTCCGCAAACAAAGATCTCCCTCCCCTGCTCTTCCAGCTGAAGCTCCTCCAGTCGGGTCAGGACCCGCACACCGGGATATTTCCATCCTGACCGGCTCAAGACCCAGGTCTCGCGTCCGGGCAAGGGCCGCCCAATGGATTCAAAGGTCTTGCGCCCCATCAGCAGCACATGCCCCATGGTAGTCTGTTTGAACCAGCGGAAGTCCTCGGGCAGATGCCAGGGTATACGGTTCCCCTGCCCGATCACCCGGTTTTCCGACATCGCCGCTATGCCCTTTAAGTAGTTCATCTGTCCTCCGCCCGGATCACTAGACCGCTACAGGGTATTTGATCGGTGGATGCGGGTCATACCCCGTCACCTCAAAATCCTCAAACCGGTATTCGAAAATCGAGGCGGGCTTCCGGTGGATCACCAACTTCGGCATGGCGCGTGGCTCACGCTTCAATTGCTCCGCCACCGCCTCCAGCTGGTTGGAATAGATGTGGCAATCTCCCCCGGTCCAAATGAAATCCCCCACTCCCAAATCACATTGCTGCGCCACCATGTGGGTCAGTAGGGCATACTGCGCGATGTTGAAGACCACCCCCACCGGACAATCCGCCGAGCGCTGATACAGCATGCAGGACAACCGTCCCCCCGCCACGTAGAACTGAAACATGGTGTGGCACGATGCCAGCGCCGCCCTGCCCTGCCCCACATTCGCCTGCGGGCTAATGCTCTCATCCGGCAAGACCGCAGGATTCCAGGCACTGACGATGTGCCGACGCGAGTCCGGTTTGTTCCTGATCTGGTCAATGACTTGGCTGATCTGGTCAATCTTCTGTCCATTCGGCCCCGGCCAGGCCCTCCACTGCGCCCCATACACCGGCCCTAAATCCCCCTGCTCATCAGCCCAAGCATCCCAAATATGCACGTTATGCTCATTCAAATGCCGGATGTTCGTGTCTCCCGACAAAAACCAGAGCAATTCATGAATCACGCCCTTGAAAAACACCTTCCGCGTCGTCACCAGCGGAAAACCTTCCATCAAGTCGAACCGGAGCTGCACTCCGAACACGCTTCTCGTGCCAGTACCCGTGCGATCACCGCGCTCTACCCCACGCGTCATGATCCCCTGTAGTAAATCTAGATATTGTCGCATCGCTCCTGCTCCTCTCAAACCAACCGCACGTCCCGGCTTCTCCCGGAACCCCCGCTGTTTATCGGACCTAAACCCCTTCCGCAAGCCCAGCCCCTCCCCTTCTGGCCTCATCCCACATCTATCCCCCCTCCTATCAGCAGAGACATTGATAAAACAGAGATGCCAGATTAGCGACATTACAAAACGATATCGTTATTGGGGCATGAAATAATCGTGGCTTGCACTATTGTCTCAGCTATATCGTTATCGCTACGTGCCTACCAACACTCCAATAAGCGCGTTGCCCTAAACCCAGCAGAAAGTATTGCCAGATCCATCCAGCAACGCTAAGCCTCCAACCGCTGGCCAACAGCCCATGTATCACTACCCGAAACAGTATGATGTCATTGTCGTCGGCGCTGGACACGCCGGCGTCGAAGCCGCCCTCGCCGCAGCCCGCATGGGAGCACAAACCCTCTTGCTCTCCATGAATCTCGATACCATCGGCCAGATGTCCTGTAATCCCGCCATAGGCGGGCTCGCGAAAGGGCATCTTGTGCGGGAGATTGACGCCTTAGGCGGGGAAATGGCCAAGGCGACGGATTTGACGGGATTGCAGTTCCGGATGCTGAATACGCGGAAAGGGCCGTCTGTTTGGGCTCCCCGAGCTCAATGCGACAAAAAGGCCTATCAGTTCAGGATGAAGTGGATCTGCGAGAGGCAGCAGAATCTCGATATCAAGCAGGCTCAGGGTGCCGGATTATTGGTGGAGGGGGATCAAGTGATCGGGGTGACCACGCAGCTCGAGGTCGCTTATCTCGGCAAATCCGTGATCCTGACCACTGGGACCTTCCTTCGCGGGCTCATGCATATTGGCCTGAACCGACAGGAGGGAGGCAGGGCAGGGGAGCAAGCCGCTACCGGTATCTCGGGCAGCTTGAAGTCGCTTGGCTTTGAGCTGGGCAGGATGAAAACGGGCACTCCACCACGTCTGCTCAAGTCTTCCATCGATTTTTCGCAGACCGAAACCCAGCCTGGCGATGAGCCGGTTCCCTATTTCAGTTACTGGAAGGAGGAGTTGTTCCACGTGGAACAATCAGGAGGGGGAGGGGAGTCGAAGTATCCTACGGGGTCAGTACTCAGTGCCCTCGGGGGGCAGTTGCCCTGCCATTTGACCACCACCACTGAGGCCACCGCCGAACTCATTCGGGCCAACCTGGATAAATCCCCGATGTATTCGGGTATCATCAGCGGGATTGGGCCGAGGTATTGTCCTTCCATTGAGGATAAAATCGTCCGTTTTGCCGACAAAGAGAGCCATCAGATCTTTCTGGAGCCCGAGGGGATACACACGGAGGAGATTTACGTGAATGGATTCTCCACGTCGCTGCCTTATGAAGTGCAGGTCCAGATGGTCAGGACGATTCGGGGTTGCGAGAATGCGGAGATCATGCGGCCGGCCTACGCGGTGGAGTATGATTTTGTGCACCCCACCCAGCTCCAGCCTTCGCTGGAGACCAAGCAGATCAGCCATCTCTTTCTAGCCGGACAAATCAACGGGACCTCGGGTTACGAGGAAGCGGCGGCCCAAGGATTGATGGCGGGAATGAATGCCGTGCGCCGTCTGCAGGGCAGGGAGGCGATCGTGTTACGTCGGGATCAGGCTTACATCGGCGTTCTGATTGATGATCTGGTGACCAAGGGCACCACCGAACCCTACCGCATGTTCACTTCACGAGCGGAGTATCGCCTGTTGTTACGTCAGGACAACGCGGACTTCCGGCTCAGCGATTTGGGTCATGAGGTTGGCCTCCTCAAGGGAAGCGCTTATCGGCAGTTCTGCGAGAAGCGGGCTCAGGTCGAAGAGGAGCTGAAGCGCCTCAAGACCACGAGGATTGGTCAGCATACTCTAGAGGAACAGCTTCGTAGAACCGAAGTGACCTACGGCGATCTGGCGGAGCGTCGGGAGGAGTTGTCACCTGAAGTCATCCGGCAAGTGGAGTTTGCGGTGAAGTATGCGGGGTATGTACAACGTCAGCAAGCGGAGGTGGATCGGCTTAAATCGTTGGAGGAGAAGCTCATACCGGATTCAATGGATTACTTGAACCTCCGGGGTTTGCGGACTGAAGCACGCGTGAAGCTGGAGGCGATTCGGCCGAGAACCATAGGGCAAGCGTCTCGAATATCAGGTATTACTCCGGCGGATATTGCCTTGGTAACGGTGTGGATGAAGCGAGGGGCGTGGGAGGACGGAGGATCTTCCGGGCAGGTTGGCTAGGGAGGGAAGTGGCGCCTTAGGAGGCCGGTTTCGGGGATCGGGGGGGTGGCGAAGGTCAATGGAGGTGGGCGATTTGGAGTGCGCGAGCAGGGATCGGGAAACGTATGGGGAGGGGAGGGGACCCATGGTTTTAGGTGGAATTGGGGATGAGTAGATGGGGGATAGAGGGCTTCACAGGGGGACCTTAGCGAAGATAGATTTGACACCCCTGACCGATGGACTAGCCTCGCCCAAAATTCCCTTCACATGAGATTTGGCATCAATACCTTTCTATTCACGTGCCCATTTAACAATGAGAGCACGAAATGGTTTAAAACCTTCAAGAAATGGGGTTTCGACAGTGTCGAGATTGCCATTAACGATCCGGAGGACATCGATCCGGCCTACGTGAAGGCACAGCTGGACAAGCACGGATTGGTGTGTGGCTCAGTGTGCGGGGCGTTTGGACCGGGTCGTGACCTCCGGGGTAACGCCAAGGACCAGAAGACTTCACTGAAATACATCAAGGCCTTGATTGACCACATGGTGGTGCTGGACTGCCCGTCCTTGATTGGTCCGGTGTATTCGGTCGTGGGACGCAAGGGGGGAGCAGAGGCTGCGGAATACAAGCGTCAATGGGATCTGGTGGTGAAGAACCTCAAGACGGTCTGTGACTATGCGCAAAAACGCGGCAAACAGATCTGTCTGGAACCGTTAAACCGTTTCGAGACCGACTTCATCAATACTGCAGACCAGGCGTTGAAGATGGTGAAAAGCGTGCGGAGTCCGGCGTTGAAGATCCATCTGGACACCTTCCACATGAACATTGAGGAAAAGAACCAGGCGGCGGCCATCCTGAAGGTAGGCAAGCATCTGGGACATCTCCATGCCTGCGGCAGCGACCGGGGCACACCTGGAAACGATCATATTGACTGGGCTCCCATTGCCGCGGCACTGAAGAAAGTGGGATACGATGGGGATGTGGTGATCGAGTCCTTCACACGGGACGTGAAGATCATTGCGGATGCGGCGGCGATCTGGCGCAAGATGGAACCGACACGCAACGAAATCGCGGTTAAAGGCCTGGCATTTTTGAAGAAGACACTGGCATGAAAAAGTTCACCTCTCTCGCGATCAGTCTGTCGACTGCCGCGTTGTTGGTTTCCTGCTCCACCACCCAATCAGCCGATGGCTGGCGGAGTCTGTTCAACGGCAAGGACCTGACCGGATGGACGGGCAACCCCGCGTTGTGGTCCGTTCAAGACGGGGCCATCACCGGTGTCACGTCGGCGGACAAGAAGCTGACTCACAACACCTTTCTGGTCTGTGAGGACGCGGTATTGACCGACTTTGAGCTGACGCTGTCCTACCGGATAGTGAATGGCAACTCAGGCATCCAATACCGCAGCAAGGTGATGAGCCAGGGCGATTTCGGCCCGATCGTTGGCGGTTACCAGGCCGATTTCGAGGCAGGGACCACCTATTCTGGGATTCTTTACGAGGAAAGAGGTCGCGGCATCCTTGCCCAGCGGGGTCAGAAAACCGTCATTCGTGAGGGAGACGACGGGAAGACCAAGGTTGATGTCGTTGGATCCGTGGGATCCTCTGACGCGATCCAGGCGGCGATCAAGCATGAGGACTGGAACCATTACCGCATTGTGGCCAACGGGAACCACCTGCAGCACTTTATCAATGGTCTGCAAACTGTGGACGTGGTGGATGAGCAAGCGGGGCAGGCTGCCAAGTCGGGTGTTCTGGCATTGCAGATCCACGTCGGGCCTCCGATGACGGTTCAGTTCAAGGACATCAAAATTCGTTCGCTGGCGGCCGAATAGCCGGCGAGTGGGCGGCGTCGAACCGAGGCAAAGATTCAATTTCGAAAGCTGAGAGAATCAGAATCATGAGAGCAAAGTGGTTTCTATCCGTGGCTTGCCTGCTTTTCGCCCTGGGTTTGGCGCAGGCGGCCCCCAAGAAGATTGTGCTGATCGCCGGTCCGGCCAGTCATGGCCCGGGTGAGCACGAACACAATGCGGGCTGCAAACTGATCCAAAAATGCCTCAGCCAGACGCCCGGTATTGAGGTCATCGCCTACACCGGCTGGCCAACCGATCCAAGCGCGTTGGAAGGCGCTGCCGCCGTCATTATCTATTCCGATGGTGGCGGCGGACATCCGGCCCTCAAGGACAACCGGATGCAACAGCTGGAAAAGGCCATGGCAGAGGGTGCAGGTTTCGGCTGCCTGCACTACGCGGTGGAGATACCGAAGGAGAACGGTGGACCTCAGTGGCTCCGATGGCTCGGGGGGTATTTCGAGACCTTTTGGTCGGTGAACCCTTGGTGGACCGCCAGGTTCAACACCTTGACCAAACACCCGGTCACGCAGGGGGTCCAGCCCTTTGAGATTCGTGACGAGTGGTATTACCACATGCGGTTCCAAGCCGGGATGCAGGGAGTCACCCCAATCCTGTCGGACCTGCCGCCTGAAGCGACGCTGGAAAGGCCGGACGGCCCGCACAGCGGTAATCCCCACGTGCGGGAAGCGGTTCTCGAGAGGAAAGAGGCCCAGCATGTGATGTGGCTCTACGACCGGCCTGAGGGAGGGCGGGGCTTTGGGTTCACGGGGGCACATCTCCACAAGAACTGGGGTAACGATAACTTTCGTAAGGTCGTCCTCAATGCTGTCCTTTGGATCGCCAAGGTTCCAATCCCCGAAAACGGGGTACTAAGCACCGTTTCCGAAGAGGACCTGAAAGCTAATCTCGATAAAAAGGGTTAATTACGAACCGGTTATGAATTTCACAACCTTGTCTCTGGTTGGAGCTTTAATCGCACAACTGTCTGTGTCCGCTGCTCAGGCAGCCTCAGAGGCCCGGCATCTCGTTATCGTTGCAGGTCGTCCCAGTCACCCGCCTCTGATGCACGAATTCAACGCGGGATCCATTTTGCTCAACAAACGGTTGCAAGGAGTCCCGGGCCTACGCACGACGCTGATCACGAATGGCTGGCCTGAGAGCAATGATGTGTTCAAGGATGCGGATGCGGTCTTCCTTTACATGGACGGCGGCGGTGGACATCCGGCGATTCGGCCGGAGAATCTTGCGGCTCTAGGGGAGCTGATGAAGCGGGGGGTGGGTTTGGGCTGCGCCCATTTTGCGGTGGAAGTGCCGGCAGACCGGGGCGGCAAGGAGTTCCGGGACTGGATCGGGGGCCATTACGAGCACGAGTTCTCCTGTAATCCGATCTGGAGCCCTACTTTCAGCTCTCTGCCTGCGCATCCCGTCACTCGAGGCGTCGAACCGTTCTCAGCCAAGGACGAATGGTATTTCAACATGCGATTCCGGCCGAACCACGAAGGAGTAGTGCCCTTGCTGGTGGCCGCACCGTCGGATGACGTACGGGACGGCCCCTACGTGTATCCCCAGGGTCCATATGCGCATATTGTTGAGGCCAAGGGCCGGGATGAAATCATGATGTGGGCCGTCGAGCGTGAGGATGGGGGCAGGGGGTTTGGCTTCACGGGAGGCCATTTCCACAAAAACTGGGCGAACGACTCCTTCCGCAAAACCGTGCTCAATGCACTGTTGTGGATCACGAAAGTGGATGTCCCGAAGGAAGGTGTTGAATCGGCAGCCGTCAGTGAGGAGGAGTTGCTGGAGAATCTGGATCCCAAGGGAGGACCCAAGCCTACGCTCGAATCCCTGCGAGCCAGCGCGAGTCAGCCCTGTGCCTGTATGATGGTGGCCGGGATGTCAGAACACCCGACCCACAACTAGGGGAGGGGCTAGCAAGGCAGGAACCGAGGGTGGAGGAATTAATCCTCCGCGGTCTCGGTCTGCTCAGCACGCTCAATGAACCGCCTCGATACCACCACAAAGGTCAGGACGATCGAGACTGCAAACACCACAACCAACAAGTCGCTAAAACTAATCATAACTCCGGAGCGGGTAATTTAGGGTCGGCGCCCAAAACCGCTCATGTCAGAACGGTTTGGCGAATCTAATGACCTCGTTCGAGGTGTCAAGGCCTGAGGACGATCTTGCCTTTGAGGTCTCCGGTAGCTCCGAGCGTGCTCGATTCCTGCAGGCGATGAGCCTCAGCCGCCTGCTCCAAGGGCAGGATCCGGTCGATCGGTGCGCGTAACCCTCCTGTTAGCAACCAGTTGTTGATATCTGCAGCGCATGCGGCCTGCTCATCCGCAGTGGCGTTGAACATGGCAAAACCGTGCAGAGAACAACCCTTCACGTAGAAGGGCCCGACTGGAAACGGGGGACGAGCGGTCCTGCCCGCCATGAGAACCATGCGGCCTCGCCTGGCCAAAGCCCCCACGACCAGATCAAAATCAGGCTCCCGCAAGGTCTCCCACCACAAGTCGACGCCGCCCGGGACCAATTCAGCCAGCTTGGAGGCGAGATCCTCTTCCCGGTATAGAATGACGGAATCGGCACCATAGCTGCGACAAAGCCCCGCTTTTTCCTCGCTGCCAGCCGTGGTCACAACCCGCGCTCCTGTCAGTCGCGCCATCTGGACGACCATCGAACCGACTCCGCCACTGCCGCCCCGCACGAACACGGTCTCGCCCGATTGGAGAGCAGCATGCGAAAACAACCCCAGATGCGCGGTGATCCCCACCAGCGCCAAGGCCGCGGCGGACTCTGATGACACGCCGTCCGGACGTCGATAAACCCAGCCCTCATCCACCGCAACCCATTCCGCCAAGCTGCCCTGACGTCCGAGCAATCCCTGATTGCTCCCCCATACCGGGTCGCCAACCTTCACTCGCGTCACCCCAGGGCCAAGCGCCACGACCTCACCGGCAAAATCACAACCGGGAATAAACGGCCAGGGTACCGGCATCGCCACTGCACCGCTGCGGATGTAGGTATCAATGGGGTTGACCGCTGCGGCCTCAACGCGCACCAGACATTGACCCGGCCCTAAGGTGGGGTCCGCAAAGTCGCCATAAACCAAGTTCTCCGGCGGGCCAGGCGCCTCGATAAAAGCCGCTTTCATAAGATATCGCTAGTCGATGGCAACAGTCCCCAAACTCGGTTCGCAAACAAGCCAAAACCGAGCCCGGGTTCGTACTCATGGCGGAACTCATCGAAAAATCGAAGGTTGACAAAAAAGGCGGCTTCCAAAAGAAATCTTCACGGGAGTCAGCAGAAAAACTCAAAGCTGACAGGAGTAAGTCATGATCTCAAACGAACGCCCGTCACCTTATGGTCAGCGTCCGGTTTACGGCAGTAAGCCTCCGGTCGCCGAGGACACGCTGAAGAGCGAGAAGATTCAAATTGAGCGGAAGACCTTTGTCTTCACTCTCAAAGAGAATCCACGCGGCAGGTTCCTCAGGATTACCGAGGACGTTGGAGGACGACGGGACACGATTATCATCCCGGCGCCAGGCCTGGAGGAATTCAGTCAGATGGTGGAAGCCATGGCTCAAGCCGCTGCTGAAGATCTCCCGCCAGAAGCCTGATCGTCAGGGAGCCTTAGGGTCCAAAGGGAATGGAACGGTCCGGAATGGACCGAGCCACCTGATGACTTTACCCCAGTCGCCTGAACAAAAACCTCAGGCCCACCCGACACCCAAACATCCAAGCGGGACTTAGCTTTTTGTCGCAGTCCGCTTGGGTTTCGCTGCAGCCTTTGGTTTGGCCTTGGGCTTGGCTTTGGAACTGCCCCTCACTTTCGGCGCATCTCCCCACAACCCTTCGAGGTCGTACTTGCTCCGTTGATCCGCGCGCATCAGGTGGACGATCACGTCAGAGAAGTCCATCACGATCCATCCGGCACTCAGCGTGCCATCGACGGTGCGGGCCTTAACGTGCTCTTCCTCGTGCAGGCGGTCTTTGATCTCGCCAGCGATAGCCCGCAAATGCGGTTCACTGCTGCCCGTGGCCAATACAAAGTAGTCGGTCACACTGGAGACTTTCCTGACATCCAGCACGATGACGTCCTCTGCCTTCTTGTCGTTGGCCAACTCCCGACAACGCAAGGCAAGCTTCCTAGATTCCATGTGCGAACACTGTCCTAGCCCTTTTCAAAGATAAAGGCGGTTTTTATGAATCACATCGGCAACCGTCTCCGGCGTCAGCAACCCGATCGGCAGGCCCTGCTGCACTCTGGATCGGATTTGTGAGGACGAAAGAGCGAGGGGGAAACCCTGCAAATGGATGCCTTCAAAAGGAGCAGGTAGAGGGGTTTCCGCCTCGGTGGGGCGTTGAACGACAATGAACCGGACCAGACGGGCCAGTTCCGCAGCCTGGCGCCATTGCGGCAAACCGCCGACATGGTCAGCACCGATGATCCAGTGCAACTCCGCCTCGGGATAATCCTCCCTGTAGCGCCTGAGGGTTTCGATAGTATAGGAGACCCCGCCCCGTGACACTTCCAGGTCGTCCACACGGCACCAAGGCATGCCAGCCAGCGCCAGGCGGAGCATCCTGAGCCGGAGAGCCGCGGGGGCCGGTTGGGAGTCTGGTTTAAAGGGAGATTTCGCAGCGGGGACGAAATGCACCCGGTTCAGGCCGAGTTCTTCCCGCGCGGCCTGCGCCACGAGCAGATGCCCGATATGGACGGGATCAAAGGACCCCCCAAAGATTGCCAAGCGCTGTTTCCCTGAGTTTCTGGCATCAATCATGGAATCCGACCTCCAAATCGGGACCTGCGGTTTCATCGAGAGCAGGCGTGGAAGCTTGCGGAGGGGCAGGGGAGGACTTCCCTGGTGATGGTTCGATCCCTTCGGCTGCTGGCCGACCCCGACGCCGCACCGCCTCCCTCAACAGGAACTCGATCTGACCATTCACACTGCGAAAGTCTTCCTGAGCCCACGACTCCAGCTCTCGCCAGAGTTCGCCGTTGATTCTCAACAAAAATGCCTTCCTCGCCTCTCGCATCACGCTTTCTTGTCTGTGTTACGTGAGAAACCCAACGCAGCCACGAAGGCTGCTGGATCTCCGGGGCTGACCACCCAGATTCGTGCTCCAAAGTCCAGAACGACAGCGAGGGCGGGATCCGTGACCCACCAACGCTGCCACCCCAAGACCCGGTTCCTAAAGTAACCGCTAAAGGAAAACAGACCCCCATTTCCGGCAACACGCCAAGCCCCACGGATCGCGGCCGGATCCCAACGGGCGTCCCGCAGTCCGTGCAGACTCTTTCTGGTCGTCCAAAGCCATCGGCGAATGCGTAACTCGCCTCGGTCCAAAGCATAACCCCGCACGGCAAAGCAGCCGCAGCCAAACAAGAGTCCCCACGGTCCCAGAATTCCAAGGACCAGCGGCCAATCGTCGATCCAAAGCCCGCCGGCCCCTGCACGGATCCCAAAAGGAAGGAGGAACAGGAGTCCCCCTGCCAGAACACTCACCCAGCGCAGGGACCGACACCATGGCGCGCTGAACTGAAGCTCGTTCATCTCCCGTTCCTTCCTCGTTTAGCAGCTCACTCAGCTGTAAAGCGTGCCGGCGTTCACAACCGGATGCACCTCAGTCTCCCCACAAAGCACGACCATCAAGTTACTCACCATGGCGGCCTTGCGCTCCTCGTCCAGGTCGACCACACCCTTCTGAGTCATCTCCTGAAGGGCCATCTCCACCATGCTGACAGCACCATGCACAATCTTGGTCCTCGCGGCGATCACGGCCTCCGCCTGCTGACGACGCAGCATGGCTTGGGCGATTTCCGGTGCGTAGGCCAAATGGGTCAAGCGGGCTTCCTCCACCACCACTCCCGCTTTGGCAAGCCGTTCCTGGAGCTCTTTCTGCAGGTCAGCTGACACCGCCTCCACCCCGCTGCGCAGCGTAATCTCGTTCTCCTCCCCGTGATCGTAGGCATACAAACTGGCCAAATGCCGCACGGCCGACTCGTATTGCACCCGCACGTAGGCCTCATAGTCATCGACGTCGAAGGTGGCTTGAGCCGTATCTTCAACCCGCCAGACCACGACGGCTGCAATTTCGATCGGGTTGCCACCCTTGTCGTTCACCTTCAAGCGTTCCCCGTTCAGGTTTCTGGCCCTCAGGCTGATCTTGTAGCGCCCCAGATGCTTCGTCTGGCTGGTCTTTTGACCCGTGCCTCCTCCCGCAGTAGCCTTGCCGCTCCCGGCAGATTCGCCCAACGAGACGATGCTTCCATTGGAATAGAAGGGGTTGCCCCAGTGAAAACCGCTCTTACGAACAGTCCCGCGATAGGCTCCGAACAGAACCAAAACCCGAGCCTCATTGGGCTGCAACGTGAAGAACCCCAACAACATGAAGGGGATCCCGATGATCATCAAGATTGCGGCTGCAAACGGAAGCCAGAATGGATGCCCCACGTCCTTGACCCCGTAGGCGATGGATCCCACCAGCATCGCCGGTCCGGCCAGACCATACACAATGGCTACTGGCAGCATGGACCAGCCGTTCAGGACACTCACCTGCCGCTCTCGATTCACCGTCACAGAATCGTTTTTCATAGTATTGGGTGGATTGTCGCCGACCTGAACAAGCTCGACTATCAATGTGATATCACAATGTAATCATAAAGATAAGGGCGTCAAGTCCGTTCGCAAACCCCATCCGCATGAGCCCTCGCAGACATCGCATCGTTGCTCCGGGCAATCCCCCCCAGCAATAGAGGGCCAGAACCACATGCAGTGCTGGACGAACCCACTTCCACACGCTCCAGCACAAGAACCAGACGGTCAAGCGACCAAGCGGTCGTCGTCTCCAACGCACAGCGCGCTCTTGCAGCCTATCCAAGCCCGCGCATAGACTACGCCCTCTTTCGTCAACATGACTAATACCTCGCCCGCACCGGAAACCCCTCAAGACTTCATCCGGGATATCGTCAGCAACGATGTCTCAGCCTCCAAGCACGAGCAGATCATCACACGTTTCCCGCCGGAACCAAACGGATACCTGCACATCGGACACGCCAAGTCGATCTGCCTGAATTTTGGGATCGCTCGCGACTTTGAGGGTTTTTGCCATCTCCGCATGGATGACACGAATCCCACCAAGGAGGAGGAAGAGTATGTGGAGTCCATCCAGAAGGACGTCCGCTGGTTGATTTCCGGCTGGGCCGACCATGTTTTGCGGTATCAGCCTGAGACCTCCAAGCCGTTCTACGCCTCGGATTATTTCGAGAAGCTCCACGGCTACGCGATTCAGCTAATCGAGGTGGGAAAAGCTTATGTGTGCGACCTGACGGCGGAGGAAGTAGACACCTATCGCGGCGCCCCGGACCAGCCGGGCAAGGAAAGCCCCTACCGCAGCCGTGGTGTGGAGGAGAACCTGGATCTTTTCGCCCGCATGCGGGCAGGCGAGTTCCCCGATGGCGCAAAGACGCTGCGGGCCAAGATCGACATGGCCTCTTCCAATGTGTGGCTGCGTGACCCGGTGATCTACCGGATTCGGCACGCCAAACACCACCACACGCAGGACCAATGGTGCATTTACCCGCTCTACGACTTTGCGCACTGTCTGAGTGACAGCATTGAGGGGATCACACATTCCATTTGCACCCTCGAGTTCGAAGTCCACCGGCCCCTCTACGACTGGATTCTAGAGCAGCTCCCGGTCCGCGAACCCAGGCCACGTCAAATCGAGTTTGCCCGGCTGAACCTCAATTACACCGTCATGAGCAAGCGCAAGCTGCTCCAGTTGGTGAAAGAACGCCTCGTCGAAGGCTGGGATGATCCTCGCATGCCCACCATCGCCGGTCTCCGTCGTCGCGGTGTGCCTCCGGCCGCCATCCGCACCTTCTGCCAGCGGATTGGCGTCACCAAATATGATGGCGTCACGGACGTCGCCCTCCTCGAATTCACCCTGCGGGAGGAATTGAATCGCGTTGCCAACCGTACTCTCGGAGTTCTGCGCCCCCTGAAGGTCGTGATTGAGAACTATCCGGAAGGGCAGGTGGAGGAACTGGAAGCCATCAACAACCCTGAGGACCCTTCGGCCGGCAACCGCAAACTCCCGTTCTCCCGTGAGATCTATATTGAGCAGGACGACTTCATGGAGGTTCCTCCACCGAAGTTCTTCCGGCTCAAGCCCGGAGGGGAAGTCCGACTGCGCTACGCCTACATTCTCAAGTGTGAACAAGTGGTGAAAAACTCTGCGGGTGAAGTCTGCGAACTCCGCTGCACGATCGACCCCGACTCCAAAAGCGGAGGCTCCACGGCCTCCCGCAAGGTCAAGGGCACGATTCATTGGGTATCCGCAGCCCACGCCGTGGATGCAGAGGTTCGCCTCTACGACCGCTTGTTTACGGTTCCGGAACCAGAAGGCGACCCGTCGGGCCGCGATTTTAAGGAGTTCTTGAACCCCGCGTCCTTGCAGATCCTGCACGGCTGCAAACTGGAGCCCTCGCTCAAGGACGCCAAACCCGGACAGGCGTTCCAGTTCGAACGCCTCGGATACTTCTGCGTCGATTCCTCCGACTCGGAACACCCCACCAGCGAAGGGCGACCCGTTTTCAACCGCACGGTCGGCCTCCGGGATTCGTGGGCCAAGGAACAACGCAAAGGCTAAGCATGCAGAACACGGCCTCGGGCACACCCCCACTCCAAAGGGCCCTGTCCCTAGCGGTCTTACTCGCCGGCTTGGGCACCAATCCCGCAAAGGCAGACCCCGAAGCGGCACCGATCCCCTCAAGTTATACTTTGGTGGTGACCGGTGGTGAGCTGCTGACCGGGGCCATTCAGGATGCCCATACCCCCTTCATCACCCGAAGGCTGCTGCCGCTTGGCCTCCACTGCGATCAAGTCATCGTGGTGGATGATACCCCGACAGACCTCGAGTCGGCCCTGAAACAGGCTGCATCCCGCTCCTCTCTCATCCTGACCACCGGGGGCCTGGGCCCCACGGCCAACGACCTGACACGTCAGGCCCTGAGTCGCTTCAACCAAATCCAGCTCCAGGAAAGCCCGGTGGTGCTGGAAGAACTGTCACGGCGCTTCGAAAAGCCGGCCGCTGAGCTGCCTGAGAATATCCGTCGCCAAGCCGCAGTCCCCGTACAAGGCGGGTTCCTTCCCAACGACCGGGGCACCGCTGTCGGCCTGATCTTCCAGTCGACTCAACTCACGTGTGTTGCCCTGCCGGGACCTCCCCGTGAACTTCAGCCTATGGTCGAAGACCATTTGGTCCCCTGGCTCCGAACGCGACTGGGACTGCCCCATGAGGGTCCTTCACTCCGGATCCGCTTTGTTGGCATCGGCCAATCCACTATCGCCAATACGCTCTCGGAACATCAGCTCCTACCCACCAACGTGGTCTCCACCTCCACCTTTGAGGGAGGCCGGGTAGATTTCACGTTTTCTCTCAAGGAAGACTCGCCCGCCGCGCAAGCCACCCTCCAATCGATTCAGGAAGGCCTCACTCGGCATCTGGGCAACCACATCTATTCCACGAGAACAGAGTCCCTGGAATCTGTAACTTGGAACGCAATGAAAAGGGCGGGGGAATCGATGGTGATCGCTGAGGCCCAACAACCCCTTCTGGCCAGTGCATTCGCCCGGGCGCTAAACCATGAATCCACCCGGCTCACCAGCCTATCGGCCAATAACCTCACGCACCTCGCAACCCTGCTGCAACTCCCCAATTCCGCCCCCCATACCCCCCGGATCCAAGCTATTGGCAGCGCGGCTCGCAACCTGACCCGGGCCGATTGGGTCATCGTGGTAAACGAATCCCCGGCACCCGGTCAGCCGGAACACGTCCTCATCGGCCATCCCGATGGACGCTGGCTCGACTGGGAAATCCCGTCCAAGGAATCCCCCGAAACCGGCAAACCCAGCCTCGTCAACACGGTCCTCAACCGTTTACGGCTGCTGGAGTGAGCAGGCAGGGCAGGGAAGGGCGATTGCAGGAAGAGAGTTTCACACCGCAGGGCGTGAAACCTGACTAAGCCAACAGCAGCAGTATCAAAACACCCAGCACGATCCGGTAATAGCCGAAGCTTTCAAAGGTGTGGACCTGCAGGAACTTCAACAGCCATCGCACGGCCGCGAAGGCAGTCAGTGCAGAAACCACCACACCTAGCCCGAGCTGACCCCAGGCAATCGGCTCCGCCGCCGGATCCCGCAAAGCACTCACCAACTGCAATCCCCCCGCAGCCAGTAAGGTCGGCACCCCCAGCAAAAAGGAGAATTCCACCGCTGCCTTGCGGTTCACCCCCAGCAACAGAGCCACCAGAATCGTACTGCCCGACCGGGATGCCCCGGGAAAAACCGCCGCCAGCAACTGACCTGCCCCAATCAGGATCGCCACACGCCAGCTGATTTCACCGGCCAGATCCCGTCCGCGGATCCATCGCTCCACCACCAAAAAAAGCACCCCACCAATCAGGGTTGCCCAAGCCACCGGCACCGCCGTTTCCGGCAATTCAAAGTGCATCGCCTTCAGGACCAGTCCGCCCACTGAGGTCACCCCAAAAGCCGCCGCCAGCTTGAAAACATACTGCTGCGTCTCACGCTCCTGAAACTGCGTCAAAAAACTGCGCAACCGGTCGGTAAACACTGCCACCACCGCCACCACCGCCCCACTCTGAATCCCCACGTTGAAAAGATCCGTCTGCCCGCCCAACCACTGCTCAGCAATCAACAAATGCCCAGTCGATGAAATCGGCAGGAACTCCGTAACTCCCTCAATTACCCCCAAAATGATGACAATTAACCAGTCCGGCACGGCATCGGTTAGACGATAAACCCATGAATGTGGCAAGCACGGACCCCAGATATCTGTGTCCGGATGCCGGGGGCCAGCTGAACGGGGGTCGCCCGGCTAGTCCCAAAAGTCGTAGTTTATTTCGGTCAACAATCCGCCCCCCAAGCCGGTGGTCACCCTGAGACTCCGCACGCCGTCCTCATCGCTTGCCAGCTGCCTTTGCAGCGGCTCACCCCCAACTACCACCGCCGTAGCCAAGGCATCCGCGTCCGCCGCCGATCGAGTCGACACAAGACCCATAGACAAGCCTTCGACAAAACCTCCCGTCCTCGGATCCAGCAGATGCGGACGCCGAAGACTTACTTCGATCTGTTCATCCGAAGGTGCCCAGGTCGCTGATATCCCCAAAGCTCCATCACGCAGGATGACCTCACGCAAGAGCCAGACGTCTTCCGTTGAAGCCCCAAGATCCACGGCGCTCAAACCCGCCAGCGCCGCGTCCAGTCGCGGAATCCCCACGCGCCAGTCCCTCCCGAATCCTGCCACCGAACTCCGTCCGGCATGCACCAGGGCCGACTCGACCCCGCCACCACGCAGCAGGTCCACCACCTCATCCACAGCATGGCCTTTTCCAATGGCTCCCAAATCAAGACGGACCCGCTCATCCCGGAATCGAACAGTCCTCCCGACAGGATCGAGCTCCACGCTACCCCAAGCGCCGGCGAAGCCAACCACCGCAGCTGGATCAAAGCATCGGGCCATTCGCCAGTGTAAAGCATCCACCCTCATCAAGAGTTCCATCAGCTCTGCACCAACACGCACCCGTGCGCGGAAAGCTCCCCGGTTCACCCGGGCTACTTCACTCCTCTTCCTGAACCTGCTCCACTCCGAATCCAGACGTTCTACTTCCCGCCAGGCCTCCTCAGCCAGTGCCCTCAGCTGAACCGCATCAGATCCACTCATGAAAATCTCGAAGCGAGTACCCATGGCGTTCAATGCTGATCGAAGCATGCTCACACCCCCTTCTCAGCCCTGAAAAAACTTGTTGTCAACAGTTTAGGTCGCACTTATGTTCGCGCCCATTGCACCTCTTTGGGTGTGGTCCAGCTAGTTCTGGCCCTTAAATAAAAAAGTAAAACAGCGAACCAAACTGCAAGCAGGAGGAACCAACACATGAAGCAACATCATTGGACCCTGGCCCTGGCCTCTGTCGGCCTCGTCAGCCTCGGATCTCTCACCCACGCGGAAGAACAGGCGATGAGCCAAGTGCTCACGTCCGTTTCATCCACCACCCTGTCCGGTTACGTCAGCGCCGGCGCTGGCTGGAAACTCGGCGGTACCGGCGAAACCGGTATGAACATGCCCGGTCGCTTCAACGACGACATCGACAAGATGCAGGGCTTCAATCTCAACGTCGCAGCGATCAGCGTCGGCAAAGCCCTCAGCGATGAGGATCTTTGGGCTGCCGGCTACCAGGTCGACCTGCTCTTCGGCCCGGATGCCGTCGCCTACAACCCCGTCCTCGGGGGCGCCAATGCCGAAGTCGCCATCAAACAAGCCTATGTGAACCTCCTGGTTCCCGTGGGCAACGGCCTCGACGTCAAAGTTGGTGTGCAAAACACCATCATCGGATACGAAGGCTTCGACGTTTACGCCAACCCGAACTTCGGTATTTCCTACGGCTGGCAGATTGAGCCGACCCAGCAAACCGGTGTCACGGGATCCTACCAGATCACCGAGGCGATCTCCTTCACCGGCGGTGTAGCGAATACGCATATCGCTGGTGTGAACACCCGCGGTCCGAACGACAAAGGCTACCTGGCTTTCCTCGGCGCGCTGTCCGTGACCGCCCCCGATAGCTGGGGTGCCCTCTCGGGTTCCAGCTTCACCGTCGGCGCCGTCGGTGGCGATCTGGCCGGTAACGGTGGACCCGCGACTTACGCCAACAACTTCTACGCCGGCTTCAACCTGTTGACCGGCCTCGAGGGCTTCTCTGTCGGTGGTGCGTTCGATTACCAGGACACCGCCTCCGAGAGCTACGTTTGGGCTCTGGCCGGCTACGCCTCGTTCGCTGCAACCGAGAAAATCACCTTGAATGCTCGTCTGGACTACACCCGTGGTTCCGACGGTATCTGGAGCAGCGGCGGTCTCAACACCGGTGGTTTGACGGTGAATGACAAAGCTGACGAGTTGTTCGCCGTTACCGGCACGCTCGACTACCAGCTGTGGGCCAACGTTCTCACCCGTCTCGAGCTCCGCTGGGACACTGCCTTGGACGACAGCAGGCCCTTCGGTCGTGAAGACGACAACGCCATCACCCTCATGGCGAACATGGTTTACATGTTCTAAGGTGTAGGCGCTTAGAATCACTAAACCCCGACCGGGCATCCGGTCGGGGTTTTTCTTTGGCACGCTTGGATTCTCCCAAGGGACAGCCGTAGCAATGGATCGGGCAGGGAAGGGGATGATCGGTTCCCCGTGGGAAAACGCTTAGGGAATGGCTTGGCAGACCTGGACAAGGCCTCTTCGGCCACGACGCGGTGCGGCGTCCCTGACTTTCATCCTGCGGTGGCAGTAACGCGGCAGCCAATACGCGCACGTCGAGAGCAGAAAGGATGCTATGCGCGGCGCCAGCCGCTCCTGACTGAACTGCCATACCGATCCACTGACTTACCGCCTTCCACCCCTACTCACCACCTTCTTCAGACGCGTCCTCCCGCCGGGCAGTACGCCGGTCCCGACCAACATCGGCCGGGATACCGCGTTTGGCACCAGCAATAAAATCCAGCATCTTCACGGACAACTCGCCCTTGAATTGACCTCTGGCCTGGGTGACCGCCGCCGTCAGGCCCAGATCGCCGCGGAATAGAAAACGGTAGAGCCGACGCAATTCCGTGCGTTCTTCACTACTCACACCGGCCCGGCGCAGTCCCACCACGTTGAGGCCGCAGATCGCGTTGGGCCCGCGAGCCATCACAAAAGGCGGCAGATCCATGCTGATGGCTGCACCCCCTTGCATCATGGCAAACGTCCCGATCCGGACAAATTGATGTACCAGACAGCAACCGGAGATCACTGCCCGATCCTGAATGTCCACATGGCCGCCAAGCAACGTGCCGTTGGCGATGATGCACTGGTTGCCGATCCGCGTGTTGTGGCCCACATGCGCCCCGGCCATGAGCAAATTCTGCGAACCGATTACGGTATCCTCTGTCTCATCCGTAGCCCGGTTCACCGTCACATGTTCCCGGAATGAGTTCCGGTCACCAATGACCGTCCTCGACGGCGCACCCCGATATTTCAAATCCTGCGGGATATTTCCGATGACTGCACCCGGATGAAAGATGTTCCCTTCACCAATGTGAGTCACGCCGCTCAGATGCACATAAGGGCCTACCTTGCAGTTCGCCCCCACCACGACTCCCTCCTCGATAATCGCGTAAGGCCCCACCTCCACGGTCGAGTCCACCTCCGCCTTCGGATGAATGATTGCAGTCGGATGGATCATAATCAGGTCCAGCTAAAGCTTGGTTAGTTATTCAGCTATAAAAATAGCCCAGTTCACGCAGCGACACATAATCGCGCTCCCTCTCCGCCACGCGACGCCCGAGGATGATGTGGTCCAACACTTCTATTTTCAATAGTTGTCCGCCCCGAATTATATCCCGGGTCACCCGGATATCCGCCTCCGAGGGCGTGGGATCTCCGCTGGGATGGTTATGCACCAGGATCAGCGCAGCCGCTCCGCCGGCAATCGCACTCCGGAATACCTCTCGCGGATGCACCAGCAGGGTATCCAGCGTGCCACTGGCCAGCCGCTCCACCCGCAGCAACCGCCTGCGGGTGTTCACCAAGACCACCTGCAGCTGCTCCACCTCATAAGCTCGGTTCTCCTCGCGCAACAACTCCACCACACGCTCCGGCGTATCCAGTAATGGCGCCTCAGCTGCAGACTCCCGCGCCAACCGCCTCGCCAGCGTCAGCGCCGCGATCACGGTCACCGCCTTGTCCGGACCTACCCCTGGCACGGTGCACAACCCCTCCACAGTCTCCCGCGTCAACGGCTCAAGACCACCTGCACGTTGTAGAACCGCCTGCGCAACCTGCAAGGCCGAGGAACCCTTGGTCCCAGTACGCAGCAAAATCGCCAGCAGTTCGCTGTTGGATAAAACCTCCTGACCCTCCCGCAAAAGCCGCTCTCGGGGACGGTCAGAGACCACCATGTCCTTCATCCGCAGGGAATCCATCATCTCCTTGTGGACGACATTACGCCACAAGCCCGCTCCCCGCGAAAAGCAAAACTTCGTCAGTCTGAAGCTACGTCCACCCGATAGGGTTCGAACTCGTTCTGCAAGTGTGGCGGAACGCACAGGCGAATCCTGGTCACTCCGTCCCCATGATGCAGTTTCAACACCTGCCCGACCGCGTAGGCCCGAGCCAATACCGCTGGCATCTCATGGGGAATATCCAGATCCAATTGATCCCGCTCGGGCCGTATCCGCGCCCCCAGCTCCGACAAAAGATCATGAAAACCCTCTCCCGTGCGCGCCGAGACCGCCAGGGAACCGGGATACTTCTCCAGCCAAAGACGCAGAGCCCCCTCATCCATCACCTGATCCGCCTTGTTAAAGACCAGCAGGGTAGCCTTGTCCTCCGCACCCAACTCCGCCAATACCTCGTCCACGGCCCGCATCTGCTCCTCACACCCCGGATGACTCACATCCACCACGTGCAACAAGAGATCCGCCAAAACCACCTCCTCCAAGGTCGCCTTGAAAGCCTCCACCAACCCATGCGGCAGCTTGCGAATAAAACCCACGGTGTCCGAAAGAAGAATGTCCTGGTTCGTGGGCAGATGAAGCCGCCTGGTCGTGGGATCCAGCGTGGCAAACAGCTTGTCCTCCGCCATCACCTGGGACCCCGTCAACGCATTCAACAACGTCGACTTCCCCGCATTGGTGTAACCCACGATCGAGGCCAACGGCCAGGCATGCCGGCGTCGACCCGCCCGCTGCGTGGAACGCTGCTTCCGCACCTCGTCCAACTCGCGGTTAAGACGATCTATCCTTTCCTGCACCCGGCGGCGGTCGGTCTCAAGCTGCGTTTCCCCATCACCACGCATCCCAATGCCACCCTTCTGCCGCGACAAGTGGGTCCAGAACCGCGTCAATCTCGGAAGCAGATACTGCATCTGCGCCAACTCAATCTGCAGCTTTCCCTCACGTGTCCTGGCGCGCTGGGCAAAAATATCCAGAATCAACGAGGTCCGATCCAAAACCTTGCACTCGAAAATCCCCTCCAGATTCCTCGTCTGGGCTGGAGTCAGTTCGTCATCAAAAATGACTGTGTCGACCTCCCGCTCCTTGCACACACCCGCCAATTCCTGAGCCTTCCCGGTGCCGATAAACGTCGCCGCCACCGGCTGATCCAGACGTTGCCGACCCCGCCCCATCACCTGTCCACCCGCACTGCCAGTCAGGGCGGCCAGCTCATCCAGACACTCGTCCGTCGACAACCCAACCCTCGAGCGCAGGTCAATCCCGACGAGAAACACGCGCTCTGTCTTCTTTAGGGAATTATCTACCAACGACTTCATATTGGACTGGTCATCCTCTCCTCATATCCGTGACTAACGTCGGTTTCTCTGATCCGTTGCAATATCCGTTGCAGGGTCTCGGAAACTGGCTCATCCCGCCTCACATCCACGCGCTGTGCCGGCAACTGACGGTCAAACCAGTTCCTCTGGCGACGCGCAAATTGCCACGTCCGCTTCTTCACTGAATCCATGGTCGATTCCAGGTCCCGCTCCCCCCGCAGATGCTCCACCACCTGACGATATCCGATCGCCTGCATGGCTACCCGGTTTCCCTCCAACCCCTCACCCAGCAGGCGGCGTGTCTCCTCGACCAGGCCTGCAGCAAACATACGGTCTACTCTCTGCCGGATGCGTTGCTTCAAATCTTCCGGTTCGCGCCTCAGCGCGAAAAAGGGCGGCAGATTAACATCGGCCTGATCCCAGCTGGAACGGTGCCGAACGGCGCCAGTGCCTGTCATCCGCAAAATCTCCACAGCCCGATAAACCCGACGCGGATTCTTCAAATCAATTCTCTGATACGTCTCAGGATCCTTCTCCCTCAACTCCTCCACCAGCGAGGGCAGGGGCGTTGCTTCCAGCTCCCGCCTCATCTGACGATCCGATTCGGGAGCACTGCCTATACCACCCAATAAAGCCTTAAAATAGAGCCCGGTCCCTCCACATAAGACTGGAATAGCCCCCCGACTCAGGATGTCCTGGATACAACTCCTCGCGCCCGAACAAAAGTCCGCCACATTGAACTCCTGCTCCAATCCCACCACATCCAGTAAGTGATGCCGGATTCTCCCCCTTTCCTCCACACCGGGCTTCGCCGTCCCAACATCCAGTCCACGGTAAACCTGCATGGAATCCACACTCACCACCTCCCCGCCAATCTCCTCAGCCAGCGCCAAAGCCACCGCACTCTTGCCACTGGCCGTCTCCCCTCCAATCCAAATACCCGATTCAATACGCTGCAGCTTCACCTGATATCAGAACACTCAACCCCCAGCTTCGTCCTTCTCTACTTTGGCGTCCTCTTTCTCCTCCTTCTGCCACGACATGAGAAAAACCAGGCCCACCCCGGTACAAATCGCTACATCTGCCACGTTAAAAGCCGGAAAACCCAGCTCCCGACCCCCGCGTCGCTCCAGATAAAAGTAAAGGAAGTCAATGACATGACCCTGAAAAAACCGGTCTGTCAGGTTCCCAATAATGCCCCCGAAAATCAGTCCCAACGAAAACTGCCCACCCAAAGTGTGAACATCAAAATGACGACGGCTCACATAGAGCACGACCAAAGCCACCAAGGCAAACAAGCCGAGCCACATGTTGCTGCGCGATGCTTCGTTGAAAAGACTCCACGCTGCGCCACGATTGGTCCAGTGCACCAGACGGAAAAATCCCTCCACTACAACCTTCTCATCCGTCGGACCCAGCCAGCGCAATACCGCCAGTTTGGTCAGCTGATCAAAAACCAAAACCACCAGGGCAATGAGACCCATCCGGGCAGTCGGCCCCATCGCTCCCCACCCCGATAAACCCGAAGGCCTCGTCGGCAACACCGGGCTATGCTCTCCAGCAGACACAGGAAAAATTACAGGGAGACAATACCCATGCCAGTTGCCCTCAAATCGCCCATCCTTAACTCATGCGCATCGGCATGATGACATACAAAAACGGCCCGTTCGTCCGAATCACCCCGGGGCTCAGCTCATCCGTCAGCTCCAGAAACACCTCGTCGTGGTCCAGGGCCTTGAGCGGATCCATCATGTAGGCCGGATTAAAGGCAATGGCGATGTCGTTCCCCTTGTAGTTCACTGCCAGGCTCTCACGGGATTCTCCCACGTCAGGCGTGTTGGCCGTGATGGAAAGGTTGTTCTTGGTGAAAGCCAGCTTCACGGAGT
Organism: Limisphaerales bacterium; assembly: GCA_049451415.1. GTDB lineage: Bacteria > Verrucomicrobiota > Verrucomicrobiia > Limisphaerales > JAHDYP01 > JBMTVN01. The sequence continues at coordinate 13,811 of JBMTVN010000003.1, read as the reverse complement.
TCGATTTCTCGCTGGTCATGATCTCCGCCCGCCGCAAAGCCTGCAGCAACTCCTCACGTACCAGCGCAATCCGTTCACCCGCCTCACCGGGAATAACCTGTCGATAATTCGGATAGTTCCCCTCAACCAGCTTCGTAATCACCAGGGTGTTCAGATCGCCCTCAGCCTTGATTTCAAAGGAGGCCTGATTCTCAGTGACGCTCACTTCCACCTCACCCGCAGCCTGCAACAAGCGGTTCAGCTCGTTGATCGCCTTGGTGGGCACAATAAACTCCACCGCACTATCCCCAAAATCCACATCCTCATCGGTAAGCGCCAACCGACGTCCATCAGTCGCCACCATCGTGAACTTGTGCTCCTTGAAGCTGAAGAAAATGCCGTTCAGCACATAACGTGTCTCATCGGTCGAGACAGCAAAAGAAGTCCTCCGCAGCATCCCCTTCAGGGTTTCCTGGGCAATCGTCAGGCTGCGACTCTCGTTGAACTTGGGGAGAGGAGGAAATTCCTCAGCCGCCAGCCCGTTCATGCGGTAATAGGAACCACCAGCCTTGATCTTGCAGCCGTTCTTCTCGTCCACCTCAAGATCAATGTCTCCCTCCCCAAGCTCACGCACAATGCTCACCAGCTTCTTCACGGGCAGGGTAATCGTCCCCTCCTTCTTGACCTCCGCAGCAACCGCACTGGAAATCGTCACATCTAGGTCCGTAGCAGTCAGATCCAAACGACCTTCCCCGGCACGTAGCAATACGTTGGACAGGATGGGAAGTGTCGTCCTTGAACTGACCACATTCTGAACGGACTGCAGCCCGTTCAAGAGCTGCTCTTTGGCTACGGTTAGTTTCATGAACGGCCTAATATGGTACTCTCTTCAAGAAAGGAAAAGACTCTTATTAAGGGCTGTGGATAAGGCAAAGAATCTTCACTGTCAAGGTCGCCCCAACGAGTTACAAAAGTTTCATTGCTCCAATATCTAGCCTCATTTCTTCAAACATCTACCCCTTTCTCAGCACTCTGTGTATAAGTCCTGAATTATTCACCTGCTGTTCACCTGCTCTTGGGAAGTTCTACGCAAAGTCCATTCACCCCAAGCACCTCAATTCGCCCGACCCGATGGAGCCTGCGGTAGCCATCGACGCAGGATCGACTCGAACCTTCCATCGGCCTGGATCTCCTGCAGAAACTGGTTCACCGACTCCAATAACGCTATATCCCCCTTCCTGACACCCCAAGCCAGATCTTCCTCGCTCAGCAGGAAAGGCAACGACGCCAGACCTTGGGCTTCATACGTTCCTGCCAGCCACCAGATCAAGGTCGCATCCGCCACAAAAAGATCTATCTTCTTCTTTAACAACGCTTTAGCAGCATCGTCCCCAGTCCTGTAGCTCTTCCTCTTTGCCTTGGGCCATTCCTGTCGAACCAGAAAGTCCCCCGTTGTTGCTCCCTTTACGCCGATCGGATTCGACATGCTAGCCGGGAAACCAAGGAGATACTTGCCACGATCCTCTCCCCGAACCAGTGCCATCTGGCCCACTTTCAAGTAAGGACGAGCAAAATCCACCTGCATTCTCCGGCCTTGGGTTATCGACATGGACGACATCAGAAGATCCACCTTTCCCTTGCTGAGTGCCGGGATCAAATCCTCCCATTTCAGCGGAACAAATTCCACCGGCCGCTTCAGGCTTTCCCCCAAGGCGCGCGCACAATCCACCTCCAAACCTAGATAGTCCTGACCTTGCCGGTAGACCATAGGAGGCAAATCCGGAGTCACCCCAACTCGAAGGACCTTGGGCACACTCTGCCCGCAGACGGACAAAGCCATGCCCACCAATAACCAACAGACGACCAGTCTTTTGTTCATTCTATTGTCTCCCTGTGATTTTAATCCCCAGCTTACTAACCCCGTTTCATCAGTGACTCGATTTCCTTCGCTTCAATCGGAATATCCTCCATCAAATCCACCACGCCGGATTCGCTCAACACCACCGTGTTCTCCAGCCGCACCCCGAAGCCCTCCTCCGGAATGTAGATTCCAGGTTCCACGGTCAAGACCCAGCCCGGAACCATTGGCTCATGCATGAAACCCACGTCATGGACATCCAAACCAATCGGGTGCCCCAAGCCGTGCATAAAATACTTTTTCAGGGCCGGATAATTCGGATCCTGTTTACGTATCTCTCTGGTGGTAAGTAACTTAAGATCAATCAGCTCGCGTTCCACCGCTGCCTCGGCCTCTTTTTGCCAGTCTCGATGCAATTTCCCCGGCGCAATCGACGAGGTCATCGCCCGCTGAACCCGCAAAACAGCATCATACACCTGCCGTTGCCTGCGGCTAAACCGCCCATTCACCGGAATGGTCCGGGTCAGGTCGGAGTTGTACAGGCCGTATTTCGCCCCAACGTCCAGTAACAACACGTCACCCGACTTACATTCCCGGCTGTTCTCCAGGTAATGCAGGACGCATGAGTTGGCTCCGGCGGCAATGATAGGCGTGTATGCGAAATCCCCCCGGTTCCGAATGAATTCATGGGCAAACTCAGCCTCCACCTCATATTCGCCGATGCCAGGCCTTACCTTCTTCAAGACGCGGGCAAACGCCTTCCCAGTGATACGACAGGCATGCCGAATCATCTCCACTTCCTCCTGCGACTTCACCACCCGCAGCCGATGCATCAAGGGAGCCAAACGCCTGAAATCATGCAAAGGATACTCCCGCTGGCAGTCACGGATGAACCTCAACTCGCGCGTCTCCACCTCCACAGAAGCACGCTTGTGCTCGTTGTGGTTCAAATACACCTGCTCAGCGTCCCCCATCAGGCGTCGGAACTCCGTCCCAAATGCGGATAACCACTGAATATTTGAAATCCCGGAAATCTTCCGCGCCTCCGCCCGCTCCAGCTTGTGCCCCTCCCACGTCGCCAAATGCGGATTCGGTTCGCGCAGGAAGAGAATCTCCCGCATCCGCTCGTCATGCGCATCCGGTGCCAATACCAGGATCGACTCCTCCTGTTTGATCCCTGACAGATAAAACAGATCCGAGTTTGGCTGCAGCCGCAGCGTGCCGTCCGCATTGGTCGGCAGAACATCATTGGCATTCAGCACGGCCACCGAACCTGCCGGCAAGAACTCCCGCAAACGCTCACGGTTCCGACGGAAAAAACTCGCACTCAACTCAGGGCTTCGAACAGGACGACGTTTCATAGCTGTAGTGATTTGGGACCGAACCAGGCAACGCAGGCTGAGTCCTCTTCGGAGAATCATGCACTCTTACAAGGTTGCGCCAAGCAAGAACGGGGCGTATGTAACCCACATAACCCTCAAACAAGACAAGGACCCCTATAATGAATTCAAAACTTCCCTCCTTCCATCAGCACCTGGCCTGTTCGCTTCTGCTGGCCCTCGCCCTCTCGCCTTTCTCGCTGCTCGCACAGGAAAGCATTCCACCTCAGGAACTCCGTATGCGCGCACGTCGCATCCAGCAGGAAATGCAGGAAATGCGAGCCAATGGACAGGAGGAAGCCGCGCGCCGACTCCAAGCCGAACTCCAGGAAATCAAGGAGATCGCTTCCCGGGGTCAGAAACAGCCCAACCCCGAGGTACAGGAACTACGCCAGCTCCATCGCAAACTCCGGGAACTCCGCGCCAACGGTAAACTGGATGCCGCCGCTGAAGTCGAACGCGAAATCGATCGCCGTCAAAGTCGTGGCCAGGAGCCACGGCAACCCCATGGCCCTGAAGCATTCGAACAACAACTGCACCACCTCCAAAGCGCAATCGACCACCTCCATGCAGCCGGTATTCATGAGGTGGCCGAACGACTCCAGCAGGAAGCCAACCGACGTCGCGAACACCTCGAAAACCAAATAAACATGGAACGTCCCATGGCCCGCGTCGGCCAGGAAATGGGCCGAATGCAGGAACAAATCCACGAACTTCGAGGTCAACTCGAGGACCTCCGTCGACAACTGGAAGAACTCCGTCGCGAAAGGCGGTAGCAGGCCCGGAACAGGGCCCCCTCAGCGCGCCGCCTGGAGCTTGAGCTCTTTCTACGCGGCCAATAACGAGATCGTCGCAACACCACCGGTGTGGACTGTCCGGCATCTACGCTCTCCTCTCCCTACAACTCCCGCGCACCAGGCCGGAGCTAGACGTAGTGGTGCCCCCCTCCGTCGTTCCCTTCCCCGTCCAGATCGATCAAAATGTCCCTCGGCTCAGCGCCCTTGCTCGGCCCCACAATACCCCGGTCCTCCAGTTCATCCATGATCCGCGCGGCACGCGTGTAACCCAGACGCAGCCTCCGTTGCAGCAGCGATACGCTCGCCTTTTGCTCAGTTCGAATCACCTCAACACACTGCTCGATCAAGTCCTCATCCTCCGAGGAACCACCATCCGACTCAAAGCTCGATACCGGCTTCGAAAGCTGCCGGTGAATGTCCGTCTCGTAGCTGGGTTTGCCCTGCTTGCCAATAAACTCCACCAGGTCGTTGATCTCCTGGTCCGTAATCAAGGCGCCCTGCACCCGGATCAGCTTCGCCGATCCCGGCGGCAAATACAGCATGTCACCCTTGCCCAACAGCTTGTCCGCACCCATCGCATCCAAGATCGTCCGTGAATCCACTTTCGATGCCACCTGAAATGCAATCCGTGCAGGAATGTTCGCCTTAATAACACCCGTGATCACGTCCACGCTCGGACGCTGCGTGGCCACAATCACATGAATGCCAGCCGCACGCGCCATCTGCGTAATGCGCGCAATCGCCATCTCCACGTCAGCAGGCGCCACCAACATCAAGTCCGCCAACTCATCAATAATGACCACGATGTAGCTGAGCCGGTCCGGAATCACGATGTCATCCTCACGAGGAACCACGATCTCCTCGTCTACCTCCACCGCAAAGCCATCTGCTCCCGCCTCGATGTTTTCCCGCTTCGCCCGCAACGGCAGTTCCTGTTGCTGATCCTCAACGGGCTTGTGCTTGGGCCGGTCGTTGAACGATTTGATGTTGCGCACCCCCACCTTCGCAAAGATCTGGTAGCGCTTCTCCATCTCGCTGACCACCCAACGCAGCGCCAGAATGACTTTCTTGGGATCCGTCACCACCGGCACCACCAGATGGGGCAGGCTGTTATACTGCTGCAACTCCACCACTTTGGGATCAATCATCACAAAGCGCAGCTGGTCCGGAGGAAAGCGGAACAACAACGACGCAATCACCGAGTTGATACAGACGGACTTGCCGGACCCCGTGCTCCCGGCAATCAGCATGTGCGGCATGTCAGCCAAATCCGCAATGATGGGATGACCGTAGACATCCTTGCCCAAAGCCAAAGGCACCCTGGCCTTGGTCTTCGTCCATTCCGGTGCCTCCAGCAGGTCCCGCATGATGACCTTGGTCTTCACCGCGTTGGGCACCTCCACCCCCACGGAACTCTTGCCCGGCACCGGCGCCAGAATGTTGATCCGCTCCGCCTTCAAGGCCGCCGCGATGTTATTGCTCAGGCCCGAGATGCGCTCCAGCTTCACCCCCGGAGCCGGATGCAACTCGTAACGCGTAATGGTCGGACCCTTGGTGATGTCCCCGAGCTGTACCTCAATCCCGAACTGCGCCAGAGTGCTCTGCATCAGCTTCGCATTGGCCAGCAACGCCTCCTTGGTGTCGGTCGGCTGAATGTTCGTGTCCGGTAGATTCAACAAATTCAGCGAAGGTAACTGGTAGTCCCCAATGATCGGTGTGGAAGCCACGGTAATGGGTCGCTTCCGCGGGGCCTGCCCCAGGCGCACTTTCGGTGCCGGAAAAGCCGGAACCTGATCCTCCGATTCATCCGAACTCCCAACCCCGCCTTCTGAAACGTCGTCCCCCGCCTTTTCCTCCGCTTCATCACCCTTTTCCAGGCCCAAGATGTCCGCTGCCGAGGCCGACCCCACCACCCGATCATCTTCCTCCTCTGCAGTGGGTTCCTCAAACGAACCCGCAACCACAACCTCTTCTTCCTGCTCGTCCTCAGATTCCTCCTGCGCCTCTTCCTGCAATGGCCGCGGAGGCGGCATGCTCAGGTCTCGAATCTGAATGTTCGGCTCCGGCTCCGGCTCCGGTTCAACCTCAGTCTCAACCTCCGCCTCAGGCTCCTCCACAATCTCCCCGTCCTCACCCTCACCCGTCTTGACCCGCTCCTTCTCGAGTTGCCGCTCCAGCTTGCGTGCCTGCCGCTTCAACTCCTTCGCCCGGCGCTCCAAATCTTCCTCACTGAAACTCACCTCCCGACGGGACTCACGCCACCGTAGCCAACACAGGCGTAACCACGCCCCCAACTCAAAGTTCGTCAGGTATAAAAGCGAAATCAGATACAGCGTCCCGTAAATGATCGTCCCCCCGATCACCCCGAAAAACCCGAAGAAATACTGGTTCATCACCACCCCAATAGAACCGCCGGCCGGATTTCGGATGTTCGCGTGCAGCTGAGCCAGAAACGCCCGGTCCCCATACAAGTCCAACATCCCCATACACACCAGAATCAACACCAGCGACCATAACCAGCGCCGATGAAAATACGCCATCAGCTGAAACAAATAGCTCAGGCCAAACATGAACAACAGGATCGGCAGCACAAACGCCGCACCACCCATCAGGAAGAACAAGCCCGATGCCGCCAAAGCCCCCGCCCGACCAATCCAGTTGTGCGCCACCGGATTCACGTCCGTCGCCAAATGCGGGACATCCGCCGAATCAAAGGTGAACAGGGCGGCAATTAATAACAACGACCCGCTCAAAAGCAGGATGCCAACCACATCACCCAAACCCCGGGCAGCAGGAACGCTGGAACTGTTTCGACGACTCACGACGTGAAACTAAGCCAGCCCAACCCCGGCTAGAAGTGGAAAGTTGGCCCACCGCTTTTCACCTTTTCCCTGCGCACTCACCACGTCTACTCTCCCCACGTGGCCCGTACCTGGTGGAAAACCCTCAAACGACTCAAAATCGAAATCCTCGGCCTGCTCGATGACTACCGAGTCGCCTCCCAGGACCAGGACCGATTGCACCCCTTAAAGCGTTTCATCCACTTCTGGATCCTCGTCGTCCGCAGCTTCCTCAAAAACCGCTGCATGATCCGAGCCACGGCCCTGGCCTACACCACCCTCCTTTCACTCGTCCCCCTCCTGGTCGTCGGCCTCGGCGTCACCACCAGCATGCTCAAGACCAACCAGGACAATACCCGGGATATGGTGGAAAGGGTCATCGATAACCTGGTTCCCCAACTCCGGGAAATGCCCTCCGCCTCTCCCGCTCCGGAAAAAGCCGGAACCAGTGAGGAACAGGCGGCCACGACCGAAATCACCGCACAGGAAACGGAAAATCCAGCCACACCCCAGCCCAGCGCCCGGCATGAAGTCATCGAAACCATCATGGGCTTCATCCGGAACAGTAACGCCGCCGGGCTCAGCGCCATCAGCACGCTGACTCTTGTCCTCGTCGCCATTGGCCTCCTCAGCACCATCGAAGCCACGTTCAATGATATCTGGGGCGTGACCCGCGGACGTAGCTGGTTCGCCCGCATTATCCAATACTGGGCAGCCATTACCCTCGGCCCCACCATCATCCTTTTTGCCACAACATTCGCCGTCGGGACCCAGTTCGAGACCTTCCAGGACAAGATCTTCGGCACGGTCGGCCTCTCCACCATCCGTCCCTTCCTCACGGAAGTCATCGCTCGCCTCCTTCCCCTCGTCCTGGTCAGTGTCGCCTTCGCCCTCCTCTACCAACTGATGCCCGCCACCGCCGTCCACTGGAAAGCCGCCGCCGTCGGCGGCCTCGTCTCCGGCCTGCTCTGGTGGCTTAACGGCCAATACACCGCCGTCTTCGCTTCAAAGGTCGTCTCCTACAGCACAGTCTACGGGAGCGCTGCCGTCCTGCCAGTCTTCCTCCTGGGACTCTACCTGTCTTGGCTCATCCTCCTCTTCGGTGCCCAGGTGAGCTACGCCTTCCAGAACCGCCGTACTTATCTCCAGGAAAAACAGGCTGAAATTATCAGCCAGCGCGGACGTGAACTCACCGCCCTGCGCATGATGACCGAGATCGCCCGCCGCTTCCATAAGGGCGATACAGCCCCCACAGTCACGGAACTCGCCGATAACCTCCGCGTCTCCTCCCAGTTGCTCGCCCGCCTGCTACGGCTCCTCAAGGAAACCCGGCTCATCACCGAGGCCAGCACCACCGTCCCAGGCTACCTCCCCGCCCGGCCCATCAACCAAATCTCCTGTGACGATATTCTCGAAGTCCTGCGTAATAGCCCCGAACAGGGCAGGGGAACCAAGGTCGCCCCGGATGAATCCAATGGCGGCCCCTTGTCCCATGCCTACGAATCGATCTCCTCCGCCAGCCGTCCCGTCGCCCAAAAACAGACGCTCCTCATGCTCGTGGAATTGGACATGGACCAGAAGTCACCCGCAGATGACTCCCACCCCCCCCCCCCAGACCCCAGACCCCCCCGGTTCAGCGTTTCCTCCCTAGCCTCCCCCGCGTGATTGGTTTTCTCCGCATCATAGGCATCCTCAACGCAGCCCTCTGGTTCGGTGGCTCGATCTTCCTCACGTTCTTCGTCGGTCCCGCCTTCTTCTCCGAACCCATGGTTGAATTGCTCACCAAACCCTATGCCGGTGCAGCCGCCCAGATCGTCCTCGAACGTTACTTCACCCTCCAGATCGTCTGCGGCCTCGTAGCCTTCGCCCACCTCGTCGCAGAATCACTCTACCTCAGCCGCCCCATCTTCCGCTGGTCCCTCTCGCTCGTCGCCGCCATCTTCGTCCTCGCTCTCGTCGGTGGATATGGAATTCAGCCCAAACTAAAGCAACTCCACCTCCAAATGTATTCCCCGGAGACTACCGACGAAATCAAGGCCGCCTCCCGCAAGTCGTTTGGCCTCTGGCATGGAATCTCCTGGATCGCCAACCTCGCCGCCCTCGGCGGCATCACGGTCTACCTCTTCCGTATCACCCGCCAGGGCGATAACTCCCGCTATCGCTGGTAGATCACGGAACCGGAGTGCTCAAGGATGCACCCTGGGGCAGGCCCCGGGTCGCCACCTTCTCCGCCGCCCCGCGTCCGGGCAATACTGTCGGAAATGCCAATCCCCTGGACGGGACCTTAACCGCCCGCCGATTTCAGACGCCCCACAAAACGGTCCATCCGCTCCAAAGCCTCCTCAATCAAATCCAGTGCCGTGGCAAAGCAGCAGCGCAAATAACCCGCGCCACTCGGTCCGAAGGCATCTCCGGGAACACAGGCAACCTGCTCTTCCTTCAACAACCGCACAGCAAACTCGCGGCTGCTCAAGCCGGTCGATTCAATGCACGGAAAAGCATAAAAGGATCCCCGTGGCAGATGGCATTTCAAACCCATGGAATTGAACCCACCTACAATCACGTTGCGACGCAACGTATATTGGTCCCGCATCGCCACGGTATCCGGTTCGCCATTCTCCAGGGCCTCAATCGCCGCTTCCTGACTGATGATGCTCGCACACAACATCGAATACTGGTGAATGCGCATCATTGCCTCCACCAGCTCCGTCGGCCCGCAAGCATACCCAATTCGAAAACCAGTCATCGCATAGGCCTTCGAAAACCCATGCAGGAAAATCGTCCTCTCCGCCATCCCCGGTAAGGAAACCAAGCTCACGTGCCCGCCCTCAAAGGTCAACTCAGAGTAAATCTCGTCCGTAATAACCAGCAGGTTGTGCTTCAGGACTACCTCTGCCACCCGCTCCAGCTCCTCACGGCTCATGGTGCCCCCCGTCGGATTCGTCGGGAAATTCAACACCAGCGCCTTGCTCCGCGGAGTCACCGCACGCTCAATCGCCTCCGCCGTCAGGGCAAACCCGTCCTTGGCCTGGCACCCGATCGCCACCGGCTTCCCATGCGCCAGGGCAATGCTCGGCGCATAACTCACATAACACGGTTCGTGGTAGAGAATCTCATCCCCGGGATCAATCACCGCCCGCAAGGCAATGTCCAGGGCCTCGCTCACCCCCACCGCCACCAATACCTGCGTCTTCGGGTCATACCGCACCCCGAACTTCCCAGTCACATAACGGCTGATCGCTTCGCGTAAACGCGGCGAACCCAGGTTCGAAGTGTACGTGGTCTTCCCCCGCTCCAACGCGTAGATCGCAGCCTCCCGGATATGCCACGGCGTCACAAAATCCGGCTCACCCACACCCAGCGAAATCACCTCCGGCATCGACTGCACAATGTCGAAAAATTCCCGGATCCCACTGCGCGGTATGCGCCGCACGTGCTCCGCTATCACCCGTCCCGCTTCAAATGCTTTCGACATCGCGCGAATAACCAAGTGGAAAAGCCCAGCTCCGGAAAGGAAAAAAACCTGCACCCGAGGAATCCCGCAGGCGCACCCCAACCGCTCCAGCCAGGGCGCCCGCCCAATACCCCAGACCAGCCACTAGGCCGCCTTCTGCCCCGGCTTGCGCCGGATCAATGGCGATACTCCATCCTCCACGGTCTGACGAGTCACGGTCACAGCGCTGATGTCCTTGCTCCCTGGCACCTCATACATCACCTCCAACATCATCCGCTCCAGTAAACTCCGCAGCGCCCTGGCTCCAGTACCCTTCTTCAAGGCTTTCTCCGCCAAAGCCCTCAATGCGTCGTCCCCAAACTCCAACTCCACCCCCTCCATCGACAACAGCTTCGTATACTGCTTCGTCAACGCGTTCTTCGTCTGCGTCAAAACCGATACCAACTGGTCCACCGTCAGTTCATCCAGCACGGTCACCATCGGTAGCCGGCCAATAAACTCAGGAATAAATCCGAACGACAACAGATCCTCCGGCTCGGCCAACTGCAAGAGCTCCTGACGCTCCGCATCACGCTGCTTCTGCCCGGGTGTGTTGAAGCCCACCACGCGATGCCCCAGCCGACGCTGCACAATCTTGTCCAGCCCCACAAAGGCCCCACCGCAAATAAACAGGATGTTGCTCGTGTCCACCCGGACATACTCCTGCTGCGGATGCTTCCTCCCGCCTTGCGGAGGAACATTGCAAATCGTCCCCTCCAGAATCTTTAAGAGCGCCTGTTGCACCCCTTCGCCCGATACGTCGCGAGTAATCGAAACGTTCTCGGTCCGACGCGAAATCTTGTCGATCTCGTCAATGTAGATAATCCCCGTCTGCGCCCGTTTCACGTCGTAGTCGGCGTTCTGCAGTAGACGTAAAACAATGTTCTCCACGTCCTCCCCTACATAGCCCGCCTCGGTGAGGGTCGTCGCGTCGGCAATCGCAAACGGCACATCCAAAACCTTCGCCAGCGTCCGGGCCAACAAGGTCTTGCCCGAACCCGTCGGCCCAATCAGCAGAATGTTCGCCTTCTCAATCTCAATCTCGGCCTCATCCGCACTCTCCCCCTTGGTCTCGCCTTCCTCCGGCTTCTCCGGCTGCAACTGGAGCCGCTTGTAGTGGTTGTGCACCGCCACAGACAACGTCTTCTTGGCGTGGTCCTGCCCGATGCAAAAACGATCCAAATGCTCCTTGATCTCGGAAGGGCGGGGGACTTTCAGCTTCGCCAGCCGCTTCTTGCCCTCAGTCTTGAGCTCCTTGTCCAGGACGCTCTTGCAAACCAATACGCAGCCGTCGCAAATATATACTCCCGGCCCCTGAATCAACTTGCGCACCTCTGCATGCGACTTGCCGCAGAAACTGCAAAGGGTCATCTGGTTGTTGCGCGCCATATCTAGTCCATGCTGTCCAACTTAGCCCGGCCCCGCCCACTCCAACCTAGGCCTTCTCACCCTTTTTTTCGTCCCCGTCAGCAAGCTCCTTGCGCGACGTCACCACCTCGTCCACCAAACCATATTCCTTCGCTTCCTCCGCCGACATAAAACGGTCTCGGTCCGTGTCCCGCGCGATGTCCTCAATGCCTCGCCCGCAGTGGTTGGCCAAGATCTCGTTCAAGCGGTCCTTCAAGCGCAGGATCTCCTTCGCCTGAATGCTGATGTCCGAAGCCTGACCCTGAACCCCACCCCAAGGCTGATGAATCATGATCCGCGCATTCGGCAGGGCAAACCGCTTGCCATTCGTGCCCGCCGACAACAAAACCGCACCCATGCTCGCCGCCTGGCCAATGCAGTAGGTGTTCACCGGGCAGGTCATGAACTGCATCGTGTCGTAAATCGCCAAACCAGCCGTCACGCTCCCCCCAGGAGAGTTGATATACAAATGAATGTCCTTCTTGGGATCAGTCATCTGCAAAAACAACAACTGCGCAATAATCACGTTCGATACCGCATCGTCCACCGGCGTCCCCAAAAAAATGATCCGGTCGATCAACAGCCGCGAGTAAATGTCATACCCGCGTTCGCCACGACCCGTCTGCTCCACCACCATCGGTACCAAAAAATTGTTCATATCGTGCCAATCCGGAAAAAGTTGCGATCCAAAACCGGTCCCCTGACCGGACGCCGCAACGTAAAGTAGGGTCCCAGAACGTTCAACCCCCAACTTTGATAGCCCATGACTGTATCCAGTCTCCTTGCAGTGACCACCCCCGCGAGCCAAGCCTCCCCCCCCCACCCAAACCGGACCGGCCACCCCGGTCCTGAAAACCACCTCCCCCAACCACTAAACGATATCCAATTGGCCCGTGCTGTCCCCAATCCGCTCCGCCGCTACACCCATCCGGTCCAATAAACCCAAATACAGGTTGGTCATCGGCGTCCGCGGCAAATCCCGGTGCACCCCGGGATTCAATGTCCCGCCACCCCTGCCAGCCAGTAACACAGGAAGATTGTCATGGTTGTGACGGTTCCCATCCCCAATCGCTCCCCCATAGACGATCATGCAGTTGTCCAGCAAGGTTCCTTCACCCTCCTGAACCTCCTTCAGACGACCCAGGAAATACGCAAACTGCTCCATGTGGAAGTGGTTGATCCTGGCTATCTTACGCTTCTTTTCCTCGTCATTTCCGTGGTGCGACAAATCATGGTGCCCCTCAGGAACCTCAATAAAAGGATACGGACGATTGCTTCCGTCATGGGCCATCAGAAAGGTCGAAACCCGCGTCGCATCCGTCCGGAAGGCCAAAGCCAGCAGGTCAAACATGATCCGAATGTGACCAGCAAAATCCTCAGGAATCCCTCCCGGCGCTTCCACCCCCTCCGGCACCGCCACCACCTGCGACTGGCGTTCAATCCGCATCTCCACATCACGCACCGCCGCAAAATACTCGTCCAGCTTCCGCCTGTCCGTCCGTCCCAGCCGACCCTTCAAATCCCGCGCGTCTGCCAATACGGAATCCAGCACGCTCTTGTGTAACAGCTGACGCTTGGCCCGGGCTTCAGCCGTCTCCCCGGCATTTCCCGATGCAAACAACCGGTCGAAAACCAAGCGCGGATCCCGCTCGGGAGGCATCGGTACGCTCTCAGAACGCCACGAAATATTGAACTGATACGCACAGCTGTACCCCGAATCACAATTGCCCGCCATGCGCTTGCCATCACAGCTCAGCTCCAGTGAGGGCAGTCGCGTCAAATGCCCAATCCTTTGCGCCGCAATCTGATCCGCCGAAATCCCCGCCCGAATGTCCGCCCCCGCAGTCTTCTTGGCCTGACACCCAGTCAAAAACGTCGCCGACGCCCGGGCATGATCCCCCGCTCCGTCACCATTGGCCCGGGCCTTGTCGTGCGCCAGATGACTCAAAACCTGGAAATCCGCACGGTGCGGCGCCAAAGGCTGCAGAATCATCGGCAGTTCATAGTCCGAACCCGCCGTGCCCGCATTCCCGACTGCGTCCACGTAGCCGGTACCGA
>JBMTVN010000002.1:0-46434 GCA_049451415.1 Limisphaerales bacterium | reverse complement strand
GGGTTTCGGCCCAGAGGTTCGTCCAGAGCTCAGGCGTGCGCCGCGGGCCGGATCTCCTCCACCAAGGGGTTCCAGCCGCCGACCGGGATTGTTGGTTCCGGCGCTCCAAGTGCGAAGTGTCCGAAGCCACCCGGATCTTCCCGCAGAAGAGGCTGGATGCCGAAAAACAAAAAGCCCGATCTCCGTCAGGAGATCGGGCGTGTTCAAAAGTCCTACTCAGCCTTCGCTCTTCTCAGAGGCTTCCGCGGCAGGGGCAGCAGGCGCATCGGCAGCGGCAGGCACAACAGCCCGGTCAACCCATTCCAAAATGGCTGTCTGGCCGGCGTCACCTTGTCGTGTGCCCATGCGAATAATGCGAGTGTAACCGCCGTTACGGCCCTTGAAACCAGGGGCCAACTCCTCGAACAGAATCCGGACCACGTCCTCGTTCTGCCTCCAGGCCTCCCGATCGGCTTTGCGCCGATGCAGCGACTTGCCGTGGTTGCGTAGCCGGGCGGCCGCCAGACGGCGGGCATGCAGAGTGCCAGCCTTGCCGAGAGTGACCATCTTCTCTGCGACGGGGCGCGCCGCCTTGGCCTTGGCCAATGTGGTTTGGATGCGCTTGTGTTTGATGAGGCTGCAGACCAAGTTGGCCAGCATCGCGTTACGATGCTCGCTGGTCCGGCCTAGTTTTGCAGTCCGTTTGAGGTGACGCATAGAAGCCTATTCCTTAGATCGTTCGATTCTCTTCTTTGGGCGATTCCAAGAGGGAGGTATCCAGGTTCATACCCAAGCTGAGGCCCAGAGTTGTCAGCTTGTCCTTGATCTCGTTCAGAGATTTTTTGCCGAAGTTGCGATATTTCAACATCTCGGCTTCCGTCTTCATCGCCAACTGTCCAACAGTCGTGATGTTGGCGTTGTTCAGGCAGTTTGCGGCCCGAACGCTCAACTCGATTTCGTTGACGCTCATGTTGAGCAGCTTGCGAAGTTTCGCGCGCTCATCATCTTGGCGGGTTTCTTCCTCCTCAAACTCAATGGCGTTCTTGTCGTAACCGACAAACACGTCTAGATGCCGCTGGAGGATCGCAGAAGCCTGAGTGAGGGCGTCATCAGGGGAGACTCGACCATCCGTCCACACTTCCAAAATCAGCCGATCGTAGTCAGTCCGCTGCCCAACACGCGCGGCCTCAACGGCATAACGAACGCGAGAGACGGGGGAGAAGAGTGAATCAATGGCAATAACGCCGATCGGTTGATCCACCTTTTTATTCTCGTCGCCCGGGAGGAAGCCTCGACCAACCTTGATCTCGAGTTCCATCTCGAACTTCTTTTTCTTGTCGAGCGTGCAGATGTGCTGACCGGGATTGACAACCTCAAGGTTCTGGTTGAGCTGGATATCTCCAGCCGTAACTGCCCCCTCCTTGTTCACTGATAAGAGTACAGTCTGGGTTTCCCGGTTGTGACAACGAAACTTAACCTGCTTGAGATTCAAAACGATGTCGGTTACGTCCTCAGCAACGCCGTCCACCGTAGTGAACTCGTGCATGGCTCCGTCGATCTTTAGCGAGGTGATCGCGGCGCCTTCGAGAGAGGATAGGAGAACCCGACGCAAGGAGTTGCCCAAAGTATGGCCGTAACCCGTTTCAAAGGGGTCGGCAATAAATTTGGCGTACGTATCAGTTGCGCTCGACTCTTCCTTGGTCAAGCGCTTTGGCATTTCGAAACGACCTAGTCTTACTGGCATATATATTTACTTTCTCGCAATTTTAACCTGGCCCTGCCGCAGATTCCCGCAACAGCAGAGCCCATATAATTGCGTTGTAGCCCCATCTGCAGGGCTCACGGTTTAGCGGGAATAAAACTCAACGACAGCCTGCTCATTGGCAATAGGCTGAATCTCTTCGCGACTTGGGACACGCATCACCACGCCACGGAAGGCGTCCTTGTTCAGGGACAGCCAGTCAGGAACGGATCGGCTGGTGGACAGCTCGAAATTCCGGGTGGCCATCTGTCGGGAAACGCTCAAATCACGGACTTCGACCACGTCGTTGACACGCAAGGCATACGAAGGAACAGACACTTTGCCCCCGTTGACCGTGATGTGACCGTGCGCCACCATCTGCCGGGCGGCAGGACGGGTGCTGGCGTAGCCAAGTTGATACACTACGTTGTCGAGGCGAGTCTCCAGAATCTGGAGCATCTTCTCACCCGTAACGCCGCGCCCCTTCAATGCTTGATGGTAAACAGAGCGAAACTGCTTCTCCATCAAGCCATAGAAATAGCGCATCTTCTGCTTTTCAAGCAGACCAACGGCATAGTCACTGAACTTACGGCGTGCCTTCGGGCCATGTGTTCCCGGCGGATAATTTCTGCGCTCCAGATATTTACTGGGGCCGAAGATGGGCAGCCCAAACCTGCGGCTGATGCGAGTACGGGGTCCTGTGTAACGAGCCATAGTTTTCTGAGGAATTGAGAATTAAACGCGGCGCTTCTTACGGGGCCGGCAGCCGTTGTGCGGCACGGGGGTAACGTCACGAATCGTAGTGATCTCCATACCGATCGCCTGAAGTGCCCGAACGGCAGATTCGCGGCCGGAACCGGGGCCTTTGACCTGGATCTCGACCTCCTTCATGCCATGCGACATTGCCTGGCGCGCTGCGTCTTGGGCGACCTGTTGTGCAGCAAAGGCAGTCGATTTGCGGGAACCACGGAAACCAACGCGGCCGGCACTGGACCAGCCAATGACGTTGCCCTGCGCATCCGTGATGGAGACGGTGGTGTTGTTGAAAGTAGCGGTAACGTGAGCCACTCCCGACACAATATTCTTCGAGCCTTTGGCCTTGATGATCTTCTTGCCGGCAGACGCATCAGCCAGCAGCTCGGCAGCCGTCGGCGCACTGGCAGCAGCCGGCCCAGTTGCGTCGGCCGGGGCAGCTGTTGCCGGAGTCGGCGCAGCAGCCTTTTTGGTCTTTGTCGGCTTAGACTCGGCAGCGGCGGCCTCTGAGGCAGGGGCGGCAGTTTCGGCGACCGCCTTCTGGGGCGCCTCGGACTCGCTTGAAACCGCCTTGTTGGCGGCTTTCTTGGGTTTGGATTCTTCGGACATGGTGAAAAAAGGTTAGTGGATACCGGTCTTGGCGTTCGGATTACGCTGCACACCAACGGTCTTGCGCGGCCCCTTGCGGGTACGGGCGTTGGTAGAAGTCCTCTGCCCCCGAACTGGCAAACTGCGCAGGTGGCGGATTCCCCTGTAGCACTTGATGGCCTGCATCCGCTTGAGGTTCATGCCGAGCTCTCGGCGCAGGTCACCTTCGATCACATACTTGCCCTCCTGCAGGGCATGAGCGATCTGGGAAAGTTGTTGCTCAGTGAGGTTCTTTGCACGGATGGAGGGGTCCAACTGGGCCCTCTCAAGAACCTCTAAGGCATTAACCGGGCCAATGCCATAAATGTAACGAAGCGCAATATCAATGCGCTTGTCACCCGGAATATCGACACCAAGAATACGCGGCATAGGATCTCTTAACCTTGACGTTGTTTGTGGCGAGCGTTGGTGCAGATCACGCGGATCACACCCTTGCGCCGGATAACCCGGCAGTGCTCACAAAGTCGCTTCACCGAAGCTCTGACTTTCATCTTGTTTTTCTTTCTTCATTCGCACGCGACCCTTTGAGAGGTCGCATGGCGATACTTCCACTTTCACCCGGCTACCGACCCGCAGGTCGGTGACCAAATCTCGATCTCGTCGGACAACGTAGCCCAACAGCCTGTGGCCGTTGGGCAGTTCCAAATCGTAAACTCCCGGCTGCCTGACATAAACGATCAAGCCTTCGAGTTCAAAAGGGTTGTCGTCGCACACGTCAGAATCTCCGGCGCGCCGTCCGTCACGAGCACAGTGTGCTCAAAATGAGCGGAACGTTTACCATCCTGCGTCACGACTGTCCACCGGTCTTTTAGTACCTTTACGCTGGCAACCCCGGCATTCACCATGGGTTCGATTGCCAGGGTCATGCCAGGTTTGAGGACAGGCGACGACTTCTTCTCAACAAAATTGGGTATTTGGGGGTCCTCGTGCATTTTGCGCCCTACCCCATGGCCGACAAATTCACGCACCACGCTCAATCCATTGGCTTCGACACATTGTTGAACCGCCCGGCTGATATCGACGACCCGATTCCCCGCAACGGCTTGGGAGATGCCCTCATGGAGTGAGCGCTCAGTAACATCCATGAGACGTTGGGAATCCACATCACATCCACCCGCAGCAACGGTCCTGGCGTTGTCCCCAATAAAACCTTGATAGACCACACCCACGTCTACACTCACCAGATCGCCAAATTGAATAACACGGTTTCCGGCAATCCCATGCACGACCTCTTCATTCACCGAAAGGCACGTATGACTGGGAAACTGGCGATAGCCCAGAAAAGCACTACGAGCGCCGTAGGCAGCCATTCGCTCAGCAGCATATTCGTCCACAGCCTTGGTGGTGACACCAGGCTGAATAAATGCGGCCACTTCAGCCAGCACATCAGCGGCGATGCGGCACGCAGGGCGCATCAGCTTCAGGTCGTCCTCTGTCTTAATGACGATCATGAAATCCTGAAGTGAGAAATGCTAGTGCCGGTCACCACTTTCAAACGGTAATTTCAAGGAACAAATGTCCACGCCGAGCCTAGAAGCGGCCGCGAAGCCTGCCCTTCTTCAAAAAGCCATCGTAGTGGCGCATGAGCAAATGTGACTCCATTTGCCGCATCGTATCCAGAAGGACACCGACGGCGATCAGGATACTTGTGCCACCGAAAAAGCGGGTCACTCGAGGATCGACTCCGAAAATTTGTCCCAGAATGTCCGGCACAACGGCAATCAGAGTAAGAAAAATAGCACCAGCCAATGTAATACGACTCATGGAGAAGTGCAGGTAGTCGCAGGTTGCCTGCCCCGGCCGCACGCCAGGAATATAACCACCATGCTTCTTGAGATCGTCAGCTATCTGGATCTCGTTGAACTGCGTTGCAACCCAGAAGTAGGAGAAGAACAGAATCATCATCCCGTAGAGGGCATAATACCAGAAGTGACCGGGGCTGAGATAAAGACCCAGATCGGAAATGAAACTCGACTCCAGCATATTTCCGAGCTGGAAGAAAACCTTACTCGGGAACATGAGGATAGCCTGCGCGAAGATAATCGGCATCACACCCGCATAGTTGACTCGGAGCGGCATGAAAGAAGACGTCCCGGCATAGACCTTACGACCGACAGCACGCTGCGCATACTGGACTGGGATCTTGCGTTGCGCCTGTGTGACCGCGATCACACCGGCAACGACAGCCCCCAGAAGCATGAGGAGGCCAACCACACCAAAAAGGTGAATACGGGATTCCCCACCATCGGGCGGGAAGAACATCAGCTGCAGGCCCTGGAATGCGCCGGGGAGGTCAGCAATAATGCCGATGGTGATAACCAGCGAGACACCGTTGCCGATACCGCGTTCTGTAATCTGTTCACCCAACCACATCAGGACCATGGTGCCGGTGGTAAGCAGCAAGACTGTCTGAATACGATACCACCAGACATGATCACCAAGGACCAATTGACGGTCAAAGTTACTGCCGAAGAGCGTTTGAGGATTCTCCCAACCCAAGGCCATGAGCGTGCCATGGCCAAGACACAGCACCAGAGTCAGGTAGCGGCCGTATTGAATGATTTTGGCCCTGCCACCCTCCTCTCGAGCCAACTTGCTCAATTGAGGAACGACTGCGCTCAGCAACTGGATAATAATGGTGGCCGTGATGTAGGGCATGATGCCCAACGCTCCAACCGCGCAGTTCTGCAAAGCTCCACCGGTGAAGAGGCTGTACATCCCCACCAAAGTATTGTCCATCCTACCTGCATTCTGCTCAAAAAAGGCCGTCAGCTCGGCAGCATTCAGACCGGGAACGGGAATCCACGCCAAGAGGCGACAGATACCGAGCAGCAGAAGTGTAAACAAGATCCGGGACTTCAGTTCCGGAATCTTGAAACAGTTTTGGAAGGTTTTAACGATGGAGCCCAGCATGCGAACTACCCTTTAGACCGATTATTTGCTTTGGCTTTTGCCTGTGCGGACGACCTCGCAGCTTCCACCGGCGGCTTCGATCTTAGCCCGGGCGGCACCACTAAACCCGTGGGCGCACACAGTCAGCTTCTTGGTCAGTTCGCCATTGCCGAGGATCTTAACCAACCCCTCACCGGGACCATTGGCCAATCCAGCACCTTTGATAGCGGCGATTTCAACCCTTGAACCGTCGTCAAACTGGTTCAGATCGCCGACATTGACCGGAATGTAGCGGGTTCCGAAACGCGTGTTGTTGAACCCGCGCTTGGGTAACCGACGTATGAGGGGCATCTGACCACCCTCAAAACCAATCCGAATCGAACCACCGGAGCGAGCAGTCTGGCCCTTGCCACCACGGGTACTGGTCTTACCGTGACCGCTGGATTCACCCAGACCCACGCGCTTGCGACGGTGTTTGGCTCCGGGACGAGGCTTTAATTGATGAAGACGCATGAGATTATTACTTTACGGTTTCTGCGGCGGGTGCTTCCGCTGCTTCAGGCGCGGTTTTCCTAAGAGGCTTTCCGCGAAGCCTGTAGATGTCCTCCCGGCGACGCATCTGACCCAAGGCCTCAAGCGTTGCTTTGGCCACGTTAGCAGCGTTCTTCGAGCCTAAGGACTTGCTGAGCACGTCTTTGACGCCGGCGGATTCGAGCACTGCACGAACGGTCTTTCCAGCAATGAGGCCGGTTCCGGGCGAGGCCGGCCGGAGGAGCACCTGTGCCCCACCAAAGAAGGCCAAGGCCTCGTGCGGGATCGTGGCGTCCTTGAGGGCGACCGGGGCCATGTTCTGGCGGGCAATTTCCCCAGCCTTCCGAATGGCTTCCGCAACCTCACGGGCTTTCCCCAAGCCTAAACCCACTTTGCCCTTACGGTCGCCGGTAACGACCAGAGCGCTGAAGCTAAAACGCCGTCCGCCCTTCACCACTTTCGCCGAGCGGTTAATGTACAACACCTTTTCGGCAAACTCTTTTTCGGGACCATCTCCGCCCTGTTGGGACATGGGACGCCCACGACGTTGTCCGCGACCCCGCTGACCGCGATTTTCCTGATCTTGAACTGGTCGATCTTCAGCCACAATAAGTTCTCCTGGTATTCTAGAATTTCAGTCCGGCTTCGCGGGCCGCGTCAGCCAGAGCTTTGACCTTGCCATGGTATTGCGACGAGCCCCGGTCAAAAACCACGTTTGCAATCCCCTGCGCCTGAGCGGCTTCGGCTGCCATTCGCCCTACTTTGACTGCACTGGCGACGTTTGCCCCCACTTTCTCTCCGCCCTTTGCGAGCGCAGCGCAGCGGGTAGATGCGGAGGCTAATGTAAAGCCCTTGTCGTCGTCGATAAACTGCACGTAGATGTGCTGCCCAGTGAAACAGACGCTCATACGGGGCCGTGAGGCCGTGCCACTGATCTTGGCGCGGACACGCCAGCGGCGCTTCTGCGCCAGTTCGTTCTTCTTCTGAATTCTCATAACTAGCCGGTTGTTTCAGATCAGACTATTGGACGGTCTTACCTTCCTTGCGGAGGATGTGCTCGCCAACATAGCGAACACCCTTACCCTTATAAGGCTCGGGAGGGTAGAAGCCACGCAGTTCCGAAGCCACTCGACCCACGACCTCTTTGCTTGGGCCTTCAACGGTGACTTTGGTGTTGTCGTCCACTGTGACTTTGATCTGATCAGGTATGGGGTAAACGATTTGGTGAGAGTAACCCAGGTTCATGGTCACGTTCTTACCTTGAACGGCAGCTTTGAAACCCACACCGTGGATCTCAAGACGTTTGACGAAGCCCTCGCTAACGCCCTTCACCATGTTGTTGATCAAGGCACGAGCCAGGCCGTGATTCGCCCTCGCTTCTCGCGTGTCCGAGCCTCGGCTGACCTTGGCCACATCGCCTTCCACCGCGACGGTGGTTTGCGCGGGCAGGTCAAGGCCCAGCTTACCTTTCGGGCCCTCGACATTGACTGTCCGCCCCTTGATTACCACTTTGACTGAAGCCGGAATCTTAACCGGCATTTTACCGATGCGGGACATACGCGTTTTCCTTTTACCAAACGTAACAGAGCACCTCGCCGCCAACGTTTTGCTTCTTGGCTTGGGTGCCGGACATGACGCCCTGAGGAGTAGAAAGAATGGAGATACCCAAACCACCAAGGACCTTGGGGACTTCAGTGGCACCGACGTAGCGACGAAGGCCGGGACGGCTGGCGCGCTTCAAGCCAACAATCACACCCTTGCGGCCGCTGTATTTCAGCTTCACCTTCAAAGTGCGCTTGGTGGTCCCCTCCACACTGCAGTCGGTGACGTAACCTTCATCCTTGAGGACGCGTACGATGCTTTCCTTGAGTTTGGAGTGGCGGAGTTCAACCTCGGGTAGGAGAGCGCTGCTCGCGTTCCGGATCCGGGTCAGCAAATCTGCGATAGGGTCGGTCATAACAGTTACCAGCTGGCCTTGGTTACACCTGGAATCTGGCCGGACAAGGCCATTTCACGGAATGTGAGGCGTGAAACACCAAATTTACGAAGGAAAGCATGACGCCTTCCGGAAACACGACAGCGGTTGATCACGCGCACGGGGCTGGCGCTACGGGGCAGCTTAGCCAAGGCTGCGTAATCACCTTTCGCTTTCAACTCGGCGCGTTTGGCGGCGTACTTTTCCACCATCGCCTTCTTGCGGTTATTCCGCTCAATCCAAGATTTCTTCGCCATATGTCTCCTAACGTCCTTCGCTGAAAGGCATGCCCATGAGCTTCAACAAGTCATAGGCCTCTGCGTCAGTCTTGGCACTAGTCACGATCGTGATGTCCATGCCCTGATGCCTCTTGATTTTATCGAGATCGATTTCGGGAAAGACCGTCTGGTCGGCCAAACCCAGGGAGTAGTTACCCCGCCCGTCAAACGACCGTCCGCTGATCCCTCGAAAGTCGCGGATGCGAGGCAGCGTGGCCGCCACCAGACGATCGAAGAATTCATACATGCAATCGCGGCGGAGGGTGACCCTGCATCCGATGGCCTGGCCTTTGCGAAGCTTGAAATTCGCGACGCTCTTCTTTGCCTTGTTAATGACCGGCTTCCGACCAGTAATGGCCGTAAGATCGCGGGCAGCATCGTCGAGCGCGCTCTTCTCCATGGTGGCAGCAACCCCCATGTTGATGACGATTTTCTCCATCCGCGGCACTTCGTGCACGTTCTCGTACTTCCTTTTGTCTACGAGTGCCGCTCGCACCTCGTTGACGTAACGCTGATACAATCGCGATTTCATTGGGCTTTATTTGCTCGTGGCTGCGCTGCGACGGGCAACACGTTCGTCATACTTCGCAGCGAGCATAACGTTGGAAATGTGCAGGCTCCCCTCTCTCTCGACGATGGCTCCCTGGGGATGTTGCTGGCTTTTGCGGGTGTGACGCTTGATCATGCGGACGCCTTCAATGATGACGCGCTCCTTCGCGGGCAGCATGTAGAGAATCTTGCCGCGTTTACCTTTTTCGGCACCAGCGATCACCACAACTTCGTCGCCGCGCTTGACGTGGAAAGAATTCATAGTCAGATAACCTCCGGGGCCAAAGAAATGATCTTCATGAAGCGCTTCTGGCGCAGTTCACGCGCAACCGGCCCGAAAATGCGCGTCCCTTTGGGATTAAAATCCTTGTCGATAATGACAATTGCGTTGCTGTCAAACCGCAGGGTTGAACCGTCACTGCGATGTATAGCCTTGCGCGTGCGTACCACGACAGCATCGACAACGTCACCCTTCTTAACAGAGCCGTCTGGCGATGCTTCCTTGATGTGCGCTTTGATGACGTCGCCGATATGGGCATAGCGCTGATTGCGCCCCAAGACCCCGATTGCCGCCGCCCGCTTGGCGCCGGTGTTATCAGCCACATCCAGAATGGAACGAATCTGCAACATACTTGTATCCTCCTATGCTCTGCTATTCCCCACCCTCTTGCACGGCACGCTCGAGGACTTCCACCAGACGCCACGACTTGGTCTTGGACAGCGGGCGGGTTTCCTCGATCCGAACCTTATCACCGATCTTCGCCTCCCCCTTGTCGTCATGGGCGTAGAATTTGCGGTATCGGGTAATGACCTTCTTAAATTGCGGATGCTGCATGCGGCGTTCCACGCGGACAACAATGGTCTTGTCCATTTTGTCGGATACGACGCTTCCAACGCGTTCCTTGCGTTGAGTGCGAGTTGTAGAGGCTTCAGACATAGGTCGTTAATCAGGCTGCTTTGGCCTTAATTTGGGAGATGCGGGTTTCAATACGCGCCACGTCACGGCGCAAGGTGCGAAGGCGCGCGGTCTTCTCCAATTGGGCGCTAGCCTGTTGCAGCCTCAGGTTAAACAACTCCTGGCGCAGGTCGCGGCTTTTGGCACGCAGCTCCGTCAGGGAAAGGTCTTTCAGGTCGGAAATCTTCATGGCGGTTAGGACTCGTGGTGGCGGCAGACAAACTTGGTGCGAATGGGCAGCTTGGTGGCAGCAAGTCGCATGGCTTCACGGGCAATGTCCAGTGTCACACCCTCGACTTCAAAGAGCATATTGGCCGGCCGGATGACCGCCACCCAGGACTCAACACCGCCCTTGCCGGTACCCATACGAACTTCCAGCGGTTTCTTGGTGTAGGATTTGTCTGGGAAAATGCGCAGCCAAACCTTCCCACGACGCTTCATGTGACGGGTGATTGCGACGCGAGCAGCCTCAATCTGCTTGTTGTCCAGCCAGCAACGTTCCATTGCCTGCAGCCCATACTCACCGAAGGCAACTGTGGTCCCGCGCGACGCTATGCCGCTGCGGTTACCCCGCTGCATCTTCCGGTATTTAACTCTTTCGGGCATCAACGCCATAAGCCTGTAATCTCCTGATCCGCGTTAAATTATTCTCAGGCGTTTACCACGCCAGCCTGATTAGCGTTGGGGCGTGCTTTGTCCGGCTTGTTCTCCCCAGTGCAAATCCAGCATTTAATTCCGAGCTTACCATAGACGGTGTTGGCTTCGGCAAAACCATAGTCGATGTTTGCGCGGAGAGTGTGCAGCGGCACTCTTCCCTGATGGTGCATTTCCACCCGGGCGAGTTCCGCTCCGCCCAGTCGCCCGGCGCAGCGAATACGGATACCTTCAGCGCCGTTGTCCATGGCCGTTTGGATGGCCTTCTTCATAGCGCGCCGGAAGCTGATACGCCGTTCCAACTGAAGGGCGACATTCTCAGCGACCAACTGGGCATCGGTCTCCGGACGCTTGACCTCCACGATCTCAACATAGATTTCCTTGCCGGTCATCTTGCTGATCTCTTCCTTGATCTTGTCGATCTCCGTGCCTTTGCGACCGATCACAACACCTGGCCGAGCCGTATAGATGGTGATGCGGCAACGCGTGGCAGCGCGTTCGATGACGATTTTCGGAACCGAGGCAGTCTCCAGTTTCTTCTTAAGAAGGGACCGGATGTGGTTGTCTTCTACCAGGAGCTTTCCAAAGTCGCGCTTGTCGGCATACCACTTCGATCGCCAGTCTTTGTTTACGGCAATACGAAGTCCAATTGGATTGGTCTTTTGTCCCATACCTATCAGTTGTCAGAGAGAACGATTCGAATGTGGCAGCGACGCTTGAGGATGGGACCGGCTGATCCCCGCGCTTTCGGCACGAACCTCTTGAGCGTGGTAGCAGCCCCTGCCACCGCTTCCTTGACCCGCAAACCTTCAGGCTTGAGGCCATTGTTGTTTTCGGCGTTAGCTATGGCCGAATTCAAAGTCTTGAGCACAAACCTGGCTGATTTGCGCGGAACAACGGAGAGAACAGCCTGGGCCTGCACGGCGTTCAACCCCTGGATCTGCCTCACCATCTCACGCATCTTTTGCGGAGACATCGGCACATTGTGCATAATCGATCGAATATCCATATGACTACTTCTCCGCCTTAGCCGTGTGAGAACCGTGCCGCTTGAACGTGCGGGTTGGTGCAAATTCACCCAAGCGATGGCCGACCATGTTTTCCGTGACAAACACCGGGGCAAATATGCGGCCATTATGCACGTTGAAAGTCAGCCCAACAAAGTCGGGCGTGATCATGGAGCGTCGTGACCACGTCTTGATGGGGGCCTTGGACTTCGTGTCCTTGGCCTTGTCTATTTTGTCCTGCAGATGGTGGTCCACAAACGGACCTTTTTTAATGGATCGACCCATGATGCGTGCTCCTTACTTCGCTTTGACCGCGCGCCCGTCTCGGCGCACCAGAATGAAACGTTCAGATTGCTTCTTAGCCCGCCGGGTTTTGTAGCCCTTAGCGAGGATACCCCAAGGAGAGGTCAAGTGCTGGCGACCGCCACCACCTTTGGATTTGCCGTTACCACCGCCGTTTGGATGGTCCACAGGATTACGAACCATACCGCGAGTCAGGGGGCGACGACCAAGGTACCGATTCCGTCCGGCCTTACCAAGGACCACGTTCTCATGATCCGAGTTCCCTACCTGGCCCATGGTTGCGTGACAGCGGGCGTGGATGCGACGAATTTCACCGCTCGGCAGCTTGATCTGGGCGTAGCCTTCGGCTTTGGACATCAAAGTGGCCGAAGTGCCGGCTGCCCGCACAATTTGACCTCCCCTACCCGGGACTAGCTCAATATTGTGGATAAAGGAACCCTCGGGAATGTTCTGAAGCGGCAGACTGTTCCCCAGTTCAGGCGCGGCTTTGTCGCCACTCTGAAGGGTAGATCCGATTTGTAGGCCATTCGGCGCGATGATGTAGCGCTTCTCACCGTCGGCGTATTCCAACAAAGCGATGTTGGCGCTGCGGATGGGATCGTATTCAACGGCAATCACCTTGGCATCGATGTCGCGCTTGTTGCGTTTGAAGTCGACCAAGCGAATCTTTTGCTTATGCCCGCCCCCGATTGCTCGTGCGGTGATACGTCCGTAAGCATTGCGACCACCGGTTTTCTTCCGCGTGGTGACCAGGCTCTTTTCCGGTCGTTTCTTGGTGATCTCCTTGAACGAGTTACTGGTTTTGTAACGGTTCGAAGGGGTCAGCGGTCTGTAAGTTTTGACAGCCATGGCAGGTGAAATTAGGTAAGAACGATTTTGTCCCCATCCTTCAGGGTAACGATTGCCTTTTTCCAGTCGGGGGATTTACCAGCTTGCTTGGTGCGTTGCCTACGAAGCTTACCGGTCATATTTGCCGTGTTGACCCGGAGGACCTTGACCTTGAACAGTTCTTGGACTGCGTTACGGATCTGATCCTTGGTGGCCCGGCGATCTGCTACAACGGTGTATTGATTGTATAGCTCTCCTTGCATGGTGCCCTTCTCGGTCACCCGCACAGTTTTGATGATATCAAATGAGTTCATCTTGGGCCCTAGTCAGCTAAACGTTGTTCCAGTTTCTCAAAAGCGCCCTTGGAGATGACAATCTTGTCGTAGCGCAAAACCTGATAGGTATTAAGTGTGTCGCTCGTTGTCAATTCAACGTCAGGAATATTCCTGCAGGCCAGCGTCAGATTCTTGTTGTCGGAGGTATCGGAGACCAGAAGCGTGGATTTGGTGAGGATATCGAGACGCGCCAGAAGCTTTTCGAAATCCTTCGTCTTGTGGGATTCAACGTTCCACCCGTCGACCACAACGACGTCACCACCCTTGAGGCGTTCGCTGAGTGCTTTGCGCAGAGCCAATTGACGGGTCTGGCGATTCACCTTCTTGGTGAAGTCACGCGGGCGAGGAGGAAAGACCACGCCGCCGCCGACCCAGATAGGCGACTGGAACGAGCCGGCACGGGCAAGACCGGTACCCTTTTGGCGGTACGGCTTCTTTTTCGTTCCGTTAACTTCACCCCTGGTCTTCGCACAGGCGGTTCCACTGCGCTGTGCAGCTTGATAAGCCACCACGGTATCGTGAACTGCCTGGGTGGCCGAGTTGTTCTCAATGATTCGGAAGCCGACTTCCAACTCACCAGCGCTTTTTCCGGATAAATCTTTAACTTCGAGTTTCATTTCAACCCTACTTCCTTACTTGGCGGCGACCTTACGACGTTTCTTGGCCTCGCGGATCACGACGTAATCGCCGGCCGCGCCCGGTATAGCACCGCTGATGAGAAGCAAGTTCTCATCGGCTCGCACCTGAACCACTTTCAGGTTCTGCACAGTACGCTGGCGTTGTCCCATATGACCGGGCAATTTAGTTCCCCGCATGACAGTGCCAGGGAACAGCCTCTGCCCGATTGCGCCGGGGCGACGATGCCACCCCTTGGAGCCGTGGGTGATATTGCCGCCGCCAAACCCGAAGCGTTTGACTACGCCTTCAAATCCACGGCCCTTGGTGACACCAATCGCATCGACATAATCCCCTTCAGCGAAAATACCGGCCCCAACGGTATCTCCCGGTTTCACTTCTAGTGGGAAATCACGAAACTCGCGCAGCCTCTTGGTAGGAGTCGACGCATGCTTTTTGAAGTGGCCCATCAAGGGTTTCGTCATCCGGGACTCTTTCTGGTCATCAAACCCGAGCTGAACGGATTTGTAGCCGTCTGATTCCTCGGTCTTGCACTGGACGACCCGATTCGGCCCAGCCAACACGACCGTCACCGGTACGACATTTCCATCCGCGTCGAAAATTCGCGTCTGGCCAAGCTTTTTGCCAAGTAAACCGAGCATAACTTAAATTTTAATGCTGATGTCCACGCCTGCGGGGAGATTGAGCTTTTTCAATTCATCGACCGTCTTTGCTGTCGGATCGAGAATATCCAACAGGCGCTTGTGTGTCCTTTGCTCAAAAGTTTCGTGGGACTTTTTGTCAGCGTGTGGTGACCTTCCCACTGTAAAGCGCTCAACTCGGGTCGGAAGAGGAATGGGCCCGGCGATGCGCGCACCTGTACGCTTCACCGTCTCTACAATATCATGAGCCGATTGATCGATGACCCGATGGTCATAACCCTTCAGTCGGATGCGAATTCGTTGTCCAGCCATATTCAAAGAACAAGTTTAAGGTTGTCAGGATCGTTGGGGCTTAGTGGAAACTGTCTCGAGGATGCCTGCGAGAATACCAGAGGGAACGGGATCGAATTGGAACGGCTCCATCGAATACGCTGCACGCCCCTTCGAGAGGGAACGGATTGCGGTAGCGTAACCAAACAGTTCAGCCAGAGGCACCTCGGCACGCAGAACTGTGGCGTTGCCTTTGGCTTCAATATTCTGAATACGACCACGGCGGCGGTTGATATCACCCAGCAGATCGCCCTGGTATTCGTCGGGCGTGGTGACCTCAACCTTCATGACAGGTTCGAGCAGAATCGGAGCAGCCTTTTTGGCGGCTTCCTTCAGTGCGAAAATACCGGCCATCTTGAACGCCAGCTCGTTGGAGTCGACCTCGTGGAATGAACCGTCCGTAATCGCCACCTTGACGTCAACGACAGGGTAGCCGGCCAGCACACCACCAGAAATAGCCTCATGAATGCCGTTCTGCACAGCAGGGATGTATTCCTTCGGAATGGTTCCACCGACGATCTCGCTGGTAACCTCCACACCCTTACCGCGTTCATTCGGCTCGAGCCGGATGACAGCATGCCCGTATTGACCACGACCACCAGATTGGCGAACGAACTTGCCCTCCCCTGTCGAGCCCTTGGTAATCGTCTCACGGTAGGCGATTTGAGGAGCACCGGAGGTTGCCTCGACCTTGAATTCACGGAGGAGCCGGTCACGGATAATCTCCAGATGCAGCTCACCCATGCCCGCGATGATCAATTGGCCCGTTTCTTCATGGGTAAAACAACGGAAGGTAGGGTCCTCCTCGGCCAGACGTTGCAAACCGGCGCTGAGCTTGTCTCGATCAGCTTTGGTTTTCGGCTCCACAGCCATAGAGATAACCGGTTCAGGGAAAGTCGGGGGCTCAAGCAGAACCTCAAAGTCTTCGTTGCAGAGAGTGTCACCGGTGGTGATGTTCTTCAGCCCGACCAGTGCAGCAATGTCACCGGAATACACCGTATCCACATCCAAACGTTTGTCCGCCTGGATCATCATCACCCGGCTGACGCGCTCCCGCTTGCGGGTCCGAGGGTTGTAAATTTGGTCACCCTTACTGAGTTGGCCACTATAGACGCGGAAGAAAACCAGCTTGCCGACAAACGGGTCGCTCCACAGCTTGAACGCGAGGGAGCAGAATTTTTCGTTGTCATCAGCGGGAACGACGACCTCTTCATTCTCGTCGAGCGTACTGACACCCTTAGCCGCAGGAATGTCCAAAGGTGAAGGGAGGTAATCAATCACCCCGTCGACCAGAGGCTGCACCCCGCGCTTCTTGAAGGCAGATCCGCCGAAAACGGGAACCATCTCCATGGCAATCGTCAATCTGCGGATAGCCCTCTTAAGCACGGCTGGTTCAACCGGTTTCTCCTCAATTACCAACTCCGCAATCTCGTCGTCCTTGTTGGCAACGGCATCAATTAGTTCAGCCAGAGCCATCTTGGCGCGGTCTGCTTCCTCTTCGGGAACATCGACAACAACAAAGCTGACCCCCGTTTCATCGTTGGGGTCACTCATCAACGCCTTCTGGTTGATCACGTCGATGGTTCCGCGCAGGTGATCTTCCTTGCCCAGAGGCAGTGTTACTGGATAAGCATATGCACCCAGCTTCTCGCGCATTTCGGCGACGGCGTTTTCGTAGTTCGCCCCGGTGCGGTCCATCTTGTTAACAAACGCAATTCGCGGAACGCTATACTTGGTAGCCTGTCGCCAGACCGTCTCGGACTGAGGCTGCACACCCGCTACACCGCAGAAAACGGCGACCGCACCATCAAGCACCCGCATGGAACGCTCGACTTCAGCTGTAAAGTCAACGTGTCCAGGGGTATCAATAATATTAACGCGGTGCGCAACGTCCGTGTAGGACTTGATCAGGCCGTCGTTCTTTTGAGTCCAATAACAAGTGGTCGCAGCCGAGGTAATCGTGATGCCGCGCTCCTTCTCCTGCTCCATCCAGTCGGTAACTGTGTTGCCATCATGCACCTCGCCCATCCGATGAATAAGGCCGGTGTAATAGAGAATGCGCTCAGTCGTGGTCGTCTTCCCGGCATCGATGTGCGCAGCGATACCGATATTGCGCGTACGCTCCAGCGAGTAAGGCCGATTCGGCGAATTGACTGACTTGTTTTGGTCCATTGCTAAAATTTTCTAAATCACAGGAGACGACAAGCGCCCCGGGGTCCAACCTCGTCGGGGCGCTTTCGGAGCTCCAAATCGCTACCAGCGAAAGTGGGCGAAAGCCTTGTTGGCTTGGGCCATCTTGTGAACCTCGTCACGTTTTCGGATGGCATTACCTTGGCCTTGGAAGGCTTCCATAATCTCGATGGCCAAACCTTGCTTGGCAGGCACACCCTTCCGGGCGTTTGCCAACTTGACCAACCAGCGCATGGCCAAAGCCATCTGACGCTCGGACGGAACCTCCAAGGGAACCTGGTAGGTCGCACCACCAACTCGGCGCGCCTTGACCTCAAGCCGGGGTTTCACGTTGTCCACCGCGCGTTGGAGGATTTCCAAGGGATCGCTCGCCTGATTCTTCCGGGCGATTTGATCCAGAGCGCCATAGACAATCCGTTGCGCCACACTCTTTTCGCCCTGTTGCATCACCACGTTGACCAAACGCGAAACCAAGGTACTCTTGTATTTAGCGTCAGCCACAACGGGCCGCTTTATTGCTTGTCGTCGTCGAGACATAATCCTACTTGGCTCCAGCCTTGGCTTCCTTCGGCCGCTTCACACCGTATTTCGACCGGCTTACACGTCGTTTCTCTACACCGCCGGCATCGAGCGTGCCGCGGACGATGTGGTAACGCACACCGGGCAAGTCCTTAACACGACCACCGCGCACAAGGACGATGGAGTGTTCCTGCAAGTTGTGCCCCTCATCAGGGATATAGGCGATGACTTCGTAGCCGTTGGTCAAACGCACCTTGGCTACTTTACGCATCGCAGAGTTTGGCTTCTTCGGGGTGCGGGTCATGACTTGCAAGCACACACCCCGCCGAAACGGACAGCGATCCAGGGCGGGAGCTTTCGATTGAAAGCGCAACTTTTTACGCCCTTTTCGCACCAGTTGATTAATGGTCGGCATCGCGAAAAACCGGATAAATCTGTTTCTTTAACGAACTAACTTGGGATTAATCATCCCCTTCCGGCGAAACGGAGTGCGGACTATAGCAGCTGCGTTTCACCGTGCAACAAGTATTTGGAAAAAAAGATTCTATGAAAGCAAATCGCTCAGGCCTGGTTCTTGGCTCGACGACGGCGCACTGATCTCTTCCTCCGGAGCGACCTCCACTAAAGGCTTCAGGGCCACCTTGCGGTGCTGATCGAAGCCCGTTCCTGCAGGGATAATATGCCCCATGATCACATTTTCCTTGAACCCGCGCAGATAATCTATCCGACCCATGCTGGCAGCGTCGGTAAGCACCCGCGTTGTGTCCTGGAATGATGCGGCGCTGAGGAAGCTCTCGGTTTCCAACGAAGCCTTGGTGATACCCAAGAGGACAGGCTGGGCCTCTGCCGGCTTACCACCCATCTTCTCCACACGCTCATTCTCTTCCTCGAAGTTGATCTTATCGATCTGCTCGCCCCAGAGGAATGTCGTGTCGCCAGGCTCAGTGATACGCACCTTCCTTAGCATCTGCCGCACGATAATCTCAATGTGCTTATCGTTAATGGTGACACCTTGGAGGCGATACACTTCCTGCACCTCGTTGACCAAATGTTCCTGCAGCTCTTGAGGACCGCAAACATCGAGCACTTCGTGCGGAACAATCGGCCCTTCGGTGAGCTGCTGCCCCTTCTTGACGAAGTCCCCCTTGAACACGATCACGTGTTTTCCGATCGGAATCAGGTGCTCCTCTTCCAGACCGGTTTGGGTATCCTTGATCAAAACGCAGCGTTTGCCGCGAACCGTGGGACCGAAATCCACCACGCCGTCGATTTTCGAGATTTCCGCGGCGTCCTTGGGACGACGAGCCTCGAACAATTCGGCGACACGCGGCAAACCGCCGGTAATATCCTTCGTCTTGGTGACACGACGAGGCGTTTTCGCCATCAGGGTTCCCGCCACAATCTGATCCCCCTCCTCCACCACGATATGTGCGCCGGAAGGAATAGGATAGCTCGCCACCACCTCGCCCGCTTTGTCCTGAATAATAATTTGCGGGTGCAGGTCTTCCTTGTGTTCGACGATAACCATGGCTTCCTGCCCGGTCGTCTCGTCGACTTCCTGCTTCATGGTCACGCCCTCGATGATATCGTGGAACCGGATTCGTCCGGCCTTTTCAGACAGAATCGGAACGTTATAAGGATCCCATTGCACAAACGTTTCGCCCTTCCCGACTTTGCCTCCGTTAGCAACGGAGATGACGGAACCGATTACAACGTTGTGGACCTCGAGCTCCCGGCCGTCCTCACCAAGGACCGACACGGTCCCGTTCTTGTTCAGAACGATATTGCTTCCGTCATCGAGCTGCACGATACGCAACTCGTTGTAGCGGACAGTACCGTCGTAACGAGCCTTGATCTGCGGCTGCTTAAATACCTGTGAGGCAGTACCTCCGATGTGGAACGTACGCATCGTGAGCTGGGTTCCGGGCTCGCCAATGGACTGGGCAGCCACAATACCCACGGCTTCTCCCTGTCGAACCAGCGCCCCTGTCGCAAGATTCCGGCCGTAGCACATGATGCAGAGACCATAGCGGCACTCGCAGGTCAGCACGGAGCGGATACGAATCTTCTCCACCCCGGCTGCCTCGATCGCCTTCGCCTTGACCTCGTCGATCTCTTCGTTCGCACGAATGATCTTCTGCTTCGGATCCAAGGGCTCACTGATGTCATCGCAAGCGATGCGGCCTACGATACGGTCGCTCAGCTTCACCACCTCGTCTTCGCCCTCGTAGATTGCGCTAACCCAAATACCATTGGTGGTCCCGCAATCGTCCTCCCTGACGATGACGTCTTGGGCAACATCCACGAGTTTTCGGGTCATGTAACCCGAGTCGGCCGTCTTGAGTGCGGTGTCTGCCAAACCTTTACGAGCGCCGTGAGTCGAAATGAAGTATTCCAACACGGTGAGACCTTCGCGGAAGTTCGACAAAATCGGCTTCTCGATGATATCACCCGAGGGTTTCGCCATAAGACCGCGGACACCTGCCAACTGGCGAACCTGAGCCTTGTTACCACGGGCACCTGAGTCAACCATGAGCCAGACAGGATTGAATTCCTTCTTGTTTTGGTTGCGCTCGAGTGTGCGCAGCATAACCGCCGAAATCTGGTCGGTGCAGTGCGTCCAGATGTCTACGATCTTATTGTAACGCTCGCCCGGGGTGATGATACCCTTGCGATACTGCTTCTCGACCTCGGCGATCTGCTTCTGTGAAGCCTGAATTTCCTGATCCTTCTCTTTGGGAATGATCATGTCGTCGATGCCGATCGAGACACCTGCCCGGGTTGCTTCCTGGAAGCCGAATTCCTTGAGCCGGTCAAGCATGTGGACAGTCTGCTCATGACCGCATACTTTGTAGCACTGCCAAATCATGTCACCCAGCTGACCTTTGCCTACCTGACGGTTATTGAAACCTAGCTCAGGCGGCCAAATCTCGCTGAAAATGACGCGTCCAACAGTGGTCTCGAGGATCTTCTTGTCCTGAACACCATAGACGGTCTTGCGTCCCAAGTCGGGATTGGCCAAACGAATCCACTCGTGCTTGCGCACGGCCCCGTCGAGATAAGCGAAAAGAACCTCATTGCGGCTACCGAACAACTTCAGCCGCTTGCCACCTTCGGTAGGCAAAGGCTCACGTGGATTCGTAGTGAGGTAGTAGCAACCCAGCGTAATGTCCTGGGTTGGGGTCATGATGGGCTTGCCGCTCGAAGGACTGAAGATATTCAGCGGGGCCATCATGAGCAGACGGGCTTCCATCTGGGCCTCAACCGATAACGGGACGTGCACAGCCATTTGGTCGCCGTCAAAGTCCGCATTATACGCCGTGCAAACCATTGGATGAACCCGGATGGCCTCACCCTCGATCAACACCGGCTCAAACGCCTGGATCGAGAGACGGTGCAGGGTCGGCGCACGATTCAACAGCACCGGGTGCCCCTTCGTCACCTCTTCCAGGATATCCCACACCTCGGCGGACTGCCGCTCGATCATCTTCTTCGCTGACCGGACGGTATGGACATAGCCGAGTTCCTTCAGCCGACGAATGATGAAGGGCTCAAAGAGCACCAGCGCCATCTTCTTGGGAAGACCGCATTGGCTGAGCTTGAGCTCAGGGCCGATGACGATCACCGAACGACCGGAGTAGTCTACGCGTTTGCCGAGCAGGTTTTGCCGGAAGCGGCCGCTCTTACCCTTGAGCATGTCGCTCAGCGATTTAAGCGCACGGTTACCCGCGCCGGTCACCGGACGCCCATGACGCCCATTGTCAAACAACGCGTCAACGGCCTCCTGCAGCATGCGCTTCTCATTGCGGATAATCACTTCCGGTGTTTTGAGCTGCAGCAGGTTCTTCAACCGGTTGTTCCGGTTGATCACACGTCGATAAAGGTCATTGAGGTCCGACGTCGCAAAACGACCACCCTCGAGCGGCACCAGCGGGCGCAGGTCAGGGGGGATCACGGGAAGCACCGTGAGTATCATCCACTCAGGACGGGACTTCGAGGACAGGAAACCTTGGAACAGCTTGATCCGCTTGGAAATCTTCTTGCGGATCTGCTTGCTCTTGGTTTCCTGCATCGCCGCCTGAAGCTGATCAATCTGGTCATTCAGATCGACTTGGGCCAAGCCCTCGCGAACCGCCTCGGCTCCCATCTTGGCCACGAAGGCGTCCGCTCCGTAGGTCTGCTTCGCCTCGCGGTATTCGCTCTCGCTCAGCAGCTGGTGCAGCGTCAGGGCGGTCTGCCCCGGATCGATCACCATGTAATCCTCATAATAGATTACGCGCTCCAAGTTGCGGGCAGTCATATCAAGCACTAGGCCAATGCGGGAAGGCATGCACTTGAAGAACCAGATATGGCTGACGGGAACGGCCAACTCAATATGCCCCATGCGTTCACGCCGCACCCTGGATAGGGTCACCTCGACACCGCACCTGTCACAGACAACACCACGGTGCTTGATGCGCTTGTACTTCCCGCAGGAACACTCCCAGTCCTTGACGGGACCGAAAATGCGCTCGCAGAAGAGACCACCCTTCTCGGGCTTGAACGTCCGGTAATTGATGGTTTCCGGATTCTTGACCTCGCCCTTGGACCACGACCTGATGGTTTCCGGGGACGCGATGGTGATGGACACATAGTCCACCAGGTTGACTGTATCGAGCCCCAGCAGTTCGCGGGCGGATTCGTTCGTGCTGATCATAGATTGATTTCGATGGTGGACGCCGTTGAATTATCCGAGTGCCTCAAGTGCGCTAGTGGGCGTGGTAGGCTGGTCTGTCGGATTGGAGTATCCGACTTTCACATCCATGCCCAGTGACTGCATCTCTTTGACAAGCACGTTGAAGGACTCCGGAACCCCGGCATCCAGTGCGTTGTCACCCTTAACAATGCTTTCGTAAATCCGTGTCCTACCTTGAACATCGTCGGATTTTACGGTGAGCAACTCCTGAAGTGTGTAGGCCGCCCCGTAGGCCTCCATTGCCCACACTTCCATTTCCCCAAACCTTTGGCCGCCATACTGGGCTTTGCCACCCAACGGCTGCTGGGTGACCAGCGAGTAAGGCCCGACTGCACGGGCGTGGATCTTGTCGGCGACAAGATGCCCCAGCTTCATCATGTAAATGAAACCTACTACGACCTCCTGGTCAAACGACTCACCAGTGCGGCCGTCAAACAAGATGGTCTTGGCATGCTCAGGAAGCCCGGCCTCCTTCAGGTAGCCTCGAATTTCCTTCTCCTTGATGCCGTCAAAAACCGGCGTGGCGAATTTCAGTCCGAGAAGCTTGGCAGCCCACCCCAGGTGAGTCTCCAGAACCTGTCCGACATTCATACGCGAAGGCACACCCAGCGGGTTCAAAACGATGTCAACCGGTGTCCCGTCAGCAACAAACGGCATGTCTTCCTCGGGAACAATCTTCGCGACAACACCCTTGTTACCATGGCGACCGGCCATTTTATCACCCACCGAAAGCTTACGCTTGGAGGCAATGTAAACCTTAACGGACTTGATGACTCCACTGTCGATCTCGTCGCCGGATTCCATGCGCTCCCGCTCCTCGTCGTGCTGCATCTGGAGATCCTCGAACTTCTTTTTGAAGCTCCCAATGATCTCGTTGATCTTGTTGCGGATCGGCGAGGGATCGATCTCAATCCGGTCATAGACCGCAGCCAGCTTTCGCAGCAGCGTCTTGGTGATTTTCCTGTTGGCTGGGATGATAATCTCGCCGGTCTCGGAATTCACCACGTCGAGAGGGATCTTCTCGCCGAGCAAAATGTTGCTTAACGCCTCTGTCAGCTGCTCCCGCAGCTCATCCATTTTACTACGGTACTCTTCCTCAACCTGCTTGGCGTGCTTCTTGGCCTCTCCAACGGATACGCGAGCAGCTCGGTCCGCCTCCTTCTTTGCGGAGACTTTGACATCCATCACGATGCCATAAGTGCCCGAGGGGACCTTGAGGGAGGTGTCCTTAACATCGGCGGCTTTCTCGCCAAAGATCGCGCGCAGCAGCCGCTCCTCAGGAGCCAGCTCCGTTTCGCTCTTCGGCGTGATCTTACCGACCAGGATGTCACC
This sequence comes from Limisphaerales bacterium, assembly GCA_049451415.1. Lineage (GTDB taxonomy): Bacteria > Verrucomicrobiota > Verrucomicrobiia > Limisphaerales > JAHDYP01 > JBMTVN01. The sequence goes on along the minus strand of JBMTVN010000002.1, from coordinate 22,623 downwards.
GGGCTTGACCTCAGCACCAATTCGAATGACACCGTCGAGGCCCAAATTCTTGAGCGCCTCTTCCCCAAGATTCGGAATGTCCCGGGTGATTTCTTCAGGCCCGAGCTTGGTATCGCGGGCATTCACTTCAAACTCATCGATGTGAATGGAGGTGTAAATGTCGTCCTTGACGATGCGCTCACTGATGAGGATGGCGTCCTCGAAGTTGTAACCGTTCCAGGGCATGAAGGCCACCAGCACGTTGCGGCCCAATGAAAGCTCGCCGTTCTCCGTGCAGGGACCGTCAGCAAGGACCTGGCCTTTCTTGATCGTGTCACCCTTGCCCACCAGAATTTTCTGGTTGATGCATGTGGCAGCGTTCGACCGCATGAACTTGCGCACGTGGTAGATCCAAACACCGTTCTCAGGGTCGTGTTTGATCTTCTTCTTGCCTTCCGGCAGCTTGCCATCGCTGGTGACAATAATCTGGTCACCGGTAACAGAAGCAACCTTGCCGGGATCAGTAGCCACGATGACGGCGCAGGAGTCGCGGGCGACCCGGTCTTCGAGGCCCGTGGCAACCAAAGGAGCTTCAGTCACCAGCAAAGGAACAGCTTGCCGCTGCATGTTTGAACCCATCAAGGCACGGTTCGCATCGTCATGCTCAAGGAAGGGAATCAAACCGGCAGCCACAGAAACGAGCTGCTTGGGCGACACATCCATGTAATGCACGTGGGGAGGTTCAACATCAATGAAGTCGCCCTTGCTCCGGCACATCACGCGCTCATTCAAGAAGTGCCCCTTTTCATCGATCGGAGCGTTAGCCTGCGCAATGATATATTGTTCCTCACGGTCGGCTGTCAGGTAATCGAGGTGAGCGGTCACCCTCCCCTTCTCTACTTTGCGGTAGGGAGTCTCGATGAACCCGAAGTCATTGACCCGGGCAAACGTCGCAAGTGACGCGATCAAGCCGATGTTCGGTCCTTCCGGAGTTTCAACCGGACAAATACGGCCGTAGTGGGAGGGATGAACGTCACGAACCTCGAACCCGGCACGGTCACGAGAAAGGCCACCAGGCCCAAGTGCCGACAATCTCCGCTTGGGCGTGAGCTCGGCCAGAGGATTGATCTGGTCCATGAACTGAGACAGCTGGCTGCGGCCAAAGAAGTCACGCACGACCGCCGACAGTGCTTTCGGGTTAATCAGCTTCTGCGGAGTCATGGTGTCGACCGATTGGTCGAACAGCGTCATGCGCTCCTTGACCAGACGTTCCGTTCGGGCAAGACCGACGCGGCACTGATTAGCCAAAAGTTCACCAACCGTACGCACCCGGCGGCTGCCTAAATGGTCGATATCGTCGAGACTCCCCTCCCCTTGTTTGAGCCGGAGCAAATACTTGGTGGCAGCAACCAGATCTTCCTTGGTCAGGATACGGGATTCGTTATCCGCCGGCAGCCCGAGTTTCTGATTGATCTTGTAACGGCCCACGCGACCCAGGTCATAGCGCTTGGCGTCGAAAAACAGCCGTTTGATCAGGGCACGCGCGTTGGCCGGAGTCGGGGGATCCCCAGGGCGCAAACGACGATAAATGTCCTTCAAGGCCTCGTCCTCATCTCGGGCCGGGTCTTTCTTCAGGCACTTGACGATAATTCCGTCATCGACGGACGTGTCCACGACCTTGATCTTTGTGATTCCGAGATCAGCGATCTGGCGAATGACGGCCTTGGACAACGGCTCGAACGCACGGCCAACCACAATACCCTTGTCCTCGTCAACGGCGTCCTGAACGAGGACTTTGTTCTGCAAGTCCTCCATGGCCTCCGCGGCCTTAACACTCACAGTCTCCAAGTCGTAGAAGAGACCTAGAATATCCTGATCGGATCCGTATCCAAGCGCCCGGAAGAAGGTGGTGGTCAAAAACTTGCGGCGACGCTTCTTCCTGTCCAGGTAGACATAGAGCATATCGCTCGTGTCGAATTGGGCCTCATACCAGGACCCGCGATCAGGAATAATCCTGAACGAGTGCAGCCGTTTGCCGTTAGGGTGAATCGTTTCCTCAAACGCCAAGCCCGGTGAGCGGTGCAGCTGACTCACAATGACGCGCTCAGCACCATTGATGACAAAGGTTCCCTGCGGCGTCATCAAGGGCAGCTCGCCCATGAACACCTTCTCCTCCTTCGTCCCCTTCTCATCCTTCAAGTGAAAGGTCACATGCAGAGGAGCGCCGAAAGTGATGCCCTCCCGCAAACACTCCAGCCATGTCAGCTTGGGATCACCAATCTCGTAGCTGTGGAAATCCAAAACAATCTTGCCGTCGTAACTCTCGATCGGAAAAACCTCCGTAAAAACCGCCTGCAGCCCCAGATTCTTGCGCTTCGAAGGCGGGACATCTAACTGGAGGAACTCAATGTAGGAGTCGACCTGAATCTCAATCAGGTTGGGGGGAGCAACGACTTCCTTAATTCTCCCAAAGTTGATCCGTTCAGCTACTCGCGATGCCATGTTTGCCTTTTGCTGGGGCCGACATTGAAGTCGGCCGGTTCGGTCTTGAATTAAACGACACTATGCCGCCGGCACTGGGGCCCACCCAGAACCTCGCGGCATTCAACCCACACTCTAACCCCGATAATACTCTTCCTGCACCAATCTTTGGTTCGTCCAAAGGCGGACAAGCTTGGTGACGGCATCATACCGTCACCAAGCTTACCCTTAGTAACTTACTTCAACTCAACCTTGCCACCAGCTTCCTCAAGCTTCTTCTTGGCAGCTTCAGCTTCGTCTTTTTCAACGCCTTCCAGCACGGCCTTCGGAGCGCCTTCAACCAGCGCCTTGGCCTCGGCCAGACCCAAGCCGGCCTTCAGCTCGCGAACAGCCTTAATGACGGCAATCTTCTTGTCAGGAGCGGCAGAAGCCAGAACGACGTCGAAGGACGTCTTGGCTTCGGCTGCGGGAGCGCCACCAGCGGCAGCCCCACCAGCGACGGCGGCAACAGCCACAGGAGCAGCGGCGCTAACGCCCCATTTCTCCTCAAGTTGCTTCACCAAATCCGCCACTTCCAGGACGGTAAGACCACTCAGTTCATCTACGATTTTAGCGATGTCAGCCATGTTTCCTCACAGTCTCGTCGCCTCCCAGAGCCCCAGGAGATTTAAACCGGCAGCCGACCGATCGACGATTTACTTTATTGTTTTCTGTTTTTCTTCTCCCCGCATCGCCAAAACCAGCGAGTTGGGAAATTCTATCGACGCCGAGCCTTAGGCAGCAGCGCTTTTCTCGTCCTTCTCCTGCTTGGCCTTGAGGACCTGGGCAAGTTGGGTGGCCGGGGTGGCGGCGAGACGCACCAAGTTCTGAGCCGGAGCCAAGAGGGTGCCCAACAGCTTCCCACGCAAGGTGTCGAGAGGCGGCAGGTCGGCCAAAGTCCGGAGGGCTTCGAGCTCCAGCCGCTCATTGTCCAAATAACCAAAGCGCAGCTTCGGCTTCTCGAACTCGGTTTCGAACTTCTTGACGATTTTGGCGGCCGCAGAAACATCTTTTTGGCCCGTCACGACGGCGATCTGGCCAAACAGACCGGGACCGAGATCTTCAATGCCAGCCTCTTTTGCGGCGGCTCGGAAAATGGTGTTCTTGACCACGTGCAGTTCAGCACCAGTCTGCCGAAGCTGTTTGCGCAGCTCCGTGAACTGAGTAACGGCCAGCCCCTGGTAATCGACCACAATGAAGAACGGCGAAACGTTCAGCCGGTCCAGGTACTCCTGCGTAATAAACTTTTTCTCAGCGCGCATGAAATTAAGGGTATTGAAGGTTAAGCCGCGACCGTGCCCACACTTTTCAAATCAATTTTAACCGGTGGGCTCATGGTTGCCGACAGCGTGCAAGACCGCAGATAAATACCCCTAGCCCCCGAAGGCTTCGCCTTATTCACTGCGCCAACCACTGCACTTGCGTTCTCCAACAACTGGTCTTGCGTGAAACCCGTCTTGCCAACAACGACATGCAAGTTGGAAGTCTTGTCGATCTTGAACTCAACACGGCCGGCCTGAAACTCTTTGACGGCCTTGGCAGTATCGTCTGTCACTGTGCCCGTCTTCGGGTTCGGCATCAAACCGCGCGGACCCAGAACTTTACCCAGCTTACGAACCTCGATCATGGCCTCGGGCGTGGCTACAGCCACGTCGAAATCACACCAACCGTCCTGACATTTCTTGATCAGTTCCTCGAAACCCACCTCAACGGCGCCGGCAGCTTTGGCAGCCTCTGCAGCAGGGGTATCGTTCTTGGCGAACACCACCACCCTCACCGATTTACCACTGCCGTGCGGCAAGGCCACGGTTCCACGAACCATTTGGTCAGATTGACGAGGGTCAACACCGAGCCTGAACGAAAGATCAATGGTCTCGTTGAACTTTGCACGAGGCATCTTGCCGATCAACTCAATGGCTTCCTGAAGCGTGTAGGCACGACTTGCATTCACCATTGCCAATGCTTTTTTGTATCTCTTACTGGGCATTTTCCGATTTGCGGTGCAAGCGAGCTTTTGACTCTCCCGCGATTAATGAATAACAACTTTGACTGGGCTTTAGAGAAACGTGATCCGCCCCCAGCCTAGTCAACAACCTCAATCCCCATACTGCGCGCAGTGCCGGAAATAACGCGGATCGCGGCTTCCTCACTCGTCACGTTCAAATCCGACCCTTTCGTCTTGATGATCTCAAGCACCTGCTTGCGCGTGACCTTCCCCACCTTCTCCTTGTGGGGCTGCTTCGAGCCGGACGCAATCCCAGCCGCTTTCTTCAGCAGGACCGCCGCCGGAGGAGATTTTGTAATAAAAGTGAAAGATTTGTCCTGATAAACAGTGATGACAACCGGGACAATCATCCCCGCCTGCTCACGAGTGGCGGCATTGTATTCCTTGCAGAAAGCCATGATGTTGACACCATGCTGACCCAAGGCAGGACCAACCGGCGGAGCCGGATTAGCCTGACCTGCAGGAATCTGTAGTTTGATCTGACCGACGACTTTCTTCGCCATACAATTAAGCCTTTTCCACTTTCCAATACTCGAGCTCGACCGGGGTGTTTCGGCCGAACACACTCACACTGACCTTCAGCCGTCCTTTTTCAGGATCAACCTCTTCAATAACACCGCTGAAATTCTGGAACGGTCCGTCATTGATCTTCACCGTTTCGCCAACCTCAAAGCTGACCTTAGGCCGCTCTGTATCCTCTGAGGCCGCGATCTGGGCCTTGATCGCTTCAATCTCATCCCCAGGCGTTGGCGTCGGCCGATCGCCCCCCACAAAGCCGATAATACCCTGCGTATCCCGAATGAAATACCAAGGCTTCTCAATCAGCTTCTCCTGATCGTCCAAGAGGACCATGTCGATGAACACGTATCCGGGATACAGCTTGCGAGACGTAACCGTCTTCTTGCCGTTCCGTACCTCGGCAACGCGTTCCATCGGCACCAGGACCTCACGGATGTAATCCACCATCTCGTCGGTCTTGATCCGCTTCTCGATGCTATCCTTGACCTTCAACTCTTGGCCGGACAGCGTATGTAAAACAAACCATTGGCTCGTCATTTCAAATCTCCCATTGCTGGCTTACAGGAGTTGACGAACCACAAATGCCAAAACGACATCCACCCCGACGGTGAACGCTGCAAGCATGGCAAAGGTAACCACGACTACAACGGTTGAGCCTTTGAGTTCATCCACCGTCGGCCAAGTGCACTTCTTTAGTTCCTCCCGCGTCTCTTGTGTATACGCAGTGATTCGCCCAAGATAGCCCTTGCGCCAGGCAAACGCAAATAATGCGCCAACCACAGCCGCCCACAGCCCCAACTTTAAGTATTCGTTCATGATATTGGCGGAGGGGGAGGGATTCGAACCCCCGGCCCCGTTTGATCAGGGCAACGGTTTTCAAGACCGTCGCAATCGACCACTCTGCCACCCCTCCCCAGTCGATTCCGCATTTTGGCAGGGCGGGAGGGACTCGAACCCCCAACCGACGGTTTTGGAGACCGCTACTCTACCAATTGAGCTACCGCCCTAATTTGAGTTGCCAAAGTGTCTAGCTACCGGCCGTTCGATGGGGCTGGGTTACGCCATCACTTCGCTCACACGACCCGCCCCAATGGTGCGGCCGCCTTCACGAATTGCGAACTTCTCGCCCTTCTCCATCGCGACAGGAGCAATTAGCTGAACCTCAGCCGAAACGTTATCGCCAGGCATCACCATCTCCACCCCTTCAGGCAGAGCAATGGTTCCAGTGACGTCGGTTGTCCGGAAGTAGAACTGAGGACGGTAATTGTTGAAGAACGGCGTGTGACGGCCACCCTCATCCTTGGACAACACGTAAATCTCAGCCTTGTATTTGGTGTAAGGCGTAATGGCACCCGGCTTGGAGAGCACCTGGCCACGCTCTACTTCGTCCTTCTTCACACCACGGAGGAGCACACCCACGTTGTCACCGGCCGTCGCGCTATCGAGCAACTTGCGGAACATCTCGATGTCGGTTGCAACCGTCTTGCGAGTGTCACGCAGACCGACGATTTCCACTTCAGACATCTTCTTCAACTCACCACGCTCGACACGGCCAGTCACCACGGTGCCGCGACCTTCAATGTTGAAAACGTCCTCAATGCACATGAGGAATGGCTTGTCCACATCGCGCATCGGCTCGGGAATGAACTCATCACAAGCCTTCAACAGCTCAGTAATGCCCGCTTCACCGACAGCCTCGCCCGCCAGCGCAGCCTTGGCCTGACCACGCACGATCGGAGTCGTGTCGCCAGGGAAACCGTATTTGTTCAACAACTCGCGCAATTCCATCTCCACGAGCTCGAGCAGATCGGGATCATCCACGAGGTCAACCTTGTTGAGGAACACCACGATCGCCGGCACACCCACCTGACGGGCGAGCAGCACGTGCTCACGGGTCTGGGGCATTGCACCTTGCGAAGCATCGACCACAAGAATGGCGCCGTCCATCTGCGCGGCACCCGTGATCATGTTCTTGATATAGTCAGCGTGTCCCGGGCAGTCAACGTGAGCGTAGTGACGGTTTTCGCTGTGGTATTCCACGTGAGACGCGGCAATCGTCACGGTCTTGGAATCGTCACGCACCGTACCACCCTTGGTGATGTCGGCATAGGAGACTTGGGGTGCCAAACCTTTGCGGGATTGCACTGCGACAATGGCCGCGGTCAGGGTCGACTTGCCATGGTCAACGTGACCGATGGTGCCGATATTTACGTGAGGTTTGGTTCTCTGGAATTGTTCTTTTGCCATCGCGATTCCTACTGTTGGAGCACTTAATCTTTACTCAATCTGCCGAAAACTCTGTTTAGGCAGGCTGTGGAGCCCATGGTCAGGTTTGAACTGACGACCTCGTCCTTACCAAGGACGTGCTCTGCCAACTGAGCTACATGGGCAACAGCCCAACTATCACCTCTAGAGCAAAAGACAGCAACACACCGTCAACCCGGGCCTTCCGGTTAAACAGGCACTAGGGGGCTAACGCTGTATTGCTCTTTCCTACGCCCAAAAGGCTCGGTTAAGCTAGGTAAGCCGCATTCCGCTGTCAATGGCTTTTTCAGGCTTTTTCGGCACCCCGCAACCATCACAAAGACAAGCAATTACGGAAATGCAGCTTGGCTACCCCTTCCAAACTCGCCGCCCCATGCGCATCTACCCACTGCCTTAACCCATCGTTTGCGGCAGGCCCGGCCCCTTTCGGTAGTGTCACCCCACCCTTCTGCCCCAGCTCACCGAGGCGCCTAACAAATTCATCCCGCGCCAGAATGGAGGCAGCCGCCACGGCCAAGTCAGACTCTGCCTTATGCCTTTGCACCACCTCAATCCCTTTTCCGCCCGTCATGAGCGCGTTTGCGACGGTGGATTGACTGGCCGCAAACTGATCTATCACCACCCTTTCCGGAGGCGGCACCATCCTGTGTCGCTCTCCGAGCAGATTCTCGATTACCCGGGCGTGCCCCCAAGCCAGAAGCCGATTAACGTTACCGATCTTGGCATAGAGTCGGTTGTAGGCCGGATTGCCAATCGGAACAACATTCCAGACGCATCCCGGTGTCTTTCGAATCAGCTCCGCCAATTGACTGATTCGTTTATCGCCTGAAATCGACTTTGAATCCTTGATACCCGCATCTCTCCAATACTGGATCATCGTCGAGTTCACATAGACACCTGCGACGCACAAAGGACCGAACAGATCCCCCTTCCCGCTTTCGTCCACCCCAAGACGAGGAAGTTTCAACTCAGGATGCAGCACCTCCTCGTATCCCAGTTCCGCCACACCCAGAACCTCCGGTTCCAGAACAAATTGAACAAAATCCCCAGCCCCCTTCCCTTGCACCACCAACTTCCCGCTTTGATACATCACTACCTTTGCCCCCTGGTACTCAGAGGCAAAACGCGAATGAGGAACCGTCCCGAAGACGCAGCCCTTGTCCTGCAAAACCTCCCTGAGCCGAACCGACTCCTCGTCGGTCAGTTTCCGGGTGTAGGATGTAATCGGCTTCGGCAAAGGAAGAGGACCATAGCCTGACAAGTGGAAAAACCACAAGACTGACAGTGAGGTAAACAGGTGGGTCGCGAACTTGACCTCCGATCGAACTGGCAGCATCCCTACGAGGTGTCCGTCAAACAACTGCAACCAGGTGAGACTCCCCATTCAGCCTCCAGCCGGCTGGCGCGAATCCTTATAATGCATTACAGGGAAACCGCGCGGGACCTGCCCTGGCGGCGCACCACGGATCCCTATGCCATCTGGTTATCAGAAACAATGCTCCAGCAGACCCAGGTCAAGACTGCATTGCCCTACTTTGAGCGCTGGATGACCGAATTACCCGACCTCGAATCGCTTTGTCGTGCTCCGCAAGAACAACTGCTCCACCTCTGGTCTGGTCTGGGTTACTACAACCGCGCAACCCGCCTGCAACTGGCAGCTCGCGAAATTCGTGAGCGTTTTCCCGGGGCATGGCCGCAAAGCCCTGAGGAGTGGCTACGATTGCCAGGAGTGGGTCGCTACACCGCAGGGGCCGTCTGCTCCATCGCCTTCAACCAGGCTACCCCCATCGTAGATGGCAACATCGACCGAGTCCTCTCAAGACTTCACGGACTCTCCAGCCCACGAGAATCCAAGGCACATCAGGACCGCCTCTGGGAGCTCGCAACAGAACTGGTTCACTCGGCGAGCGAGCTGCACGAGCTCGGCGGGCGGAGATCCTCCGACATCAATCAGGCGCTCATGGAACTCGGCGCCATCACATGCACACCCCGAAACCCGGACTGCCCGAATTGCCCGCTTAACTCGTTCTGTCGCGGCTTCCTCTCCGGAGAACCCGGCAGTTACCCCGTCGCCAAAAAGCGACCTGCGCAGATCAAGAGATCGCTCCACGTGTGGATTCTTCAATCCGGGGCAAGATTCTTCATCCGTCAACAGGGCGACGGCGACTGGAACTCCGGCTTATGGCAATTCCCTGCCACTGTCCCCAGCCCCGACATTACCCCACCCCAGACCTGCCTCTTCAAACTGAGCCACAACATTACCCGCCACAGTTTCCAGATCGAGGTTTTCCATGTCCAGGGCAGCAGCGCAGCAGAAAAGGCCCGCAGTCTCGGGGACGGCCATTGGGTTCAGTGGCGTGAGCTGCCCGGGATGGCTCTCTCCGGCCTGCAACGGAAGATCATCCGAAGGTGGGAAGCCGAGTGCCCGCCACCACTCACTGCCGATGCCTGATCAATATTCCCGAGTGACCCGCAGATCACCGAACATCGCCTGGTATTGGTAAGCCAGCATCCCCATTGCCAAAGGTCCGAAGAACAAAATTCCCACGAGGCACAACAGCATCCCGACAAGTCCCAAGATGGCGGCAACGAGGGAAAGCCATAACACGCCCCAAAACCGCTTGGCCACTACCCGGCGACTAAGTTCCATGGCTGGCCAAAATGCCATGCCCTTGTCCGCAACCAGCAGCAGGGTGAACATCCAACTGACGGCCAGATAGACGTAGCCCGCGAATCCTACGATCATGAGGACCAGGGAGACTGCGGCGAATATCCCCAGGAACGCACCACCTTCACCCTCTCCCATATTCATTCCGCCACCAAGAACCGCTCCACCCACAAACAAACCAAATGCAGGCAAGAGGCATAATCCGCTCAGCAATCCCGTGACCACATTCGCCAAAGCAAGCTGTCCAAACTGCGGACCGAACCCCGAAAATGCGACCCCTGCAGTGGCATCCACACCTCGCACCTTCAGGATGTAGAAATACCAAAGCCCGCCCATCAAAGGCCCGGTAAGCACCAGAGACAGGATCACGCTCAGATAAGGAATGACGTTGATCGCCGCAACAACCAGATAAACCAATGCCGTACCACCCAGCATCACTCCCATGTTGGCCTGAAAGAGCTCCCATGACCGGCTCAGGCAGTCCCCCACATTGACTTCGTATTCTCTAGCCAGCAACTCCTCCTCAGACACGCCCAAGCCACCACCAACTCCGCCGCCCCCATTCTCCGCATAGCCCCCAAAAAGCCCCCTCCTATATTGAACTTCACCTGCTCCAGCAGGCGCTGCAGGATCCACATTTGACGCCAGACTATCCAACACCACAGGCTTGCATCCCGCACACACCCAGCCCTCCCCATGGCGCGTGAGATCCGCGAGGGCGAAGGACTTCTCACATACACTACAAACCCGCTGAACCGAAGCAGGCGCAACCACCGGAACACCCGCAGTCCCCCCGGCGACACTCCGATACGGCTGCCACCGCTCCATGCCCTGACGCCATACCAGTGTGTCCGGACCAACCACACCCTGCTCCACTAACCGCTGAAACTCCTCCGGCCCCACCGGCCCTCGCTGTTGCCTGTCCTCGGCGTAATACCATTCCATCAAATCACCTTTCAGTAGAAACCTGCCTGCATTGCCTTGCCCGGTAAACCTGCCCATACCATGCAGACCGGTCAGGACTCCAGCGGGTTTTATTCCTGCGCCCGCCCACCCGCCTCCGCCAGCAGCCTCTGTCGCTCTGCGGCCTTGGCAAAGGGATAGTAAACGGCCATCGCCAGAAAAATTGAAACCACCCCCCACACCGCCGCACGCCAGTCCCCTCCAGTTACCAAATAATGACCAATCACCGGCGGCGTCGTCCACGGCACGTTCACAAATGGTCTGCTGATCAAACCCACATCCATCAGCAAATAGGTGCAAAGGGTCAGCATCAGCGCGTTGAGGATGTAGGGAACCATGAACACCGGATTCAGCACGATCGGAAACCCGAAGAAGATCGGCTCGTTGATTTGAAAAACCTGGGTAGGCAGGGAAAGCCGGCTCACCTTGCGAAAGCCGGGCTCGCGGGAATTCAACATGATCAACGCCAGCGCCAGCGTCGCCCCGGTTCCGCCCACATTCACAAATGCTGTAAAAAACCCGTAGGCGGTCACATAAGGCAAAGGCTCCCCATTGGTCATCGCGGTGACATTAGCCGCCAGGTAGTTCAGGAAGATCGGGGCCACAATCGCGTCCATCGCGTTGTCCCCATTAATCCCCACCGACCACAGCAGGGTCACCATGAATGCATAAACCAGAATCCCCGGCAGCGTATTCAGGGCAAACACCAGCGGCTGAAATAACCACTGCACAAGCTGATTAACATCCACCCCGAGGACGAACCTCACCACCCACGCCGCCAGCATCAGAACAAACAGCGGAACCAGCGACAAAAAGGACTCGTATACAATGGGAGGAACGCTCGACGGCAGGCGGATCACCAGATTCCAGTCAGCAAGCAGCTTCTGCACCCTGACACATACCAACGCGACCAAAATCGCGGTGAACAGCCCCTGAGAACCCAGGTTGTCCATGTCCAGGGCCGCATCCTCCAGTCGCACCTGAATCAGCAGGAACACCGCAGTGGCCACGCTGGCACTCACCACAGCCTCCTGCTTCAACCGCTTCCCCAGATCATAAGCCACCGCAAAACAGGCAAATAAGGCCAGAACTCCAAATGTCGCCGTAACCGGGACCTCCAACAGCTTAAGATATGGCTCGACCACCCCCTCCCAACCCGTCACCGGAAGGTAGGCCACAATCAAAAACAAGCCCCCGATAATCGTCAGCGGTACAATGGAAACCATCCCCGCACGGATGGCCGACAAATAGGTGTTCTCGCTCAGGGCCGTAAGCCCTGGAACCACATACTTCTGCATCAGCGGGGTCAAACCACTCATCACACGTCCTTTATCAAATCAGAGGTTCCAGAATCCCCAAAACTCCCGCACGAGACACCCCTGGAAGGGCCAGGCCCATCTCCTTGCGCTGAAGCGGAGGTATCTAACATCGGCGCATATTGCCCATCCCCCGGCCAAGCGGCAAGCCCACCCTGCCCACCGCCACCCATTGCCAAAAGAGCCAAAGCCTGATTGATTGCAATCCAGAAATCCAGACCCCGGAGAGGCCATGACCACACTCCAATACTCCCTGCTCGCCTTCGGATCACTCTTCGTCATCGTCGACCCACTCGCCACCATCCCCGCCTTCCTCGCCATGACCCCGACCGACAGCCCCGCCAACCGGTTACGCATGGCACGATTAGCCTGCATCCTCGCCGCAATCCTCCTCATGGTCTTCGCGCTCGCGGGCAGGCTGGTCTTCCGGTTCTTCGGTATCACCTCCCCTGCCTTCCAGATGGCTGGCAGTGTCGTCCTCTTCCTTGTCGCCCTCGACATGCTCCAAGCCCAACGCTCACGTGTCCATGAAACGCCGGAGGAAACCCGCGCCGGAGCCGCCAAAGAGGACATCGCCATTACTCCCCTGGCGGTCCCGATGCTCGCCGGCCCGGGAGCCATCTCCACGGTGATCCTGCTCTACGACCGAGCCTCCAACTTTACCCAAATCCTCTGCTTGCTCACTTCCATACTCCTCGTGTGCACCCTCAGCTTCGCCATCCTTGCCCTCTCCGCCCATGGTGCACACAAGCTCAACCCCATTGTCCTTCGACTGATCTCCCGACTCATGGGACTGTTCCTGGTCGCCATCGCCTTCCAGTTCCTCCTCAATGCCCTCCGTGAACTCAGAATCATCCCAGCCTAGCAGCTGACCACCCCAAAATCACCACCCCCGCTTGACACAACCCTGTCCTTCCCAAACACTTCCCCCCCTTATGGCCGAGCCGAAATCCAACGAACTCATGGAGAAATTGGTCTCCCTCTGCAAACGCCGTGGCTACATCTTCCAGTCCTCGGAAATCTACGGGGGGATCAACGGCTTCTGGGATTACGGCCCGCTCGGTGCAGAACTCAAACGCAACGTCAAAAACCTCTGGTGGAAGAGCATGACGCAGGACCGCGAGGACGTCGCCGGCATCGACGCCACCATCATCCTCCACCCCAAGGTCTGGCAGGCCTCCGGACACGTCGACACCTTCACCGATCCCATGGTCGATTGCAAAACCTGCAAAGCGAGGTTCCGCGCCGACCAAATGAACGAGATCCCCTGCCCACAAAAACCAAGCAAGATGGCAACGGACTGCCATGGGGAAAAAACCGAGGCCAGAGCCTTCAACCTCATGTTCAAAACCACCGTCGGCCCCGTCCAATCCGACGACAATATCGCCTACCTCCGCCCGGAAACAGCTCAAGCGATCTTTGTTCAATTCAAGAACGTTCTGGAATGTTCCCGCCAAAAAGTACCCTTCGGCATCGCCCAGGTCGGCAAAGCGTTCCGCAACGAAGTCACCCCCCGCAACTACACCTTCCGCTCCCGTGAATTCGAGCAGATGGAACTCGAGTTCTTCATCCGGCCCGATGAAGTGGTGCAGCAACTCTCCGGCAAGGTCACCCAAGTGGACCCCGCCAACCCCATCGCCGCCCTGCAGCAACCCCAGTCCACCTGGGGATGGGAAGCCTGGCACAAATATTGGGTCGAAGAACGCATGCGCTGGTACGAGAGCATCGGCCTCCCCCGCACCTCCCTCGAGGAATACTGGCAAACCAAGGAAGAACTGGCCCACTACGCCAGAGCCACCGTCGATATCCTCTACAAGTTTCCCTTCGGAACCCAGGAACTCGAGGGCATCGCCGCCCGCGGCAACTTCGACCTCTCCCAACACCAGGAGGCCAGCGGCAAATCCATGGAATACTTCGACGAGGAAGCCAAAGCCCGCTACATCCCGCACGTCATCGAACCCAGCGCCGGCGCCGACCGCCTCGTCCTCGCACTCCTCTGCAACGCATATACCGAAGACCAGGCCCCCAATGACAAGGGACAAATGGAAACCCGCGTCGTCATGAAACTCCATCCGCGCATCGCCCCCATCAAGGCCGGCATCTTCCCCCTCCTCAAAAACAAACCCGAACTCGTCCAGAAAGCCCGCGAGGTCCAGGAACTCCTCCGCCCCTTCATGACGGTGTTCTACGACGAAGCCGGTGCCATCGGCCGCCGCTACCGCCGACAGGACGAGGCGGGAACCCCGTTCGGTATCACCATCGATTTCGACACCCTCGGCGAAAATGGCGATGCCCTGAAAGACACGGTGACCATCCGCGACCGCGATACACTGAAGCAGGAACGGATCAAGATCAGTGAGCTCCTCCCCGCCATGCTCGAGAAAATTCGGTAATCCAAAGGTGCTTATGAGCCAGGCTGAGCGCATCTCCTACGTGCTCATGGCCGTTTTCTTCGGCCTGACCGGGCTCCTGCACCTGCCCACCCTGCTGCTGACCATCCTGTTCGGCTACTTCGCCCTCAGGCTCTTCAGTATCCGCGGCAACCGCTTCGTCGGAATCAGTCTCTACCTCGTGGCCGTAGTCGCCATCGGCTACGGCCTGTTCTACTTCGGTCACAAGACCTACGTTACACTCCCCAAGATTGCTGACGAAACCATCCCTGCCATTACTGAATACGCCGAGCGCCACAAGGTTGAGCTCCCCTTCAGCGACTACACCAGCCTCCGCAAAATCGCAGTGGACGAAGTCAAGGACCGCGTCGCCAACTTCGGCGGATACCTCCGAAGCACGATCTTCGAATTCGCCCTGCTCATCATCGGCCTGGTCGTCGCCGCCAGCCTGCACTTCAATGCCCGATGGCGCGCAGATGATGACCCGCAGGTCGTCAAAGACAGCCTCTATGCACTGGTGGGGCATGAAATGACCCAAAGGTTCATCACCTTCTACCGGAGCTTCGCCAAGGTCATCGGAGCCCAGATCGCCATCTCCACGATCAACACCTCCCTGACCGCGGTCTTCCTGCTCTGGAATCACTTCCCCTATACCACAGTCCTCATCGCCCTCACCTTCCTTTGCGGACTCCTCCCCATCATCGGCAACATCATGAGCAATACGCTCATCGTAGGGGTCGCTTTTACCATCTCCCCCAAAATGGCCCTCATATCCCTCCTCTTCCTCATCATTATCCACAAGCTCGAATACTTCCTGAACAGCAAGATCATCGGTGACCGCATCAAGAATCCCATGTGGATGACCCTTCTGGCGATTGTTCTGGGCGAAGAGCTTATGGGCATTCCCGGCATGATTCTCGCACCCGTCATCCTCCACTACGTCAAAGTGGAAACCTCGAAGTACAAGTTTGATGACCGCCCCGCCGAGCCGGACAAGAAGCCAGACCTGATGGAATCACCAGCTGAAAGCGGGCATTGACCTCCCCTGCTCTGCTGCTAGGTTCCATTCAACTGATTCCAATCGCCATGAAGCACCAAACTGGAATACTGAACTACCGCAAATCCACCGCCCACGGCTTCACCCTGATCGAGCTGCTGGTCGTGATCGCCATCATTGCCATCCTCGCCGGCATGCTCCTGCCCGCCCTGGCTAAGGCCAAGCAGAAGGCCCATGGCATCATGTGCATGAACAATAATAAACAGCTCATGATGGCCTGGCGTCTCTATGTCGATGACAACAACGGCCGCCTCCCCTACGCCTACGTCTCCGACAATACCAGCAACCCCAATTACCCCTTTGCGTGGGTTCATGGCATCCTCAGCTATGACGCCGGCAACACCTCCAATTGGGACCCCACCAACACCATCATGGCCGGCGCGATCTGGCCCTACACGGGGAATACCCTCGCCATCTATAAGTGCCCGGCCGACGTCGTCCGCGTCCGCCCACCCAGCGGCCCCTACGCCAACCAAACTATCCAGCGCCTGCGCAGCATGTCCATGAACTCATGGATCGGCATGAACGAAGGCGTCCACACCTGGTTCGGTGGAACAGAATTCCGCGCCTACCTCAAGGACTCCGATTTCGTCGATCCCGGTCCGTCCATGACTTGGGTGCTGCTTGATGAACATCCCGACAGCATGAACGATGGGTTTTTTGTCATCGACATGCGCGGCTACCCCAACCCGGCCCAAGCTTCCCTCCCGGACTTCCCGGCGAGCTACCACAACGGAGCCGGCGGCCTCTCCTTCGCCGACGGACACGCGGAGATACGCAAATGGAAGGATCCCCGCACCATGCCTCCCGTCACCCAGAAGACCGTCCAGACGGTCAACCAAGCCAACAACCAGGATGTGATCTGGCTCTGGGAACGCACCACAACCTTCGTTAATCCCTGAGCATCTCCGGCAAGCCGGAACAGTTACCCCCAGGGCCCTCCCCCGGGGGTTTTTCTTTGCGACCAAGGCTAAATCCATAGTCCGACATACCAGTCCAAAAGATCCCTCGCCAGGTCAGAACGCTCGTGGACCCACACCAGTGGCGCATAGAAAACCTCAATGGCCCGCTCTACCCATGGAATCTTCACCAAATCGTGAATCTTGACGGCCGGCCCCAGACCAACCACGTAGACGGAAAGCAAAACCCCCACACACGCAGAAGTCCAGAGGACCCTGCTGCTCCACTGCGTGATCATGCCCTGCAGCTTCAAGGGTAATAAGATACACCCCAAAATGTTCTCGGCTACAGCACATAAAATCACATCCACTCCCTTTGACCTCCGGCCCGCTTCGTGGCATCGTTCGCCGCCATGACTAAGGACCAGGTCGTTGCCCTGCTTGAAAGATTTCGTGCCGGCAAAGCCAGCATGGACCACGTGCTGCAAAACCTCCAGGCCGCCCCGCTGGAAGAATTGCGCTTTGCCGTGGTCGATACCCATCGCGCCCTACGCCAAGGATTCCCTGAGGTCATCTTTGGCGCCGGCAAAACCCCCGCGCAAACCACCGCCATCGCTGCCAAACTCCATTCCAAGGGACAACCAGTCCTCATCACCCGCGTCACCAGGGAACACGCCTTAGCCCTCCGCAAGAAATTCCCCAAACATACCACCCACCACGAGGAAGCGCGCTGCCTGACGCTCCAGAAGAAACCGCTGCCTAAACGACAAGGCACCGTCGCCATACTCTGCGCCGGAACCAGCGACATCCCCGTCGCAGAAGAAGCAGCGGTCACCGCCGATATCATGGGAAACCAGGTCCAGCGCATCTTTGATGTCGGAGTCGCCGGACTGCATCGCATTCTCAGCCGCCATACCGACCTCCTCCAAGCCAATGTCCTGGTCGTGGTCGCCGGCATGGAAGGCGCCCTGCCCAGTGTCGTCGCCGGCCTAGTCCACCGTCCAGTCATCGCCGTCCCCACCAGCATCGGCTATGGCGCCAGCTTTGGAGGTGTCGCCGCCCTGCTCGGTATGCTGAACAGCTGCGGCAGTGGTGTCACGGTCGTCAATATCGACAACGGCTTCGGCGCAGGCTACGCCGCCAGCCAAATCAATGCCCTCGCCCAACCTCCCGCCACCCAATGAAAACTCTCTTCCTCGACTGCTTCAGCGGCATTAGCGGCGATATGTTCATCGGCGCCATGCTCGATCTCGGCGTACCCCTCGAACACCTCAAGGCCGAACTCGCCAAGGTGCACCTCCAAGGCTACCACCTCCACGCTGCGCGCGGAGAGAAATCCCAGATCTCCGGCATCAAATTCGACGTCCATGAAGACCATGCACACGATCACAAGCATCAACACTCCCACGCGCATCACGACCACAAGCACGACCACTCCGACCACTCGCACCCCCACACGGATCACCACCACCACCACGATTCCCCTGAGTCCGATGGTGAAACCCACCACCATCATCACGAACACCGCACCTTTGCCACCATCCGCAGACTAATCGAGGAAAGCAGCCTCTCCGGCTGGGTCAAAACCCGCTCCATTCAAGTGTTCCAGCGGGTAGCCGAGGCAGAGGGTAAAATCCACGGACTCCCCCCGGAGGAAGTCCACTTTCACGAAGTTGGCGCCATCGACTCCATCGTCGATATCATAGGAGCCTGTATCGCCCTGGATTACCTCGAACGCCCCAGAGTCCTCTCCGGCCCGGTCGTTGAGGGCACCGGCTTTATCCGCTGCGCCCACGGACGTTATCCGCTTCCCGGCCCGGCCTCGCTCTCCATCCTGGGCGCCCGCGGTATCCCTATCACCCAATGCGAGGAACCCAATGAACTCGTCACACCCACCGGGGCCGCACTCCTGGCCGAATTCGCCGAATCGTCCGGCCCCATGCAAGACCTAGTCGCCACAAAGGTCGGCTTCGGTCTCGGTTCTCGCACCAACCAGACCCGCCCCAATGTTCTCCGCGCCATCCTCGGCGAGTCCAGCACCGCCCCCACACCACTCGATTGGGAATCCGACTCAGTCTCGGTCCTCGAAACCAACCTCGATGACCTCAGCCCGGAACTCCTCGGGCACTTCATTCAAAAGGCCCTCTCCGCAGGTGCCCTGGATGTGTTCCACACCCCCATCCAAATGAAGAAATCGAGGCCCGGAATCCTGCTCACTGTCCTCGCCCCCCCGGAGCAAGCCGATACCCTTAGCGAACTCATCCTGCGGGAAACCTCAGCTTTCGGGGTGCGCCGCTCCATCTCCGAACGACGCAAGCTTCGCAGGTCTTTCACCGAAACCACGACCCCTTGGGGCAAGGTTCGCATCAAGCAAGGCCTGCTCAATGGTGAAGTCATCCAGTCCGCCCCGGAATATGAAGACTGCCGAACAGTGGCCGAAGCAGCGGGAATCCCGCTGAAACAGGTCTTCCAGGCCGCTTCATCCAAAACCACTCCTGAACTGCCCAAAGCCTGAAAAACCATGAGCAACACCATCACCCCGGAACTACTTAAAATCCTTTGCTGCCCCGAATCCCATCAGCCCCTTAAACCAGCCGACAAGGAGCTGCTGGATCGCCTCAACGAGGATATCCGGTCAGGCAAAGCAAAGAACCGGGCCGGTCAGCCTGTGTCCGAAACCATCACCCAAGGCCTCCTGCGCGAGGACGGCCTGTTTCTTTACCCCTACCGCAACAACATCCCCGTCCTGCTCATCGACGAAGCCCTGCCAGTCAAATCCTGACACCACTCGGCTGCCGCAAAGCGCCCTACAAGCGGCTGATCAATAGATGCCTCTCGTAGATAAACTCCTTCGGCAGAGTCCGGCGAAGACGCATAAACAACTCTTCATGCATCAGCACCTCACGCTGTAACTCCTCCCCGTCGGTGGCCTGCACCTCCGCGAATTCTGCTTCCCCAAAATCTCGCAATCCCTCCAAATCAAAGTCCTCCACCAAAGGCATCCAGCCCAAGACCCCTTCCTCCGCACCCACCCGGTAATGGCAACGGTCAACAATCCAGCGCAATACGCGGATGTTCTCCGAAAACCCCGGCCAAAGGAAATTCCCGCTGGCATCGCGCCTGAACCAGTTCACGTGAAACACGCGCGGCAAAAGACGAATCCGCTTCCGCATGTTCAGCCAGTGACGGAAATAGTCTCCCATGTCGTAGCCACAGAAAGGCAGCATCGCCATGGGATCACGCCGCACTTCCGTCTCTCCAGCTCCCCCCTCCGAGCCCATAGTGGCACCCACATACACGCCATGAACCCAGTTAAATGCCTGAAACACCAGGGGAATGGTTGATGCCCGACGACCACCGAAAATAATCGCGCTGATCGGCACCCCCTCGGCAGCATCCGCCTCCACAGCCAAAGCCGGATTGTTCTGCATGGGCGAAGTAAACCGAGCGTTAGGATGCGCAGCAGTCCCGCCACTCTCCGGCGTCCATGGCTGCCCCCTCCAATCCACGCACTCCGTCGGCACATCCCCATCCTTCCCCTCCCACCAGATGTCCCCGTCAGGCAACAACGCCGCGTTCGTAAACAGCGTGTTCTTTGCCATCACGCGCAGCGCGTTCGGATTGGTCACAGAATTCGTCCCGGGTAAAACCCCAAAATACCCCGCCTCAGGATTCACCGCATATAACCGCCCGTCCGCCCCAGGCCTCATCCACGCCACGTCATCACCCAACGTCTCAACCTTCCAGTCACCATAACTCTCCGGGGGAACCATCATCGCGAAGTTCGTCTTCCCGGCACAGCCAGGAAACGCCGCGGCAACATACGTCACCTCACCCGCCGGAGGAGTCACCTTCAGCACGGTCATGTGCTCTGCCATCCAATGCTCAGTCCTCGCCTGACAGGAACCCAGCCTCAGAGAATGACACTTCTTCGCCAACAAGGCGTTGCCACCATAGTTCGACCCCACCGAGATAACGGAGTTGTCCTGCGGAAAATGCGCAATGTACCGACGCTCGGGGTCCAAATCCAAACTGCTGTGAATCCCACGCATGAATTCACCTGATTCACCCAACTGCTCCAAAGCCACCTCCCCCATCCGCGTCAAAATCCCCATGCTCAAAACTACATAGAGGGAATCCGTCAACTCCACCCCCACCTTGGCCATGGATGACCCGCACGGCCCCATCACATACGGCACCACATACATGGTCCTCCCCTGCATGCACCCCTGCAACAAACCCTCCAGCTTCCGATGCATGTCCCGCGGCGCCATCCAGTTGTTGGTCGGCCCCGCATCCTCCTCGCTCTCAGTGCACACATAGGTGCATTCCTCCGCCCGCGCCACATCCTCCTGATGCGTGCGATGCAGATAACACCCCGGCCACTTGACCTGGTTCAACTTGATCAGGATCCCCTGCGCCTCCGCCTGGTCACTCAACGCGTTCCTCTCACTCTCAGAACCGTTGCACCAGAAAACCCTAGTCGCCTCAGTCAACTGCGCAACCTCCTCCACCCAGTCCAATAAACCGGTGTGGGCCGTGTTGCATGCACCAAACTTGAATCTAGCCATAGATGTCCGTGGAAGTTCGCCGCCCGGCAATCCTCCGCCAGTCCGGCAAGGGTCCCAAAGGCGGCGACGAAAACTACGCCCCACAACCCCTCACTCTCAAGCCGAAAGCCCGGAGGCCGTCCCGCATCAGCAACACAACCAGGCAATAAAACCGGAGCCATACGCGTCCAGCCAGACCACTCACGCTCTCCGGCTGCGCACATTCAAGCAGCCCGACCTCTCCCCAACCCCCGCTACCTCCCGCAAGCTGCCGCGTCCTTGGAGCCTTGGACAACCTGCGTCCCACCCCTTGCACTACAGTCCCGCCAATGAGAACCAAAAGATATCTGGACTCCTTCCACCAAACCTCCGGCCGACTCATCGCCGCTTTCGGCTCCGCCCAGTTGGTCAGGACCGAGCAGGACCACCTGGAAGTGCAGGGCGGCACTCAGGCCGATCGACAGGAAGCCCGCCTCTGGGCCCTGCGCTTCCTCCGCAAACAAGTGGTCGACTGCGGAAGGTAAGCAACAACCGCCCCCACCGCACAGCATCACCGCACTTCCACATCCACTGGCCCGGAATAGTCTCGATACCAGCCCCCCACCTCGCCATCCCCCGCCACCCCGTCATGGATCGCCAGCCGATATCGCAATACTAACGGCTCTCCACGCTTCAACCCCACCGGATCACGCCCCGGATAAAGCGGGTTCTGCATGCTCTTCGACCGCCGCAAAACCCAAAGATCCGCGGGCTGCGGATTCTCCGGATGCGAGAACACCGCAACCCCCGATTTGCCCTGCCCACCAAAGGAACCGATGAAGTCTACCCAAGCACCCGCGCGCACCGCCTCGTTCCGCGGCACAACTTCCCCACCCGCCCCCATGAATGCCAGATCCTGCGGACAGACCCAGCGCGTGGAGAATCCCCCGTACCCCTTGCTGTCCTCAGATCCACCAATCCTTAAACCATCCACCAAAGCGCAGACCTCCACTTCAATATCGATCAAACGCCTGTGCTCCGTCCTCGGATAAACCTTCAACTTCAGGCGATCACGCGCCACAAACCGCATGCCGCCTGCCTCATCCCGATAGTCCGGAGACCTCCACAACACACTCGCCTCCAAATGCCCCACCCCCCCCTCACTCCCAGCCTGAACATCCTCCACAACCCACTCAAAATCCCGACACTCCCACGCATCCCCCAGCCGAATGTCATTCACCCAGACCTGATGCCACGCCCAGTAGATGCCCCTCTGATGCAAGTGATCCTCCGGTGCGTCCTCAGTGATGACGTTCCCCCCCAGATCCCAAACCGGATGCAAATAGTGGTTGCGGGTATACTTGCCACCAAACGACTTCAGCTCGCGCTGGTAACGGCGTTGAACGTCCGCGGCAGCCAGTTTCAGCTCGAGGTCGATTGCCGAGGCCCCGTCGCATACTGCCACGCGATGATAGCGCGGCGAGTCGAACAGGTCGTTCGTTTCGTATCTTCG
>JBMTVN010000001.1:0-63853 GCA_049451415.1 Limisphaerales bacterium | reverse complement strand
CCGGCGACGTGATCTCATTACGCCGGTTCTTGGTGACTACGTATGACCCAGCCAATGGATCAGGTAAGCCGAAACCGATTGTGAATCAAGTGGGAGTTATTCACAGGCTATTCACCGTTTGCTCCCGTTCTTGATGTCCGCCGGGTTGATTTCCTCTGTTTTGAGTTCATTTGGAGCGTTGCCTTGGTGGGGGGTGTCTGCGACAGTGAGGCAGCTAAAGGATGTATAATGATAATGAAAGCATTGTTTTAAAAGGCAAACAGGCTAATGTCTGGGCGGGGTGGTATGCAGTGCTGTCGGTTCTCATGGGGTACGATTCTGGTCGCGATTTCCATCACCTCCGGCTCTTCGGTTTGCACCGCAGGCAGTGCGCAAGTGACCATGCAAGGTCTGCTGCAGGAAATGGTGGATTTGGAGGGTCTGGCGGAATTTCCCGATCCGCCCTTTTACTGTCTTCAGTCTTCCTCCTATGACCGGTCCTCCAAGTCACCTGAGGTGGAGTGGTTTGCCAACGGCGATCGCGGCCACTACTTGCGGGTGGAAGAGAACGAGGGGAGGAAAGAGTTCGTTATGCTGGATGCTGATGGGCCGGGTGTCGTGGTGCGTATTTGGTCGGCCAATCCGGCAGGTAATTTGAGAATCTACATCGACGGAGCGAAGACGCCGGCTTTGGTGGCTCCGATGACGGATCTGCTCGGGGGGATATTGCCGGAGCTTCCCCGTCCGGTGGCCGGCGAGTATAGTAAGGGGTGGAATCTGTATTTGCCGATTCCCTACGCCAACCATTGCAAGATCACCAGTGACGAGGGGGATTTCTACTATCATGTGAACTACCGCCGGTATCTCGCGGGAGTAGAGGTAGAGAGTTTCTCGAGTCAGTCTTTGCTGGAGCAGGGGGATCGATTGAAGAAATTGGTTGCACAGTTGCAATCGCCCCGGGCTACCGGATTAGGAGCGGTGGGTTCATCCACGGAGTTTCGCTTTCAACTGGGTTCGGGTGACATTGTGGAGGAGACCCTCTGGGGGCCTTCGATGATTACTGGAGCGGTGCTGACTCCAGTTGCGGAGGATTTGGAAGCGGCGCTGCGAGGTGTGGTGCTCCGCATCACGTTTGATGGCGAGAAGACCGTGGAAACACCGCTGGGCGATTTCTTTGGGAGTGCTCCCGGTATTAATCCCTTTGAGGCCCTGCCCGTGGGAATGACCGATTCAGGTGAACTGTATTGCAGCTGGCGAATGCCGTTCGGTCGGCGGGCGGACATTCAGCTGGTGAACTACACTGGATCGATCGTTGAGCTGAGAGGAAAGATTTACACGAAGCCGTATGCCTGGACGGACGGTTCAATGCACTTCCACGCCAAATGGAGGGCTGAATTTGATGTGCCCAGCCGGCCGATGATCGACTGGAACTATCTGCACACAACTGGGCAGGGGGTCTTTGTTGGTGCTGCCTTTGCCATCGACAATCCGGTGCGGGACTGGTGGGGGGAAGGGGATGAGAAGATCTACGTCGATGGGGAGGAGTTCCCGAGTCATTTCGGGACGGGTACGGAGGATTACTACGGGTATGCCTGGTGTTGGCCGGGGCTATTTAGCCACGCCTATCATGCGCAGCCTCGTTGCACTGGCCCCGGGAATTACGGGCGAACCAGCGTCAACCGGTTCCATATCCTGGATCAGATTCCGTTCCGACAGGATTTCCGGTTTGATATGGAGCTTTGGCATTGGAATGAGAAGTGTCTGGTGAACATGGCAGTGGTTGCCTACTGGTACGCCAAACCGGGGGCTACTGATACATTTCCTGCAGTGAAGGCCTCCCGTGCTGTAGTGAGGCCGATGCCGGATTACGTTGTGCCGCGGGTTGCTGGTGCTATCGAAGGGGAAGACATGAAGACGGCGGAGGTAGTTGGGTTGGCCGAGCCGCAGGATTGGGGAGATTTAAGTGCGGGCCGCCATCTGTGGTGGCATGCGGGGATGAAACCGGGGGACCGGCTGGTTGTGGTTTTCGAGGCGCCGACCCAAGGACGTTTTCGTGTCCTGGGCCAGTTTCTTGCCGCCAAGGACTACGGTATCCATCAACTTGCGGTGAACGGTAACCCCTTGGGTGGGCCGCGAGACTTTTACAATCCTGACGTTCAACCTACTGGTGAGGTTGACCTTGGAGTGTTTGAGCTGAAGAAAGGGACAAATCAGTTCTCAGTCACAGTGGTGGGAGCCAATCCCAAGGCGGTCCAAGCCTATATGTTCGGGTTGGATTATCTGCGGCTGAAGCCGATTGAGTGATTGAAGTGAGAGGTGACGGGAAGGCAAAAAGCAAAACCGGCACGTCAGCGAACTGACATGCCGGTTTGAAGATCTCAGAGAGGCTTAGGCGCGGGGCGGCAGTTTCTTTTCCACCGGCACCTTCTCGAGGGTGACGTATTTCGGCAGGCCGCCGTCCATGGGAGGCTGCACTTCGCCTTCGACCAGGGGTCGCGCATATTCCACGAACTTTTCGTTCGGGAGCATTCCGTCCTCACTGATCCATTCACGGGGGACGAAGTGTTCGACATTGGCGATGTCCTCGAGCGGCTGCAGCGCCAGTTCCCACTTGTAGGGGTGACTGGAGCGGCGAACGATCTTCACCATCAGTCCGCTCATGCCATTGGTGGCGGCGCGGACTGCGGCCTCACCGCAAGCGAAGGATTCATTAATGTCGGTCGCGCTTGCGAAGTGTGCGGCCGCTCGTTGGGCGTAACCGAGCTTCACAGTGCGGGTCTTGGTGCCGAGTTTGCCCTGAATCATTTCGGCCAGCCGGTCGGCAGCGCCCGAAAGGAGGGGGTGGCCAAAGGCGTCCAGCTTGGTCTTGTCCGCACCAATCTCCTCTCCCTGGGCGTTGCGAATCCCTTCGCCGACGACCATCACGCAATAGCGGTGCTTTTCCACGGTTTCCTTGACCTTGGCGAGAACGGCATCCAGGTCGTATTGGATTTCCGGGAGGAGAATGATGTGGGGCGGGTTGTCTGAGTCGCGCTTGGCGAGGACGGTGCCTGCTGCGATCCAGCCGGCTGAGCGGCCCATGACTTCGACGATGCAGCACGAGCCGTCATCGGTCGCCATGCTGCCCACGTCGAAGCCGATCTCCATAGTGGTCGCGGCGCAGTATTTGATGACTGAGCCGTATCCGGGGCAGTGGTCGGTGTGGGGAAGATCGTTGTCGATGGTTTTGGGGACTCCGATCACCTTCATGCTCCAGCCACG
Source organism: Limisphaerales bacterium (assembly GCA_049451415.1). Classification (GTDB taxonomy): domain Bacteria; phylum Verrucomicrobiota; class Verrucomicrobiia; order Limisphaerales; family JAHDYP01; genus JBMTVN01. The sequence goes on along the minus strand of JBMTVN010000001.1, from coordinate 60,613 downwards.
TTTCACGGCTTCCTCGTGAATCTTGTGGGAGGTATCTTGGGAATCGTTGCCACCGGCGTAGAAGAAGTAGCGGATATTGTGCGCCTGGAAGACTTCGAAGAGCCGGTCCATATCCTTGGCGGCGGCCTCCGGGTTGCGTTTGAAATCGATCTTGTAGCGGCACGTCCCGAGCGCAGCGGCCGGGGTGTGCTTCAGGCCTTCGATGGCCCGTGCCATCTCTTCATTCAGGTCGCACAGGTTCTCGTTGAGGATTCCATAGATACCGTTCAGACCGCCGTAGATTTCCGTGATGCAGGCGTGCTTGCCCGCTTCGGTCACCACTCCGGCGACACTGGCGTTGATCGCGCAGGTAGGCCCGCCCGATTGGGCTACCAGCAGGTTTCCTTCGAGTTCAGACATAAGATATTTTCAGTTACGAGGGCAGTTCCGCGGAATCCTTTTATCCCGCCTGCAACCCTTGTCAATCGAGCGGGCACCTTGCCAATCGGCATTCGGAGTGTCAAAGACGAATTCAGGGTTAACGAGGGCTTCCGTCTCCCTATTTCTTTCGCGATGCGGGCCTAAAAGGCCCTGCGGGCTACGTATGTCCACGCGTTGACATTCATCGAAACGACAGCAAACTGAGACATGCGCACGGTTCCTTGCGAATCCAAAACCAGTCGTGCCATGGGCTTGGACGCCTCTAACAGAGGCCGTGACTCAACTGGCGCTTTTACCCTGATTGAGCTTTTGGTTGTGATTGCCATCATTGCGATCCTCGCCGGGATGCTGCTGCCGGCCCTGAGTAGTGCCAAATCCAAAGCCCAGGGGATCCAGTGCATGAACAACTTCAGGCAGCTGACCCTGGCTTGGATCAGCTACAATGCGGACAACGACGGTCGGATTCTTTTTGCCAGCGGCCACCCTGCCGGCCCGCAGTTGGACGAGTTTGCGTGGGTGACGGGCGGGATGGATTTTAATCCCAACAACGACTCCAACTGGGACTTGGAGAAGGACATTAAGAGAAGCCGGCTTTGGTCCTATTGCGGCGAGAATGCAGACATCTGGAAGTGCCCTTCGGACTCGGCCACGGTGGTGCCCAGCCGGGGGGCGTATGCAGGTCAGCGGGTCAAGCGTGTGCGTAGTATGTCTATGAACGTCTGGGTTGGTGGCTTTGGCGGGGTGGATGGAGGGCTTTCCGGGAGTTCGGACTGGGCTTTGCCCGGAGGTTCGCGCTGGAGGGTTTACCTGAAGGAGAGCGACATGGTGGATCCTGGTCCCTCCATGACCTTTCTGTTTTTGGACATGCGGCAAGACAGCATCGACATAGGCAACTTCGCCACTGACATGCAGGGCTGGCCCAATGAACCGGCCATGAGGGGGTTCTATGACCTGCCTGGCAGCTATCATAACCGGGCGGGAGGACTGTCTTTTGCTGACGGACATGCTGAGATTCATGGGTGGGTGGATGACCGGACTACGCCCCCGTTGCAGAAGGATGGGCTGATCCCGGATGTGCGGTTGTCTCCCGATAACCGCGACGTACAGTGGCTGCAGGAGCACGCAACGCGGCTGAGGTAGGAGCAGGATATCGGGGCTAGAGGAGGTTCAGCGGCTCTCAACTGGCAGGGTTTGGGGTGCAACCGGGACGGTCAATGCCGAGTGATCCCTCTGGAGATTGTCCTTTTCATACGGGGATCGCCTGACAGGGTAAGCTATGACGTTCCGCCTGCGTTTGTGACCAAGTGTCCGCGAATGGTGTTGGCGCGACGACCCGATTCGCCATGTCATTCCGTATTCGAACTTTCACACAAGGCGGGGGGCTCACTTTCCCGGGGTTTGCCTTGTTCCTCGGCGTGGTGATTCTGCTGACTTACGGGGACATCGCCTTTGGATTCCGGACCCTCTTTTATCGGGATTTTGGGATCTTCGGCTATCCTATCGCCTACCACCATCATGTGTCTTTCTGGCAGGGCGAGGTTCCGCTTTGGAACCCTTACAATGGTTGTGGGATGCCCTTCCTGGCGCAGTGGAACACCATGGTGCTCTACCCGGGATCGCTCATCTATCTGCTTTTGCCGTTACCCTGGGGTGTGAATCTCTTCATGGTGCTCCACCTTGCCTGGGCCGGGCTCGGGATCTACTGGCTGGCATGGAAATGGGCGGGCGATCGGTTGGGGGCCAGTGTCGCTGGTCTGGGGTTTGCCATGGGTGGCTTACTGACCAATTCCATGATGTGGCCCAACAACATGGCGGCGTTCGCCTGGATGCCCTGGTTGGTGCTTGGGGTTGATGTGGCGTGCCAACGTGGAGGGAGATGGCTGGTTCATGCAGTGGTGCTGGGAGCGATGCAGATGTTAACTGGAGCCCCGGAGGTGATCCTCCTCACGTGGGTGAGTGCCGCAGCGGTTTGGGTGTTTGGGGGACAATTCGGTCTACGGGTGCGTGATGTCCCGGTGCTGGGGAGACTCCTGCTCGTTGTAGTGTGCGTGGCGCTGCTCTCGGCCGCGCAGCTGTTGCCCTTTCTCGAGTTGCTCACCCAGCATTCTCATCGGGCCTCTGCATTTGATCGTCCGGACTGGTCCATGGCGCCCGGTGCCTGGGGCAACTTCCTTGTGCCTTTGTACCGCACTCTGGTTTCGCCGCTGGGGATTGCCTTTCATCGGGACCAGTTCTGGACCAACTCCTTCTACCCGGGGATCGGAATCGTTCTGCTGTCTGTTCTGGCGGTGTGGCGGGTCCGATCATCCAGGGTGTTGGTTCTGCTTAGTCTGGCCTTCTTTGGCTTCTGGTTGGCTACGGGGGGGCGAGGGGGCTTGCTGCCCATGGTGGAGCGGGCCCTGCCCCCGCTGCAATTCATCCGTTTTCCCATCAAGTATATTATCCTCACGACTTTTGCGTTGCCCCTCCTTGCAGCCTACGGAGTGCGGGGGCTCCATACGATCGGGGTGACGTTGAGCAAGCGGGCGCGTGGCATTGGGATCCTGGTTGGGGCTTTTCTTCTGGTGATCTCAGCGTTGGTATTTCTGGCGCGGGTGAATCCAGGAGTGGGGGAGGATTGGGACCAGAGTTTTCGAAGTGGTTGGACAAGGTCGTTCCTGCTGGTGCTGTTTGCTGGCGGCCTGATGGTAACTGACTCAGTTCGGGATCGCAGGTTTCCCTCCTGGGCTGGTGCGCTGATTGTGTTGGGAGTGCTCGCGTTTGATCTCGGGTCTCATCAACCCAACCAGAATCCGAGTGCCGAAAACCGGATTCTGGCTCCATTCTTCGCGGACTTGCCCGATATGCAGCCGGTTCCGCAGCTCGGCGCATCCAGGGCCATGACGGAAGTAAAGGCCGGGAATCGCGTCTGGCAGAGCGATATCTCCGGTCTGGAGAACAACTTCCTGATCCTGCGGTTGGCCTTGCTCGGGAATGTGAACCTGATTGAGCGGATCCCGATTGTCCACGGGTTCTTCTCTCTCGAGCTGCCCGATAGTCTGGCGCTGAGAGCGATAGCCCAACAACAGTCAGCTGATGGTGGTGGTGGAGTATTGGACCTTCTGGCTGTCAGTCAAATGACCCGGCCGGGAACCGACTTTGAATGGATGAGCCGAAGTCCTGTGTCCCCGCTGCTCACGTTTCCCGCTGCAAGACCTGTTCGATCGCAGGAGGACGTCCTTCGCATTCTCCGCGAGCCAGGATTTCAGGCACCGCTGCATGCCTGCCTCATCACGAATCGATTTTATCCTCAGTCATTTGCTGTAAACCCTGCTGAGGCAAAAGTGGTGTCTTCGGCGTGGTCGGCTGGAAGAGTGTCCATTCGTGCGGATGTGCAGCAAGCGGGATTACTACGCATTGCCCAGGCCCATCACCCGCATTGGTCTGCGACGATTGATGGTGAGGTCGCTCCGTTATTGAGGACTGATCTAGCGCTGCAGGCAGTGGCGCTTCCTTCCGGCGAGCATCAACTGGAACTGGTTTATTGGGATCCGGCTTTCTACTTGGGCCTGATGTTGGCTTGGGCCGGGGTGTTGATTGCAGCCTGCGCTCTAAACAAAAGGCCCGGACAAGGTCCGGACCTGAAAACCGAGAACCCGTCGCGACTGCTGTCTAGAACTGCAGCCTGTGATCCGCCGGCACCTGCACGCAGGTTGGGGGATTGGTTACTTGGTTGATGTTATAATTCGCCGTGAAGTTCGTGCTTTGATTCGCAGGACAAAACGGCAGACGGGAGTTGTTTGCCCGGATGAGGTAATCCGAAATCTCGGAGATCGTGGGTGTGGCGCTGCCAGGTTGGCGCATCTCCAGAGCCCACTGTTGTTTCGATGCATCAATCAAACGGAGGTTGTTGATGCACGCGTTGGTTTGTGCCCGCTCTCGCACCTTGACGAAATTGGGAATCGCGATGGCGGCGAGGAGGCCAATGATCGCTACCACGATCATGATTTCGACGAGCGTGAAAGCTAGCTTTTGCTGGGGGACTGCAGCGCGCATTGGGGCCTTTCTAACTACAAATGACTCGCCTAGGCAAGCCTGCGCACGATCCGGACAAGTCCGCTCCTTAATCCGGCTGCGTACGGCCTGCCCACCAAGAGGAAGGGTCCGGGGAGTTCCCGGACCCTTCTTGCGAGAATTTACGCTTCAGAAACCATTATGGCAGGACGTGGTCGGTACCATTGATCTGGCAGACCGGAGCGGTGTCCACCGTGTTGACCGTGTAGCTGGTGGCGAACGTGGCGGAGGTTCCGCCAGCCGGGCAAACGATGTCCACGGTGGTGGCTGCTGCGTCACGGCCCAGGTAAGGAGCGATGGCGCTTTCGGCAACGGTGGCCGTGCTGGCGGCGCGATTTTCCAGCGCCCATTGCTGCTTGGCGCCGTCAATCTGGCGGAGGTTATTGATGCAGGAGTTGGTCTGGGCGCTTTCGCGAGCCCGAACGAAGTTCGGGATGGCGATCGCGGCCAGGAGGCCGATGATGGCCACCACGATCATAATTTCGACGAGGGTGAAGCCCTTGCGGAGGTTCTTGATGCTCTTCATTTCGATCCTTATTGCTGTGCTGTTGTTATTTTTGTTTGCGGCGTGAACACAGACAGGAGGCATTTACATATATTGCTGGTTTTGTTCACTGATTGCCTTCTGCAAACCGCAAGTCTCGGTTAAGCAGGCATGATGCCAAAGTTCAAAGGCACGAAAAGCAAGGCTTTTTCCCGTGAGACAGTCGCGGGGGGCTGTTGTTCCTGTCTTAAACCGGACACTTTACCGTCCTTGTGTCCAGTTTATGGCGTAACCCGATTCGTGTTTGCCCTGGTGGGGGTGGACCTCGTGGGGGGTGGCGGTCTAGGATGCCTCGAACTTACGAATGGACATTCACTCCAAAATTTATGTGGCAGGGCATAAGGGCTTGGTGGGAGGTGCGTTATGCAGATTGCTAAACGCGTTGGGCTATCCGTCTGTAGTCGGCAGGACCCGGCAGGAGTTGGATCTTTTGAATGCGGCGGCGGTGGATCGGTTTTTTGATGAGGAGCGTCCGGAATATGTTTTTGTGGCGGCGGCTAAGGTGGGTGGGATTGAGGCGAATCGGAGTCGGCCGGCTGAATTCCTCTATGAGAATCTTCAGTTGCAGAATCATCTCATCCATGCGTCCCAACGGTATGGAGTGAAGAAGTTACTGTTTTTGGGTAGTTCGTGCATTTATCCCCGCTTGTCACCGCAGCCAATCCCGGAAAGTGCGCTGCTTTCCGGTCCGTTGGAGGAAACCAACCAGTGGTATGCGATTGCTAAAATAGCCGGAATCAAACTGTGCCAGGCCTATCGACGCCAATACGGTTCTGATTTTGTTTCCGCGATGCCCACCAACCTGTATGGCCCGGGCGACAACTATGACCTGCAGGGGTCCCATGTGCTGCCGGCTTTGATTCGCCGTTTTCATGAGGCGAAGCAGCGTGGGGATTCGCGGGTTGTCCTCTGGGGCACCGGTACTCCACGACGGGAGTTTTTACACTCCGACGACCTGGCCCGCGCCTGCATTTTCCTCATGGAGCACTACTCCGATGAGCCGATTCTCAACATCGGTTCGGGCCAGGAGGTCACGATTGCGGAGTTGGCTGAGCTGGTGCGGAAGGTTGTGGGTTTTGTGGGTGAGGTTGAATGGGATCACTCCAAGCCCGATGGGACCCCTCGCAAGCTTCTGGATTCCAGCAAGATCCGGGAACTTGGCTGGAAACCCGAGATCGGCTTGGAGGAGGGGATACGCCGGGTTTACGGGGAGTACATCGACGCTGTGCGGCAGGAGATGTGAGTCGATGGGCTTGGCTCAGCTTGACTCCCGTTCCCTTGGCGCCCGACTCCGCTGAGCTGCTGCGGATCGCTTCTGCTTATGCGTTCGAGACCCGTACCCGCCCGGCCTGCTCGTCCTCAAGGCGCCGGATGTCGGCATCGACCATGAGGCGTGCCAAGCCGTCGAACTTGGTTTGGGGTTCCCAGCCCAGCTGCTTCCGTGCTTTCGAGGCGTCGCCAATCAGTAGGTCCACCTCTGCCGGGCGGTAGTAGCGTGCGTCGATCTTGACGTGTTTCTGCCAGTCCAGTCCCGCATGAGAGAAGGCCACTTCGAGGAATTCCCGCACTGAGTGAGTCTCGCCGGTGGCGATGACATAATCATCGGGTTTGTCTTGTTGGAGCATGCGCCACATGGCCTCCACGTATTCTTTGGCGTAGCCCCAGTCCCGCTGGGCGTCGAGGTTGCCGAGGTAAAGGTGGTCCTGCAGGCCGGCGCGGATGTGGGCTACCGCCCGGGTAATCTTGCGGGTGACGAAGGTCTCGCCGCGGCGGGGTGATTCGTGGTTGAAGAGGATGCCATTACTGGCATGCATACCGTAGGACTCCCGGTAGTTGACAGTGATCCAGTGCGCGTAGACCTTGGCGCAGGCGTAAGGGCTGCGGGGATAAAATGGCGTTCTCTCCGACTGCGGGGTTTCCTGCACCAGCCCGAACATCTCGCTGGAGGAAGCCTGGTAGAAGCGGGGTTGTATGCCGGTCTCGCGGATCGCTTCCAGTAGGCGCACCGCGCCGGTGGCGGTGATGTCGGTGGTGTATTCTGGAGCGTCAAAGCTGACCCGCACATGGCTCTGGGCTGCCAGATTATAGATCTCTTCCGGCTGAATCTTGCCAATCAGGCGGGCCAGGGCACTGGCATCGCTCATGTCGCCATAGTGCAGGATCAGGCGACGTTTCTCGACATGAGGGTCCTTGTAGATGGAATCCAAGCGACCCGTGTTGAAGGTGCTGGCACGACGGATTATGCCGTGCACTTCGTAACCCTTGCCGAGGAGGAGTTCGGCGAGGTACGAGCCATCCTGGCCAGTGATGCCTGTAATGAGGGCTTTAGTCATGAATTTTGGGGATCTCCATTGCTATCCGGCCCTGCTGTCCGGAACTCCATCCAGAGCCTGGAGCCAGTTGTCGGACTCGAACCGACGACCGACGGTTTACAAAACCGTTGCTCTACCACTGAGCTAAACTGGCGACTCACCGGGCCTTTAGTCGTGCGGCTTAGGTGCCGATAGACTGTTCCAACGTTGGACTCATCGGGTCACTCGTTGTCTAGTCTCAAACGCGACTGCAGTTGGGAAAATCTGCCAGCGTCGAACGAGGCTGCCAAGAGGAACTTGAGAGCCGGGCGTAAAAACGCAGAAAGTGAGCAGGAGGATGCTTCGGGAGGCCCGAACTCACCGAACGGCAGGCAAGCTGCTTGCTGACTGAGGGTTAGCGATTCGGGCTGGGGACGTAATTCTTGCAAATGAAATGCGAAAGCATTAGAAACTGACCTATGGCTTTGCCGTTCTTGGGAAGCGGTACAAAGAGGCGTGACCAAATCATTGGCATCGATTTGGGGGCCCATAGTGCCAAAGCAGCTTGTATTCAGTGTAAGGGGGGAGCTTTCACCCTCACGAATTACGCTGTACTGGAATGCATGCAGGGAAGCGCGGATGGCGGGGTGATGGACCCCAAGGACAAAATGTCCAAGCTGCTCGCGGCGCTCTCTGCAAAGACCAAGGCCGTTGTCATGACGGTTGCTGCTTCCGATTCGTTGTTGCGCCCGGCTGAAATGCCGCTGGTTCCGGTGGGGGATATGCGGTCGATGCTACGGTTTAATTCGCGATCCTATCTCCAGCAGGATTTGGCTGATTCGGCCTTTGATTGTCATATTTGGCCTCCGCGGGTCAGTGCTTCGGGTGAGCCGCCCAAACCCGGACAGAAGACCAAGGTGCTGGTCGGTGCGGTCAAGAACCCGATACTGCAGGACTGCATCGGTTTGGCCAAGGGTGCGGGGCTTCAGGTTGAAGCCGTAGTCCCTGAGCTGATTTGCCCCGTCAACGCTTTTGAAAGTGCGGAACCCGAGGTCTTCAGCAAGGAATCCTTTGCGATGGTAGACTTGGGCTTCCGGCACTCGGCGATTTGCGTCCTGCAGGAAGGGGAGATCATCCTTAGTCGGGTTGTGAATGTAGGGGGTGACAAGTTGACCACGGGTTTGGCTGAGGCCTTGGGCACCAGCTACAGTGAGGCGGAGGGGATCAAGGTTGGTCTGGCTCATGAGGTTGAAAGCACTCTTATTCCCATGCTTTCGCCGCTGGCTCGTGAGCTCCGGGCCTCAATCGACTTCTTTGAGCACCAGCAGGATCGCACTGTGGGTAAGGTTTATGTTTCGGGGGCGGCAGCGCGCTCAGATTTTTTCCTCGAGGTGCTTCAATCCGAGCTCATGGTGCCCTGTGTGGCGTGGAACCCGGTCGCTGGGCTGACTCCTGCGCTACCTGCGCAGCAAATGGCGAATTTTGAAGCCGAAGCAGCTTTGCTTGGAACGGCAATCGGTGCTGCCTTAACGATGATCTAGCCCTATGCCTATCCGTATCAATTTTCTCGCGGAACAGCAGGTGCGGGACGAGGAACGCCGTCGTGACCCCGTCAAGCGGGCTACGTATGTAGCGGCGGGGCTGGTGGCCATGCTGCTTGCTTGGGGGGCTTACCTGCAGTTCCAGTTCATGGGGGTGCGGCGTCAGACCACGACAAGTCAGGCACAATTCAAGCAGATTGAAGGCAGATATAAGCAGGCGTTGGCTGACGAAGCCGCCATTGCCCTGTACTCGGCCAGGCTGGACTCCCTGCAGAAGCTCGCCTCTACCCGGGTTCTTTGGGGCAATTGCCTGAACGCCTTGCAAATGGCTTCGCAACCGCAGGTTCAACTGCGTCGGCTGAATACCTTGCAGAAATTTGCCGTGACGCCGGCTGTGGCTGCCCGCACCAACAAGGCGGGGGTGATTACATCACCTCGTATTCCGGCGATTTCCAAGGAAACCATCACCGTGATGGTCGATATGGTCGATGTCAGTCCTAATCCGGGTGATCAAGTGAAGCCCAGCCAGGAGCGCATAGCAGCGCAGCCTTTCTTCAGCACGAACAACGCCGTGGGGCGCACTGTTTCCATGGGGGCGGTCATGCGGGATTTGACCCCGGGGTCCGTACCCTATCAGGAGTTTGTACTCGAATTTAAGTTTCAGGAACGCGAGCGCTAGGACATGAAACTCTCCAAGGACAAGCGCAACCAACTTGTATTGACGGTGATTCTGACTCTGGCTGCGGGTGCAGTCATCTGGCAGCTTTTGATCCAGAGCACGCGGAATGCGATTGATCGTCACGGCGTGCTCAGCAAAGAGGCAAAGGAAAAGCTGGCGAACGCGCAAAGCTATGTGAGCAAGGTGGCCGCGCTTCAGAGTGAGGCCAACCAGCTGTCCAACTCACTTGCCCGGTTGGAAGCAACCATGGCTGACCATCAGGACCCGTTTCTCTGGGCTAGAGACCTGATTAATGATGCTAAGGAACCTTTCCCGGAACTTCAATTGTCGGTGGATGCCCCCTCGGCCCAAGACGTGGAGATGATAGGGGATTTTCCTTACAAGGCGTTGGCCTTCAAAGTCTCAGGTGAGGGCTATTTCGAACAATTCGGGGCATTTATTGCGACTTTCGAGAATGCCTACCCCATGTTCAGGACCCAGAACCTGGAAGTGGCGCCTATTCCCGTTCCATTGAGTTCGGTGGACAGTTCTGCTTCCGGTAGCAAGAAGGCAGCGACATTGGAATCGGATCCGTCTCGTGAGAAGCTCTCCTTTAAATTCGATGTGGTTGCCCTGACTCAGCCATCTGCCAAAGTGCCATGAAGGATTACCTCATACCCCTCTCGATTTCTGCTATGTTCCGGACTGCTACCACTCTGTGCGGTTGCCTGATCGTCTGTTCGCTGGCTTTCCCTGGCCATGTAGCGGCAGCGGCCGATGAATCTGAGGCTGCTGCCTCTGCGGATGAGCAGGAGGTCGCTGAAGAAAGTGCGCCGGCTTCCAAGCCGTTCCAGTTCGACATTCCCAAGTCGGTCTTCATTACCGAGGAGAGCGCGGATGTGAAGGACCCATTTTTCCCTACATCACGTCGACGCTGGGGGAGGGCGGAGACCGGTCCGGTTCAGGCTGTTGTGCCGGAGGAGCAGCTGGTAGCTCGGCATGTTGCCCTTCGGGGTATTACGGGGTTCGAGGGTTCCAAGGTGGCGTTGATTAATGGCAAGACGTTTATGGAGGGAGATGAGGCTCCAGTGAAGCTTCCGGATGATTTGGGGCAGCTGAAGCTCAAGGTGCTCCGGGTCTACGAGAACTCGGTTGAGTTTGTTGTCGTGGGTAAGACCAACGTCTACCGGAAACAGTTGGAATAGTGGCCGAGGTCATATAGGGAGTCTGAGCGTGGTGTGGCGCGGAAGTTGCTAGTGTCGGTTCAACAGTAATACATAACCCGTTAACGATCATAAGAATGAAGACCAAAATCGCAGTGGCAATCTGCTTCGGAGCGACCCTGGCTATCGGCCTATGCCGTGCCCAGGAAAACCCCGCTACGGACAGCAGTGCGCCGATTCAAGACAGTCCGGCTCGTGTAGCGGAGGTGCTCCCCCTTGTACAATTCGATGACGCTCCCTTGGTGGATGTCATCAAGACTCTCGCCCGGCAGGCCGACTTGAACATCATTTTTGATCCGCGGGTTACGGCACCGGGCAGTGATGGTCAGTCAGTCTACCCGCTGGTCTCTATCCGGTTGGAGAAAGTCACGGCTGAAGCGGTGCTCGAAGCTACTCTCAATAACAACAACCTTCGCCTGGAGCGCGATCCTCGCACGGGTATCTCACGGGTGACCGTGAAAGACCCGGCTGCGGCCGAGCCTCTCCAGATGGAGATCTTCCAGCTCAAATACACCAACCCTTCCAACCTGGTCTCGATCATCAAGCCCACGATGGAAGGGCGCAGCCAAGCCATCCCTGACGGTCGTACCAGCCAGTTGATTGTGCTGGCCACCGAGAAGGAGATTCTGGCGATCAGCAACTTGGTCGACAAGGTGGACACAGCCACTCGACAGGTGCTGATTGAGGCCCGCATCCTCGAAACCACCCGCAATCCGGAGTCGGTCAAGGGGATTAACTGGGCCGGCACCTTCCAGGCTCAGAACATCTATGCAGGGAATAACAGCTTCCCGATGCAGACTTCAGGTGGCAGTTCTTCCAGCTCCGGCCAGACTCCGGGCGCCGGCAGTGGTGCACAAAACACGGTGATTGCCGATGGTATTACTCCGGGGCTGCAGGCTTTCCTGCGCAGCGGTTTCCAGCATCCGGTGGCTTACCTGAATGCGGATGGTGCTCGTGCGGTTTTCTCCTTCTTCAATCAGGATAGCGAGACCGAGACGCTGGCCACCCCGCGCGCGGTGACTTCGGACAACGAGCCTGCGACCTTGCTCGTGACGCGTGCCGTCCCGATCTTCAAGGTAACCCAAGGCGGCACTCAGGTGGGTAACGCGGTGGACATCACCTACACCAACCTGGGTATCATCCTGGAAGTGACTCCGCGCATTTCGGCCAACGACCAGATTTCCCTGACTGTTGTGCCTGAGGTTTCGGACATTGAGAGCGTCGATACGCAGGTGTTCAACGGCGAGGAGTATTCGGCGAATATCTTCTCGATCCGCAAGATCACGACTTCCGTCATGATTCCCAGCGGCAACACGCTGGTTCTTGGCGGCTTGCTGTCGGATACGACCCGTAAGAGCAGCACCAAGGTGCCGATTTTGGGCGATCTGCCCGGGATGAAATATATCTTCGGCAACAAATCCAAGTCCCGCCGCAAGGGGAACCTGTTGATCTTTGTGACTCCGACGGTAGTGCAGGAAGCCGACTTCACGCCTACGGAATCCACGTTCCTGCAGACGCCGGTCCCGCAGGATCCGGATGCGAGGGATATGGGTAGCTTTGACGAGCCGTGGGATGGTGTAGAGCCCTACGATTGGGGCGAACCCGTCTATTAAGCAGACCCTGCGGTCGTATTACTGTCCAACAAACCCACCCGGCAACGGGTGGGTTTTTTAGTTAACGGCCAGTTCGCGGCGCAGTTGGAAGCGTTCGATACGCTTCCGCAAGGTTGCGCGGGTGATGCCCAGCAGTCGGGCCGCCTTGACCTGATTGCCTTGGGTTTCCAGCAAGGCCTGACGGATAAGCTCCCGTTCGACGGCTGGGATGACGGGAAGGTCGGGGTGGGTCTTAGCCCACTCGAACAGGGCTGTGGCCAACTGTTCGGGTGTGGTGGGCTGTTGCAATGCCGGTTCCAGAGTGAGGATCTCAGACCCTTTGTCAGCCACCGCCCCCAAGACCTCAGGCGGGAGGTCTGAGATGCCCACCACATCGCCCTTTGACAAAACCACAGCACGGTGGATGGCGTTTTCGAGCTCGCGCACGTTCCCTGGCCACGGATGCGCCATCAATTTTTGCATCGCCTCTGTGGAAACACTCCTCACTGCGGACTTGGCAGCCTGTGCCTGCTTCTTCAGGAAGTAGTCCACTAGTAAGGCGATGTCCTGTGGGCGTTCGCGGAGCGCCGGCAGGCGGATCCTCACCACATTCAGTCTGTAGAAGAGATCTTCGCGGAAGGTTTTTTCCCCGACGGCTTGCTCAAGGGGGCGGTTGGTGGCGGCAATAATCCGGACATCAGTCTGGATGGATTGGTTGCCGCCGATCCTCTCGAAGACACCCGATTGCAGCACGCGGAGGATCTTAGTCTGGGTAGAGGGCGACATATCGCCGATCTCGTCCAGGAAGAGGGTTCCACCGTGGCATTGTTCGAATTTGCCGATGCGCTGGCTGGTGGCTCCAGTGAAAGCCCCCTTTTCATGGCCGAAGAGTTCTGACTCGAGCAGCTGCTCAGGTATGGCAGCGCAATTGATTGCCAGGAAAGGGCGTTCGCTTCTTTGGCTGTGATGGTAGATGGCCCGGGCGACCAGTTCCTTGCCGGTGCCGCTCTCTCCGGTGATCAGGACTGTGGCATCGGAACCTGCAACCTGGCCGATAGTCTTGAATACAGTCTGCATTGGCTCAGAGCGGCCAATGATCCCCAGGTCATAGTCTTCCGATTCCAGCAGGGGCTCGTAGGACACCACCTGTCGCATATCCTCGGCGGCCTTCAGGGCTGAGTTCACCACCTGCTTCAGGCGATCAATCTCAAAAGGCTTTAAAAGATAATCGAAAGCGCCGAGCTTCATGGCCTCGATCGCGGTTCGCGTCGTGCCGTAAGCCGTCATCATGATGACGGGAATCTTGCCGTCGATCTCCCGCAACTTGCGAAGAGTCTCCAGTCCGCTCATGCCTCCCATCCGAATGTCCATGATTACGACATCGGGTTGGACTTTCGTCAACAGATGCAGGCCCTCCTCTCCGCTGGTGGCGGGAAGCAGGCGGACGCTCGGGGTGTCGAAGATCCTTTTGAACGAATACTGCACGTCGGCTTCGTCATCAATGAGCAACAAGGTATGCATGTCTCGGGCGGGGAATTTAGCGGAGAAAGGTGCGGGATGGAAACGGGGAAACTGCGGGTTTGGGGGACGGCCGGTTCATCCAGTAGTCGCATTTCAGGGTCTGCCGGCTTTCCCCTGACGCCTGGAAACCGCCTGCTTCCGCCGGTTAGGGGCGGCCTGTTTCAGGGCAGGGCGGATCTTCCATCCGTTTTGCTCCAGGAGGTGCTGGGCTTCGTCTGACTGCACTCCCGCAATGGATTGGAGCAGCCGTCTGGCCCGGTCCCGGAGTTTGGTGTTCGAGGGATTCAGGTCGATCATCCAGTTGCTGTAGACCTTTCCGAGGCTCACCATTCCCAGGGTGCTAAATATATTGAGGATGAGCTTCGTGGCGGTGCCCGCCTTGAGCCGGGTTGATCCGGTCAACAGTTCCGGCCCTACATCTGCTGCCACCAGGACCTTGGGGAAAGGGTGGCGGAGTTGTTTCATCCTCGGATTAAAGCAGACAAGGATTGTTCCAGCGCCTTGAGCATGGGCGGCCTGCAGGGCACCCCAGACAAAGGGCGTTCTTCCGCTCGCGGCAACGCCCACGACTACATCGTTTGCGCTGACCCCGCGCCCGACGATAGCGGCGCCGCCGCCTTCTGCGTCGTCCTCCGCTCCCTCCACTGCCTCGACCAGGGCCCGGTATCCCCCGGCGATGATCCCCTGCACCAGTTCCGGTGGAGAGCAGAAGGTGGGCGGACACTCACTCGCATCCAAAACGCCTAGACGGCCACTGGTTCCTGCGCCGATATAGAGGAGTCGGCCTCCGGCGATGAGTTGCTTCCGGATGAGCTGGCAAGCCTTCACGATGGCTGCCTTCTCCTTGATCAGGCCCAAGACAACCCGGGGTTCCTCGGACAGGAACAGGTCAACGGCCTTGGGGATAGAGAGACGGTCCAGTTGTATGGAGCGGGGGTTGCGTTGCTCGGTGGGCGAATGCACCAGGGCGGTCAGGGGCAGATTGGGCAGGGCGGGGAGTGATGGGGTGATGGTGATTGCGCCCGGCTTTCGACGGCATGTCGCTATTCCGTGCTTGAGGCGTGATGCCAGCAGCACAGCTCCCCAGGCTCCTTCTCGCGGAAGGGGGATGATCCTTGTTCCACCTAAATGCTTCCTGATCCGGCTGGCCACAGCCTTGGCAAACAGCGGTTGTCGGGTCAGGCAGCTTCCTGCGAACACGAAGGTCGTTGTGGTGCCTCTGCAGCCCAGCCTTTGCGCACATGCCATTGCGTCCGCTGCGAGGGCGTCTGCTGCTGCTGCAATCGTAGACTTCGCCAGACGATCGCCGCTTGCCGCTGCCGCAAACACCTCCACCGCCAATCCTGCAACGGTGGACTTGTCAGCTGTCTGCATCCAGGCCACGAGATCATCAGGTTTTGCTAGCCCGGCTGAGCGAAGCAACCGCGCTCCCAACTCCGGCCACACTCCGCTGCGATCAGCCCATGCCAGGCTGCAGCGCAACGCGTCGTGGGCCACTGCATAGGCACTGCCGCGATCGCCGAGCAAATGTCCCCAGCCACCGACCCGCAGTTCATTTCCTGCTGGAGTCCTTCCCCAGCAACACGCGCCCGTTCCGCTGAGAACCAGCACGCGTGTGGTCGTGAGCTGTCTGGGTTTTAAGCCGACGCTACTTTGCTGCAGCTCAGCGGCTGCCAGCGCTGTTTCCAAGTCGTGCGTTGCGTGGCAAGGAGTGCCGGGCCATACCTTGGCTGCGGCAGTCAAGATGCGCTCCCGGTCAGCGGGTTCTCTTGCGCCGGCCAGGCCGATGGCGATCGCTCGCAACGGTTTTCCGTCATCCGGAGCCTGCCGTAAGAGGGCTTCCAGTTCGGAGTCCGCCAGCAAGCGAATATTTCCGGGGCCAGACTCTTTGCGCGCTACTTCAGCGAGCTCGCTTGTCGTCAAAATAAAGACCGTGCGCGTTCCACCTCCCTCGATCCCCAGCAGGTAACCGTCGTCCCCGGTCGCTTTCGTGCGTCGCGCGTCTTTCATCTTTTTCGTCAACGTGGATTTCTCCCAAAGCTTCGATATAGTCCAGCCATGCGCCTCATCAAAGCCATCTTTTCGCAATGGGCTCTCCTTGCCTTGAGCCTGGTCCTGGCGGCTGGCTGCTCCAACAGAAAGATCGACTGGGACAGTCGGCTGGGAGTCTACACTTTCGATGAGGCGGTTCTTGAGCTCGGTCCCCCGGACAAGGACGCCCAGCTCAGTGACGGGACTCGAGTAGCGGAGTGGCTGACTTTTCGCAGTCAACCTGAACCTTATGGGGGGTATGCCGCCGGATATGCTCATCCGGGACGCTACCGAACCATGGCCTATGGCTTCCACTACGGCACTTTCGGAAACACGGGTCGGGAGTATTGGGTCCGACTGACCTTTGATCCGTCAGGGCAGCTCCTTTCGTGGCGCAAAATCACCCGGTAATTGCATCCCGCAAACATTCAACTGCTGTAGGGGCGAGCTTCTGCCAATGAAAAAGTCCATCACTCTGAGCGCCCGGCTCAAGCGTTACCTCGGGCAAAAACCTCGCTTGGGTCGTCGAGTGTGGGTTGCTCCCGGCGCCCATATCGTTGGTGATGTCGATATCGGCGACGAATCCAGCGTCTGGTTTAATGCGGTTCTTCGTGCCGACATCCAGGCCATCCGTATCGGGCGGTGCACGAATATTCAGGATAACGCGGTCCTGCACCTCGCTGACGCTTACCCCTGTGTGCTAGGCGATTACGTTACAGTTGGACATTCGGCGGTGGTGCATGCTTGTCGTGTGGACAGTGAAGTGCTCGTGGGCATGGGGGCGGTGGTAATGGATGGGGCCGTGATAGGCCCGCACTGCATTATTGGAGCCGGTGCGTTGGTTCCGATGGGAATGGAGGTCCCGGAGGGTGCCCTGGTTCTTGGGCGGCCGGGCCGGGTTGCCAGGGCACTCACGCGGTCCGAAAAGGCTGGCATCAGGCGCCTGGCCCGGAAATACGTGAGCATTTCCAAGGCATATCTCCAGTCTCCTCCGTGATCCGCGTCCGGGAGGCATGCCAGGCAGAGGCAGTCCTTCTTGGGCTCCTGCACAGAAAGATGACCTGCGATGGAATGTTCGCTTCCCCAAAAAACCACCCATCGCTAATCTTTAGCCATCCTAACTCGCTGGCCGCAATGGATGACTTGTAGCTATCAGAGGTCAGCCAAGGCTAGTCGGTGAGAGCCGGAACCACGACCATGAATGCCCCAGGAGGACCATTCCCAACTTCCCAGCCCATGCGTCGTAGTGCGGGGTTTACCCTGATTGAATTACTCGTGGTGATCGCGATCATCGACATCCTGGCCGGGATGCTTTTGCCTGCCTTGGCGAAAGCCAAAACCAAGGCACAGGGTATTCTGTGTATGAACTACACCAAGCAGCTGAGTTTGGCGACGCACATGTATGCCGGTGATAATGATGACCAGTTTCCCGGCGCAACCCACGGGGGGCGGGCGCAAAACCCCACGGCGGATGATCCGGACGGGCCCTGGGTGGCGGGTTGGCTCACAAGGGACGGACGCAGGGACAACACCAATACCCTTTACCTCATTGACCCGCGCTATTCCAAATTGGCCACCTACTTCAGTAACACCAAGAACATCTACAAGTGTGCGGCCGACAAATACGTTCACCCGACACAGAGAGCGCTTGGCTGGATCGAACGGGTTCGCAGTGTTTCCAGCAGCATTGGCGTGGGCGCAGGCAACGCTGAAGACGGCCCTTTTGATGGGATTTACAAGCACGTCATGAAAATGACCGAGGTGATCTATCCGTCGCCATCCGAGGCCTGGATCTATGTGGATGAGCATCCGGACAGTATCAATGATGCCGGTCTGTTTTCACCTACTTCCACCTAATGGATAGATGTTCCGGCGAGTTATCACAATGGGGACTGTGGCTTTGCGTTCATTGATGGACATTCTGAGATCAAGAAGTGGATTGCTCCTGAAACACTCCAGCCTGTGACCTTGGCGGATTTCGGCCGAATCACGATTGGGCCTAACCAAACCGATGCCGAGCGGATGCGTTACCACACGGTCCGGAAGGACGAGCGTTAACCGCCAGAGGCGCTGGATCGGTCTCCCACGACTGCTTCCTGCACCATTCGGTCAGGTCGGCTTAGGGGCTTTTTCGAAATTTTTTAAAAAAGTTTCGCATGCCCCTTGACTCCCGGGTCGTTCAGTGGTTCCTTCTCGAGTCCTCGGTGCTACCGAGTTTGTTCTTTAAGAGATTTTAAGACTTTCGGAGCGGTGACAGTACATCGCTGTTCCGGAAATCCCCTAAATCCTACTATTGTACTGATTCTGACCATTCCCCGGGTCTTGACAGCCATCCTCTGGTTGCAAGACCCGGTTTTTTTTACCCCGACCGCGCCTTCTTTCGCGCCAATTGAAGTCCTCTTCCAGTGGAGTCATTTTTTGCGGACTCCCCGGGTTGTGACTTTAGTGAATAGCTATATTTTGTTTTTTGCTTAACTTCTAATGGTTAACGGGCGCTGAAATGAGTCATAACTTGTTCAAATACAACGCTTTTTGTGGGGTTAATGCTCTTGACACCCTTCTTCCCATCCCGGTTACTGGCTAACGTCAGATTGGTTTTTTAACCAAAGACGTCATTCGGCCAACCATCTCTTGAGACATATGAACATAAGGAAACTTGGGCTTCAGGCAGCTATCTGCCTGATTGCTTTCGGAACCGCCACCGCGCTCGGCAGCGAAGCCGACATCAAAATCCCTGACCTGACGCAAGTCCGCTTTGATGGCCTTGGTGGTATCAGTGGCACCGCGTTGATGTATTTGGGGATATTGCTTTGCGCCGTTGGCGCTGCATTCGGCGTGGTTCAGTACAAACAAACCAAGGCGTTGCCGGTGCATCCCAGCATGGCGAAGGTGTCCAACACGATCTGGGAGACCTGCAAGACCTACCTGTTCACGCAAGGCAAGTTCCTGGCGATCCTGTGGTTACTTATTGCTGCGTGCATGGTCTATTATTTTGGGTTCCTGACTGAGCACAAGGATCCCGTGACCGGAGCTCACCTGGCTACCGGCAAGGTGGTCTTCAACGTAGTTGTCATCCTCCTGGCTTCCGTTCTGGGTATTCTCGGATCCTACGGTGTTGCTTGGTTTGGTATCCGTATCAATACGATTTCGAACTCACGCGCCGCCTTCTCTGCACTTCGCGGCAACCCCTTTGCAACCCTGGGTATCCCCCTTCGGTCAGGGATGAGCGTCGGGCTCCTGCTGGTCTGCGTGGAACTCTTCTTCATGATCTGCATCCTGATGTTCCTTCCGCGCGATCTCGTGGGTCCCTGTTTCATTGGTTTTGCCATTGGCGAATCCTTGGGGGCGTCGGTCCTGCGCATTTGCGGCGGCATTTTCACCAAGATCGCCGATATCGGTTCTGACCTGATGAAGATCGTGTTCAAGCTGCCCGAGGACGACCCCAAAAACCCGGGTGTGATTGCGGATTGCACGGGTGACAATGCTGGTGACTCGGTGGGGCCCACCGCCGACGGTTTCGAGACCTATGGTGTCACGGGCGTGGCCTTGATTGCGTTCCTCGCGCTGGCTTTGGTAGCCAACCCGGCCATTTGCGCCACCCTGATTGTGTGGCTCTTCGTCATGCGCGCACTGATGATCGTGACTTCACTCGTGTCCTATTTCCTCAACGAGGGCATCAGCAAAGCCATGTTTGGCGACAAGAAGGACTTTGATTTTGAAGCTCCGTTGACCCATTTGGTGTGGATTACCTCTGCGGTCTCGATCGGGATCACGTTCGTTGCCAGCAAACTGCTCCTCGGCGACTTCAAGGATGTGTCGGGCGCGTCCCAGCCTGCGCTTTGGTGGGTGCTATCGGTCATCATCAGTTGCGGCACGGTTGCTGGTGCGCTTATTCCGGAGTTTACCAAGATCTTCACCAGCACGAACTCGAAGCATGTGAAGGAGGTCACCAACTGCTCCAAGCATGGCGGAGCCTCGCTGAACATTCTCTCAGGTTTTGTGGCCGGGAATTTCTCCGCGTTCTGGATGGGCCTGGTGATCATGCTCCTCATGTTCACCTCCTATCACTTCTCCCAGAATCCTGCCCTCCTATCCATCATGCCCGCGAAGTTTGCCTTTGCGGCACCGATCTTTGCGTTCGGTCTGGTGGCCTTCGGATTCCTGGGCATGGGCCCGGTGACCATCGCGGTCGACAGCTACGGTCCGGTCACGGACAACGCACAATCGGTTTATGAGCTGAGCCAGATCGAGGCTGTGAAGAATGTGGAATCGGAGATCCAGAGGGACTTCGGGTTCAAGCCGGACTTCGAAAATGCGAAGTATCAACTGGAGAAGGGCGATGGTGCGGGCAATACGTTCAAGGCCACCGCGAAGCCGGTGCTTATCGGAACGGCGGTGGTGGGGGCCACCACCATGGTTTTCGGCATCATCATGCTGCTGCAGGGCCTGTATGAGCAGCAGGTGGCGTCCGGCATTGCCGGGGCCTTCAAGCCTGTCGTGCAGGCGCTGAGCATCGTGCAACCTGAGATCATCCTCGGCCTGCTTATGGGGGGCGCGGTGATTTACTGGTTCACGGGGGCTTCCACCCAGGCCGTGGTTACGGGAGCCTACCGGGCTGTACTCTACATCAAGCAGCACATGAAGCTGGATGCTACCACAGCTTCTGACAAGGACAGCAAGGAAGTCGTCCGGATCTGCACTGAATATGCCCAGAAGGGCATGTGGAATATCTTCATTGTCGTGTTCTGCATGTCGCTGGCGCTGCCTTTCTTTAACCCCTACTTCTTCATTGGCTACCTGATTGCCATCGCCTTCTTCGGCTTATTCCAGGCCATTTTCATGGCCAATGCCGGCGGGGCGTGGGACAACGCCAAGAAGATCGTCGAAGTGGACATGCGCCAGAAGGGCACCGATTTGCATGCGGCCACCGTGGTTGGCGACACCGTGGGTGATCCTTTCAAGGACACCTCTTCGGTTGCACTGAACCCGGTGATCAAGTTCACCACGCTCTTTGGTTTGCTGGCGGTTGAGATCGCCGTGACCATGACCAATCAGCCCGTGAAGACTGTCATTGGTGGGTTCTTTTTCATCGTGGCGCTCATCTTCGTCTACCGCTCCTTCTACGGGATGCGGATCCCGGAAGACAATTGATGTTTGGCTCTTCCTTGCAGGGAAAGCGACCAGCGGGTCGCGCGTGAGCGCGGCCCGCTTTTGGCATTTACCACAGGCTTGTTCCGGCCAAGATTACGGCATGTCCAGAGCCGTGCCAGAACCTGGTGGTGATTCTGAGGTTCCACCTGAGACTGTCCTGATGCCCATCACCGGTGAACTGGACCTGCACACGTTCCGCCCGCGGGATGTGGCTGACGTGGTAAGGGAGTATCTGCATGAGTGCCGGGGCCGGAGGATGAGGAGGATCCGGATTATCCATGGCAAGGGGATTGGCCAGTTGCGGGAGATCGTGCACCGGGAGCTCAGGAGCAACCCGGGTGTGGCCTCCTTTCAGCTTGCCGGAAGTGCCTTGGGCGGGTGGGGGGCGACCGTTGTGGACCTTGTTTCCGAGTCAGGGGAAAGGATTGAAGCGAACCCTGACCAGGGCTAAAACTCTCATCTCGACTCGACTGCTATGAATCTGGACGAAACACAAAAGGCGAAGGTGAGGGAATGGATTGATGCGGGACTCCAACCTGCAGAAATCCAAAAGAGGCTTGGAGAAGAACTTGGGGTCAAGCTGACGTATATGGAAGTGCGGTTCCTGCTTGCCGATCTGGAACTCAAGCCCAAGGACAAGGACGTTCCGCCTGACCCGTTGCAGGCTCAGGCCAAGAAGGAAAAGGAGGCGGAGGAAGCCGGTGAGTCTGCGCCTCATGACGGGGGAGTTTCGCTTTCGGTCGACCAGGTCACCCGTCCGGGGGCGATTGTCAGCGGCGGCGTGACTTTTAGTGATGGCAAGACTGCCGAGTGGTATCTGGACCAGATGGGACGCCTGGGGCTTGTCCCGTCGGAGAAGGGCTATAAACCGAGCCAGGAGGACGTGATGGACTTCCAGGCTGCGCTTCAGCAGGAGCTGACCAAGTTTGGAATGTAGGGCGGGGAGCTCGGGGGGCAGGATTTGCTCCCGTATCTCTCGCACAGCATGGTCATGACTACAGGCAGGCTCCAGTGAGACGACCGGCAACAACGCAGTATCCATCCATATGATTCAGTGATAATCAAAAGCAACACCATGAACACCCCAACGAGTAAGTTGAAATCCCTCGGCTGGTGCGCCAGCCTGCTCATTCTCGGCAGCATGACTGCTGTCGCAGCTCCCAAACCGCCGTCTGGCTTCACAGCCCTTTTCAATGGCAAGGACCTGACGGGGTGGAGGGGAGGCGACACATTTGACCACCGCAAGCTGCTGGCAATGGATGAGGCCGCCCGTTCGAAACAGATCGGGGAATGGACCAAGACGATGCGTGAACATTGGCGCGCGGAGAACGACGAGCTGATCAACGACGGGCAGGGTGCCTACGCCACGACGGAGAAGGACTACGGCGACTTCGAGTTGCTCCTGGAATACCGGACCGTTCCGCTGGCTGACTCCGGGATCTACCTTCGGGGATGTCCGCAGGTCCAGATCTGGGATTACACCGAGGAAGCCAAGTTCAACATTGGAGCCGACAAGGGTTCGGGCGGGCTGTGGAACAATTCTCCGGGTGCTCCGGGCAAGGATCCCCTGGTCCGGGCCGACCTTCCGTTCGGTGAGTGGAATGCATTCCGCATCATCATGGTGGGTTCGCGTGTCAGCGTTTGGTTGAACGGCCAAATGGTGGTCGACCACGCCTTAATGGAGAACTATTACGACCGCAAAACGCCGGTTCCTGCCCGTGGTCCCATCCAACTCCAGACGCACGGTGGCGAGATCCGGTGGCGTAACGTCTTCATTCGTGAGATCGGTGCGGATGAAGCCAATCGCATCCTTTCGACCAAGGGTGGCAAGGGTTTTGAAAGCGTCTTCAACGGGAAGGACTTCTCCGGCTGGGCCGGTCCGGTGGACAACTACACCATCCAGAACGGTGCCATCATGTGCCTGCCCGAGAAAGGCGGCACCATTTATACCGAAGCCGAGTATGCTGATTTTGCCGCACGCGTTCAGTTCAAGCTGCCTGCCGGCGGTAACAATGGTCTTGCGATTCGTTATCCCGGTTCAGGGGACGCCGCTTACGTGGCGATGTGCGAACTGCAGGTGCTCGACAACGATGCCGCGCAATACAGTGAGCTCGACCCCCGTCAGTACCACGGTTCGGTCTACGGAATCATAGCCGCCCATCGAGGCTATCTGCGTCCGGTCGGGCAGTGGAACTTTGAGGAAGTTACCGTTCAGGGCTCGAAAATCCGGGTCGAATTGAATGGCACCGTCATCCTCGATGGTGACGTCAGCACGGTGACGGAATACATGGCCAACAGTCCGCACCCGGGCAAGGATCGAGCCTCGGGACACTTCGGTTTTGCCGGTCATAATGACCCGGTTTCCTTCCGGAACATCCAGATCAAGAAGCTCTGAGATTCTGGTGGCGGAGGTATCCGTCTATCGCGTTTCTCCGGGATGTAATAAAGAAGATGGGCGGCTGCGTAGTGCAGCCGCCCGTCGCCGTTATGGGGGGCGCAGCTCCGGTTACTGGATTTTCTCGCGGAGTTCCTGTTGTTCACGGCGGAGTGTCTGCACCTCATCGCGGAGTTGCTGCAGCTCCGGTGAGACGGGGCGACGGTCCCGGATTGCCTGGATGGCAGATTGCGCGGCGTCCTTGGTCTCGCCGGCGGTGTAGCGTTCGAGCACCGGCAGGGCCTTTTCATTGCCAAGCGTGCCCAGCCCGCGCAGGGCCGCCCGTTGGATCTTCTCGCTTGGGTCATCCAGGTGATCCAACAGGAGATTGAGGATTTCCTCCTCCTGCGGTCCCTCTGCAGCCAGCACGGCCAGGGAATCCAGTGCTGTAGTTCTGGCGCTGGTTTCCATGTGGTCTCCCTTGAGGCGATCCAGGATAGCTTCAAGCACCACTGGATCCCGGTGTTTGCGAGCGGCGGACATGGCTGCACGACAGATCTCGTCTTCGTAGCTTTGGTGGTGGAGTTGCTGCTTGATTGCAGGGGCAATGCTCTCACCGCGGTGTCCCGCCAGTCCGTCCAGTGCAGCAGCTACGATCGCCGGGTTGCTTTCGGTCCCAACGACCTCGAGTAAGGCAGCCAAGGCCTCCTCCCGATAGAAATCCCCAAGGTCACGCACCACTTGCAGACGTGCCCGGGCATCGGGTTGATCCCGGCTGGCGAGCAGCTCCTGCAGGGACTTGGTGTTGTGGATGGCGCGAAGGGACTTCGAGGCCTGGATTCGCACTCCGTAGTGCGGGTCATCTCGCAGGGCTATTCCGAGCAATTCAATGGTGCGGTTGTCACTTCGCTTGCCCAGCAGTTCAGCGGCCTCCAGCCTCGCGGACAAGTTGTCCCGATCTTGAAGCATCGATTCCACCATGGCCTGGGGTCGGTCGAGGCTGAGTTTGGCCAGCAGTTCCACATCCGGGTCCGCCAGTACTGCTTCGGGTTTTCCGGGAAGCGATACCGTGAACGTGTGTTCCCGTGCATCGATTCGTAATGGCTGATCGACCGTGAAGTCCTCTCCCTTGAAACGCATCTTGAGAGGGAGATTGAAGAGCAGGACCTGGTCATTCACTTCCTGCCGCTGCTTGACTGTGACAATTGCGGCTCCAGCCACATCGTCCCAATTGTATCGAATTTCCAGATCGGGATAACCCCCGTGATAAATCCACTGGTCAAGGAACTGGTCCCAGGAGCGGCCGGTGACCTCCTCGAGGACCCGATTGAGGTCCTCTGTGACCACATTTCCGAACTGGTATCGCTGCACGTAAGTACGGATGCACTCGCGGTAAAGACTTGCTCCAAGCTGGGAGCGCAGCATGTGCAGGACCCAGCTGCCCTTGGGATAAGTGAGGTGGTTGAACATCTCCATCGCGGCTCCGTAATCCCGGCGCATGATGGGCCTCGTATCGCCGGCCTGAGCCAGCAGGCTTCGCCGGCGCTCCAGCAGTTCATAACGCATCTCCTCTTCCCCGTGGCGATGGCCGTTGTAGAGCGTGTCATAGTAGGTTGCGAAACTCTCGTTGAGCCAGATGTGGCCCCAGTCCTTGCAGGTTACCAGGTCGCCGAACCACTGGTGTGCGAGCTCGTGGGCGACAAGTCCAAGGCTGCTCCGGATATTCTCGGTCTGTTGCGAGAAAAGGGTGCTGTCTGTGAGTATGGTCAGGCTGGTGTTCTCCATTCCGCCGGCCACGAAATCGTTTACGCAAACCTGATCATAGCGGTCCCAAGGGTAGGGTACGCCGATCTCTTCCTCGAAGAACGCCATCATATCCGCCGTGCCTTCGAATGAGTTGGCCGCCTGCTCAAACTCAGATGGCAGGACATAAAAGCCCAGGGGCACGTCACGGTGTAATCCGGCCACCTTCTCAAACGGGCCGACTACCAGCGCCACCAGATAATTCACGTGGGTTTTGTCCTGCAGCCAGTGGAACGTCGTCAGTCCGGAATCCGGGTTATCAGTCGTCTTCAGCAACCGGCCGTTGGAGAGCGCCGTCATTCCTGCTGGAACGTGGCAGACCATTTCCGTGGTGAAACGGTCGTTGGGTTCATCGAAGCAGGGGAACCAGTGCCGGTGGTTGATCGTTTCGCCCTGTGTAAACAAGTGGGCTTCCCCTTCCAGGTAACCCATCTCGGGCGTGCGGAAAAAGAGCCCTTGTTCAGGCTGGCAGTCGTAGCGAATGGTGAGCAGGACTTCCCGGTCCAGAGGGACGGGCTCGGTGAAGGTGATCTCGATACGGTCTGGGGTGACCTGCCAATTCTGCACACCGAAATCCGCTTCGAGGTTGTGTATGCGCAAGTCGACGGCATCCAGCTGCATGACCCGCAACGGCTGCATCACAGGGGCCAGCCGCAGTGTCGCCGTTCCTTCCACGGTGCGTGAGGTGAAATCCGGCGTGATTTCCAGACGGAGGTGTTTCACGTCGAAGGACTTCTCCGGGGCATATTGTCTTGCTGCTGCCATGCTGCTGGTACTTGCGCAGATCCAGGCAGTGAAGAGCGCCAGAGTGGCCAGCCACCTGGTCCCGCAGGCGGGCGTGAGCAGTCGGGGAGAATGAATGAAGTCAGTCAATCGCAGCATCATGGCGGCGCATTGAAGCAGGCTTCACGGTGTAGCGCTACATCAGGTTTACGGGATCAATATCCAGGGTCACCGTGACCTCATCCGGAGGTGACCATTTTTCCAGCAGCCCGGCGAGCTTGCGGCTCAAGGCCTGCATCTGGGGCGCGCGCAGCATGATCTGGTAGCGGTAGAAAGTCTCCGCCCGCATGAGCGGGGCGGGGGCCGGGCCGGCGATGATGACTCGCTGCAGGCTGGCGCAGGCCTGCTCCAGCTCACCACGCAAATGGTCGGCAGTAAACTGAACCTTCTCCTCATTCCGGCTCTTCAGGGTGAGGAGTGCCACCCGGTTCAGCGGCGGATATCCGAGTTGTTCCCGGAACTCGATCTCCTGTTCGTAATAACCGAGGTAATCGTGTTGCCGCGCATATTGGATCGCAGGGTGGAAAGGTGAGAACGCCTGAACGACGACCTCGCCTTCTACTTCGCCACGTCCGGCGCGCCCGGCAACCTGGGTCAGGAGCTGGAATGTCCGTTCTCCTGCACGGAAGTCAGGCTGGTTCAGGCCTTGGTCGGCATAGACGATTCCCACGAGTGTGACGTTGGGGAAGTGCAGGCCCTTGGCGATCATCTGTGTACCGATGAGGATATCGATTTTACCCGTGCGGAAATCTCCGAGGATACGGCGGTAATCCTCCTTGCGCTTCAGGGTGTCGGAGTCCATGCGGCTGACCCGGGCTTGGGGGAAGATTTTCGACAGGGTTTCTTCCACGCGTTCGGTGCCGAGGCCGGCGTAACGGATTCCGGGATCCCGGCAGTCGGGGCATTCCCTTGGGGCGGCGAGGTTATGGCCACAGATGTGGCACAGCAGTCTCTGGGCAGCGCGATGGTAAGTGAGGGAAACTGAACAATTCGGGCAGTTGGCCACGTGGCCGCATTTGGGGCACTGCATGGAGGTGGCATAACCCCGACGGTTCAGGAAGAGCATCGTTTGCTCTGAACGCTCAAGGCGCTGCAAAATCGCCTCACGCAGGCGCAGTGAGAAGAGGGGGGTGCCCTTGTCCCGGCGCGATTCCTGCCGCATGTCCACCACACGCACCACAGGCATTTGTTTGTCATCCGCCCGTTTTGACAGGTTGAGGATGCGGTATTTGCCTCGCTGCGCGTTGTAGAAGGTCTCCATCGAAGGAGTCGCGGAGCCGAGAACAACGACTGCTCCTTCCCGGTGGCCCCGAACCACGGCGAGGTCACGGCCATGGTAGCGGGGGGATTCTTCCTGTTTGTAGGAGTGCTCGTGTTCCTCGTCCACGATGATCAGCCCCAAAGGTTCCACCGGGGCGAAGACTGCGGATCTGGCACCGATGACGATTCGAGCCCGGCCCTGCCGGATTTTGTGCCATTCATCATGGCGTTCTCCGGAGGAAAGGTGGCTGTGCAGAACAGCGACCAGCGTCTGGAGTTCGCCGCTGCAGAACCTGGCCTTGAACCTCTCCACGGTTTGTGGTGTCAGCGAGATTTCGGGGACGAGCACAATGGCTCCCTTGCCTTGTCGCAGTGTGTGGGCGATGGCCTGCAGGTAGACTTCAGTTTTACCGCTGCCGGTCACGCCATGCAGCAGATAGGCAGGAGCTGAGCGTTCTCCGGCGCTGTCGAGGGCCCCGGTGATTTCGCGCAGGGCGAACTCCTGCTCGTCGTTCAAAGGCAGGGGTTGCGTGGGCAGAATTGTCTCCCTCGCATATGGGTCGCGCTCGGATATGCGCGGTCCTATGTGGACGAGTCCCTTGTCCTCAAGCTTTCGTATGGTGGCGGGTGTGGTCTGGGCCAGCGCCACCAGCTCGGTCAACGGCATCTCGCGCCATTCCTCAATGATGTTCCAGATTTCCTGCTGCCGCTCCGTGAGCTTGGGAAGCTCACCGGCAACCGGCAGCGCGTGCACCGTCAGTTGCTTCTTCCATCCCTCGTCTTCCCGGCGGACCGCGTCGGGCAGGACGCTCTTGAGCGCGGTCTCCAGCGGGCAGCAATAGTAGCCGGCCATCCAGCGGGCAAGTTCCAGGACCTTTTTCGTCACCAGTGCCTGGGAACCGACGACCTTGATGATCGCGCGGAGTTTCTTGTGTTCCGAGTGGTCGAGCAGGGCGGTGACGCAGCCCATGATTTCTCGTGCGCCGAAGGGGATCTTCACCCGCGAACCCACCTCCACCATGCCCTCCATCTCGGGGGGGACGAGGTAGTCAAATTCGCGGCGCAGAGCCAAATCCAGACTGACACGGGCGATTACCATGGCGCTTTCGCAAGCTTGGTATCGTCCACAACCCGGGCCGGATGGGCAAGAAATGTACTTGGGGATTGAGTCCGCTCCGTGCGCCCGTTACACAAGGCTCCCGATGCGTAGACTGTTGCCTTGGGTCTTTGTATTGATGGGGCTCGCGGTGGTCGCGGCCTGGTGGATTGCCAGTGTCCGAAGCTACCGTGAGCAGCGGTTTGACGCCATTATCCAGCAGGCAGCGCAGCGCTACGGTGTTGAAGCGGCTCTGATCAAGGCCGTTATCTGGAATGAAAGCCGGTTTAACGCGGGTGCTCGAGGCGGGGCAGGGGAGCGCGGGTTGATGCAGATTCAGGAAATGGCAGCCATCGACTGGTCATCCTCGCAGAGCATTGTGGGTTTCGAGGCCGAGCATCTCATTGACCCGACGACGAATATCATGGCTGGAACGTGGTATCTTTCGAGGCTCTCGCAACGCTACCAGACCACGGACAATCCTCTGGCGTACACGCTGGCGGATTACAACGCCGGCCGGTCCAATGTGCGGAAGTGGATGAAGTTTCCCGGGGCTGAAACCAACTCCGGGGTGTTTCTTGAAGACATTGAGTTTCCCTCCACGCGTCACTATGTGGGGGCTGTGCTAAAGCGGCTGGAGTACTATCGAAACCAGCCCTGAGGGTGCCTTTGGCGCTGCCTGCAGCCCCGGGGGAGGGCTGTGACAACAGACTGAATCCCTCTGCTGCAGTTCAATCTTTAGTGAGCCGCCGGAGTTCGTTTTCTACTTCCTGCCGGAGGGCTTCACGTTCCTCAGGCGTAGACTTGCGTGATACCCGGATCGGTTTGCCGACGATGACCTTGCACCTTGAGCCGGGCAGCGGGATTTGAAAGCGGTCCCAGCTTCGCAGCGAGATCTTCCAGCTGAAATGAATGGATACCGGGATGACCGCCATGCCCGTGAGTTGGGCCAGTGCGATGGGGCCTTCCTGCATCACATAGCACGGTCCCCGCGGACCATCGGGGGTAATGGCTAGGTCGAACCCTTTTCGGCTGCTGCTCACCAGCTCGCGCAAGGCCTGTGGTCCGCGTCGGCTCGTGCTTCCGCGCACTGGCTCGACCCGGTAGAGTTTCAGCACCTCGGCCAGCATGGCGCCGTCGCGGCTCGCGCTCACCACCGCCGCAAGCCGGCGGGTTTCAATGTGATGATCACGGATATAGCGCTGAAAGACCTCAAGGCACATCGACAACCGGTTGTGCCAGATCACAAAGATCGCCGGAGCCGGGTCCGCTTCCTCCAGGGCCTCGGGCATTCCCTCCTGCTTCCACCGCAAGGTCATTGAGAGGAGACGGATGAATGTGAAAATCAGTCTGCCAAGCAGTCGCTGGTGCCACGTTGCCCGGTTGGGTACCACGACCCCGCTGCGCCGCGGCGGACGTTGCTTGCTGGCGGGTTGAACCTGAGACTGATGTTCCATGCCTTAGCCGCGTTTAAGGCTTGCCCGGACCAGGTCCTCTGTCGCGGCGTCCGCGCCCAGTCGTTGCATGGCCGCCCGCACGTTGTCGTGGGCATCCTGCTGCTTTACCCCAAGTGCCATGAGGGCCAGCACCGCGTCATTGAGCTTTTGATCCTCCTTCGACAGGGCGCGGCCTTCACTGGTGGCTTCCCAGCCGCCAACCGCCCCCACCTTGTCCCGGAGCTCGACGACGATACGTTCGGCGGTCTTTTTGCCTACGCCGGAGATCTGCGAAAGGGCTTTGACATCCCCGTTGGCTACCGCACCACGAAAAGCGGTTGGGTTCATGCCGCTGAGAACATTGAGCGCCAGCCGGGGGCCTACGCCACTGACGGTGTTGATCAGCATGCGAAACAGTTCCCGTTCCCCCGGACTCATGAAGCCGTACAAGACGTGGGCATCCTCGCGTACCGCAAGGTGCGTGAGGATCTTTACCTCTTTGCCGGGCTCGGGTAGTCGGTCAAACGATGACAGTGGAATGAGTACCTCGTAGCCCAATCCCTGCACATCCACTGTGATCTGGGTCGGTAATGCCTCCGCCAGAATGCCGCGCAAAAAACCTATCATGTATTCTGACCTCCAGAAGAACCGTGGTTTGGATCGGAATTGGTCGCCGCCTTTTCGGCTGGTTGATTCGCATGGCCGTCACGGAGTAGCTCCACGACAGCCTTCACTGCCAGGACGATCATCAAGACCATCCACGCGGTTACTGCCCAAAACTGGAAAGACTCGAAATTCATGCCGGCGGTTGTTGGTTCACAGCCATTTTGGAGGATTCAGGACCGGGTTGCTGTTTTCTTGCGTGTAGGCCAGTGCCAGGGCCAGGGCGTCTGCCGCATCCGGTGCGGGTTGCTCCTGCAGGTTCAGCATCCGCTGCACCATCTTGGCGACGGCCAGTTTCTGCGCCGCGCCATAGCCCACGATGGCCTGCTTCACTTTCCTCGGGGCAATCTCACAAATATCCAGCCCGGCTTCGGCTGCCGCACACAGGCTCACTCCCCGCGCTTCCCCCATGATCAGGGCGGTCTTGAGATTCTGGGCAAAAAACAAGCCTTCCACCACCGCGAGGCTTGGTTGGTGCTTGCGGATGACATCCCGCAGGGTCGAGGCGATCAGCACGAGACAACGGCTGCGGGGCCAGGATGCAGGACAACTTACGGTTCCGTGGTCCAAGGCCACGCAATCCTGCCCGGCCTTGCGGATCACACCATATCCTGTCCCTCGCAGGGAAGGGTCGATACCCAGGACGACTTGTGGGATCCCTTTGGTCTTGGCCGGGCTTGAGCCCTGCACGACGGGAGCAGCTGAGCGTCGGCTCCCCCGCGCTCGCTGCTGCATTTCTTCAAATTGCCGGGCTGTGATCCCCACGGCGGAACGTTGGCAAAGTCCATCGTCCATGGCGAGTGTTTTGGATTTGTGGACTTGGCCCACCCGCGCTACATCTGGCGCATGGCCGATGTCCTTTCTCCCGGGGAGATCTATGATCGTTTGAAATCCAGCATTGAGCAGGTGATCCAGGGGCAGGGTGCCGTCCTGCGGAAGTTGCTGGCAGCCCTGGCAGGCGGTGGTCACGTGCTGCTGGAGGATTATCCCGGAACCGGAAAGACCACACTGGCCAAAGCCCTCGCGCAATCCATTGATGCGAAGTTCAGGCGCATCCAATTCACTCCTGACCTCCTTCCGGCCGACATCCTCGGTGTAGCGATCTTTCATCAGCGCGCCAATGCCTTTGAATTCCATGAAGGTCCGGTGTTTACGAACATCCTGCTGGCGGACGAAATCAACCGAGCATCCCCCCGTACGCAGTCCGCTCTTCTTGAGGCGATGGGGGAGGGGCAGGTCAGTGTCGATGGGCAGCGGCGTGAGCTTCACGAACTCTTTTTCGTCATCGCGACCCAGAACCCGGTGGAGTTTCGCGGGACTTATCCGCTGCCCGAAGCCCAGATGGATCGGTTCGCCATGCGGCTCAGTCTGGGTTATCTGCCTCCTGAGCAGGAGGTTGCCATCCTCACCGCGCAGCAACAGGACCACCCGCTCTCGAAGCGCACGGCCTGCACCACCGTTGACGAGGCTCTGCGGTGGAGACACGCGGTCAGTCGCATTCGGGTGAGCGACGAGATCAAGCACTACATGGTGGCTTTGGCCTCTGCCACGCGGAAGGCTCCCGGCGTCAGGCTGGGGGCGAGCCCCCGTGCTTCGCTTACATTGATGCGCTGCAGCCAGGCTCTGGCGATGTTCGACGGGTTGGATTATGTCACGCCCGACCATGTTCAGGAAATCGCCCTGGAAGTCCTGGCGCATCGGTTGTTGCTTGATCCCCAGATCCAGTTTGCCGGCCAGACAGGCGAGTCCGTTGTTCGGGATATTCTTTCTCAAACCCCGGTGCCCGCGTGATCCGGTTACTCCATCGCTTATACCGACTGGGCGCGGTCTCCCGGCGGATCGCACGCCAGCGACTGACGCCGGCGGGAGCGTCGGTGGTGGGCGTGTTCCTGCTGCTGGCGAGCCTTGCGGTCAACCCCGGGCAAACCCTGGCTTATCAGGCTTGGGCGCTGACAGCAGTGCTGCTTTTTGGGGCTGCGGTCTTCATGCCGTTTTTCCAGGCCCGACTCGAGATCCAGCGCATCCTGCCCCGCTTTGGCACTGCCGGCCATCCACTGCGCTACCGGATACGCCTCAGAAACCTCTCCACAAAGACCCAGGCCGGGCTGGATTACGGTGAAACGCTGCATCAGAACCAGCTCGACCTCGACGCCTTCACCGAGATCCTTCGCCCGGGACGTCGTCGCAAGAGCTTTCAGCTCAGTGCTCCTTTGCCACCGCGCATTCCCGCGCGATTGAAGATCCAGCAAGCTCCGGTGATCCCCGGCAGCGGTTCTGCGGAGTTGATCGCCGAGTTGCTGCCTTTTCAGCGCGGCCCGCTGCATTTCGTCGGTGCTTGGGTGGGCCGTTCTGATCCGCTGGGGCTGCTGCGCAGCGTGTGCAGGTTCAAGGCTGCAGCCACAGTCATGATTCTTCCCAAACGCTATCCCGTCGCCCCGCAAGCGCTTCCCGGGTGCAGCCAATACCAGCACCGTGGAGTCAACTTCGCCTCGGGTATCGGTGAGAGCGAGGAGTTCGTCGGCGTGCGTGAATACCGGCACGGAGACTCCCTGCGCCGCATTCACTGGCGCGTGTCCGCACGCTTGGATAAGCCCGTTGTCCGCGAATATCAGGACGAGTATTTCGTCAGGCATGCCTTGGTGCTTGATACGTTCTGCGATTCGAGTCTCGATTTCGTGTTTGAGGAGGCTGTGGCTGTGGCGGCCTCCTTTGCCTACACGGTCCCGGATCAGGACTCCCTGCTGGACCTGCTCTTTGTTGGGCCGACGACCGTATGCGTTACCGCCGGGCGTGGGGTTGGCAACACGGAGCACATGCTTGAGGTGCTGGCCTGCGCCCGGCCCTGCCGGGAGCCGCGTCTTCCGGATCTTGCCCGGCATGTTCTCCAGTATAGCTCGCGCATGAGCGGGTGCCTGCTGGTGTTTCTCGACTGGGATGAGCCTCGTCGTGAGATTGTGCGTGCGCTCAAGGCCCTGCACATCCCGGTATGGGTGCTGTTGGTTTTGCCGCCGGACACGGATCCGCCTCCTCCGCCGGATTCTGCCGAGCATCGGCCCGACCGCTGGATTACCCTCCGGCTGGGGCAGATAGAGGAAGGGCTCAGGAAGTTATGAGTGCCCGTCCCGGACTACTCGGCGCAGCGCTTCTGCTCTGGGGTGCCCAAGTGGGCTTGCCCGTGTGGGGGCTTGCCCTCGCCTGTGTCTGGGAATTGTCGCGTGTCTACCGCTTCCATTGGGACCTGGATGCCGACGATCTGCGGCGGCTTTGGAACGTCACCGCCCTACTGTTTCTTGGTTCAGCGATGTACCTTTTCTTTGCCAACGAGGGTTGGGGTGCGGTGACCACGCTTGCCACATCTCCCGCACAGGCGGCGGAGCCCCTGCGCAACGCGTCCCAAGGCCTGCTTACCCTCCTGCACTGGATGCCCATAGTCCTCTTTGGTTTTCTGTTGGCTTGTTTCGCAAGCGGGCTCGACCGGATTCCATGGGAAAGTGTATCGCCTTTTTTGCATGCGCGCCGACTGAAGAACTTCGCATCTCAACGGTCCAATGAGTCCCGCGGTTTTCGTCCATTCTACCCCTACCTCGTGCTGGTGCTTTTTACTGCAAGCGCTGATGCCACTTATCCCAACGCGTTCTTTCCGGCTTTGGCCATGCTCGCGACATGGACCCTCTGGCCGTTCCGCTCTCGGCGCTACAGCGGAAACACCTGGGGACTGACCCTTGCTGTAATCGCCCTCACTGCGTTCTTTAGCCAACGCGGGATTCTCGAGATTTACCGTCAGCTGGAAAGTTGGGAAAGCCGCCTCCTCAACCAATGGGGTCAGGCCAATTTCGACGCCCGCGGCGTGCGGACGGACCTTGAAGCCGTCCGGCGAAGCAAGGGCTCTCCCCGGATTGTCATGCGCCTGGCCTCACCCTCCGGCTCGCCGCCGAGCCTTCTCCGTGAAGGTGTCTACACGCTCTTTGCCTCACCCTATTGGAGTGCCAGCCGCCGGGAATTCCAACCAGTTGCCATTCCGGATGACGGCGAAACCTGGCAGATTTCCGGACCGGTTTCGCCCGCCAGTTCCGTAACTGTGTTTCGGTATGCACAAAAGGGTGCGGCTCCGCTTGCATTGCCCGCAGATGCGTTCGAGCTACAGCGACTGCCCGTGGCGATCGTCGAAACGAACCGGCTGGGTTCGGTGCGGGCAGATGGCTCACCCAAACTGCTCGAATACGATGCGTGGTTTGGTCCGGGAGGTGGGTGGGATTGTCCGCCGGACGAGGATGACCTGGACATGGACCGTCTGCGTGACGAGGATCGTGCCGTCATTCTGCAGGTATCGGATCAGCTCGGGCTGGCCACGCTTCCGGCCCGGCAAGCCATGGCAGCCATTGAGAGGTTTTTCCTCCAGAATTTTAAGTATTCGCTGGAAACGCCGTCGCCCTCGGACCAGGGAGTGCTCCACGATTTTCTCCTGCGCTCCCGCGTGGGTCATTGCGAATTCTATGCCACTGCCACCACGCTGCTCCTCCGCAGCGCCGGTATCCCAGCGCGATACGTGGTCGGCTGGAGTGTTCAGGAAAAGAAGGGTGACTACTTCGTCGTGCGCGGTCGACATGCCCACGCCTGGAGCCAGGCCTGTGTGGAGGGTCGCTGGATCGCTGTCGACAACACCCCGGGGTCGTGGGCGCAGATTGCTGCCAGCAGTGCTTCATGGTGGGAGCCTGTCTATGATCAGGTTTCGCGCCTGTGGCTGGAATTCACACTCTGGCGGCAAGGGAATACACGTTGGCGGTTCTATGTCTTTCTGCTCGGTTCCGTTGTGCTGATCTACATGGCCTGGCGGGAGCTGCGAGGTGGGCGATGGCGCCGGGGTCGTTCCGCCCGGAGCCGGGCACTCGCCCAAGCCCGGGATCTTCCCGGGACCGATTCCGAGTTCTTCGCTTTGCTGCAGGCCATGGAGGCACGGTTTGCTCCACGACCGCCATCGATTCCTCCCCAGCTTTGGCTCAGGCACCTGCTCGCGAACCACCCGGATGAACTCCAGGTCATCCAGCCACTTCTGCAGTTGCATTACCAGCTGCGCTTTGACCCCCAGGGGCTCACCGCAACTCAACGGGAGCGCTTGCGTGAGGACACCACTGCATGGTTGAGACAATCCACTACCCGGAACTGAACCATCCGCATCCCTAAACACCCGCCCGATGGCATGGCCTTCTCCCTGCCAGGAGGAGACGCAGTGACGACGTTTTCAGCCTTTTTCTCTAGCTTGAAGGTCCAACCTGGTACAGTGTTTTCAACGTTCGATCATTCAGGAAAGACTGATTATGAAAAAAGTTGCTTCAGTTTTGCTTACATGTGTTGCGTTGCTTTTCGTGAACGCAGGGTGCAGTGCCAAACATGAACCCGAAGGCGAATTGCTCGAGCAGGGATTTGCTGGTGCGTCTGGGGAAGTAAAGACGCAGGTGGACGCAGCGCTGGCCTCCATCAAGGCAGAGAAATACGAGGAAGCAGTTGACGCGCTTGCCAAGTTGGAAGGGGCTGAACTTACCGACGAACAGAAGCAGGCCATCGCTGACGTTCTGACGGACATCCAGAACATCCTCACTGACAAGGGCGGCTCGCCTGAGTTGCTGGAGAAGGTGCAGAACTTGATGTTCAGTTTCTACTAGAATTCGTGTTTGCAGGGAATGCGTCGCCTCGGGGCTCTTTGTCCCGAGGTGTTTTTTGCCAGGCCAGGGGTGCATTCGCCTCAGGACTTCTTCGGGCTTGGAACTTCGGACGGAAGGCGGATAAGGGAGGGGATCACTTGAGGCGATGAACTTCCTTCCCATTGTAGACCGCGAGCTGCGGGTGGCTTCGCGGCAGCGCTGGACCTACTGGAACCGGTCCGTGGCCGTTCTCGGTGCCATGGCGATTCTCGGTTATGTGCTGCTCATCTCGATGCAACTATCGGGGCAACGTTCAGGGCAAACCGTGTTCTGGACGATAGGGGCCTTCTTCTTTGCAGGGAGTCTGCTTTCCGGGCTGATGTATACGGCGGATTGCCTGAGCCTGGAGAAGCGGGAGGGGACGTTAGGGCTGTTGTTTTTGACGAGGCTGCGTGGTGCGGATGTGGTCCTGGGCAAACTGGCGTCAAGCTCCTTGAATGCAGTGTATGGGCTGATGGCGATTGTGCCGTTGATGACGGTGCCGCTGATCCTCGGGGGGGTCACATCCGGTGAGGTGGCGCGTTTCGTTTTGGCGCTTTTCGGTGCACTCCTGAGTTCTCTCGCAGCGGGCGTGCTGGGATCAGCGCTGGCGCGTGAGGCGCGGCATGCAATTTCGTGGACCTTGCTCCTCTTGGTTTTGGTGCATGGGATATGCCCGCTTGCATGGGCAATGATAGGTATCCGGACCGACCAGCAGCCTTCAGTCTGGTTTTTAGTCCCGTCTTCAGGCTTTGCGGGTGTGGCGAGTCATCCATCGGTTTACGCGCGGATGGCTGGCTTCTACTGGCTATCGGTGAGCTACACTTTTGGGATGACGGTTGCGCTATTGGCGGTGGCAGCCAAGGTGGTGCGGCATTCCTGGCAGGAGCGGGCCAAGGGGGGCGGGGGGGGGCGGCTTCAGGAATGGTGGCGCAGACTGCTTTACGGGGGTTGGGCGACTCGCACGCAGCTCAGGCGTGCCATGTTAGACGTGAACCCGGCCTATTGGTTGACTGGTCGGCATCGTTATCGACGCGTGATGGTCTGGTCTGCTTTGTTGCTCATAGGTGCCTTGTGGGGCTACGCGTACTGGACTTTCAAGGATGGATGGGCCAATCCCGGCGGCTATATGCTGACGGCAATCTGTCTGCACCTGTTGCTGATGCTCTGGGTGGCATCGGACGCAGTGCATGTATTGGGGCCGGATGCGAGGAGCGGGGCCTTGGAGTTGGTATTCGGGACGCGGATGACCGTGCGCGAATGGCTGGACGGTCATCGGATGGCGTTGTTGCGTCAGTTTGCGGGGCCGGTGGTTGTGGTGCTGCTGGCTGACTTCATGATGATGTTGTTCGGTCTGGAGGAGTTCGGTTCGGATGGCGATTACTGGATTGCCATCTGGATGTGTGGGATGGCTTTGCTGGTTTTCAACATGGTGGCACTGGCGCAGTTTGGCATGTGGCAGGGCGTGACGCAGAGGCGGCTGAACCGCGCATCGGGGAACGCAGCCTCCCTGGTAGTGGTCGTGCCGTGGGTGCTGCTGGTGATGGTGATGATCCTGTTCTCGGTCTCCCGGATTCCGATGCCGGGATTACAAGGGCCCTACTGGATCCTGGGTCTCTATGTGCTGCTGCAAGCGGGGATCAACCTGCTGGTGATGGGGTGGGCCAATAGGCTCCTCCACGGCGCACTGCGCCGGCGCGCTTTTCGGCGCGGAGAGCCCGACTAAAAGACGGGCGACTTCAGGCGACTTCCCGCACTGCGTTGGTGGTGCCGAAGGGGTTGTCCACCCGCACAGTGCATTCGGGATCGTCGCGCCATGCACCATCCACCATGAACCGATAATGGTAAGCCCCTGGCTCCAGCAGGATATCGGTGGACCAGATGTCCTGGGCGTCCTTGTGCATCTGGATGGGACGCTTTTGCCAGTGGGTGAAGTCTCCAACCAACTGGACGCTCATCGCGGCCGGTGCCTTGATGGAGAAGTGCTGCTTCCTTTTGGATGTGTCGACCTTGGCCATAGTGAAGCAAGATCGTTCACTGCGACATTCTTCGCAAGGGCTCGAGATCAGGGTGGCGCCAGACATCCATGGACAGGAGGCGGGTTTCTTCGGGGGGCAGGTAGTAAGCCTGGCGAGCCGGACGGCATACTTCACCCCGAGGGTGCCGAGGATCGGTCTTGCCGTCGGCTTTCAGGTGTTGTTCCCATGGGGTGGTGTTGCGCTGGTTTGAACATCGGCAGGTGTATCATCCCTCGCGGTCGCTGAATGCCACGGGGCGTGAGTTGGGGCGGCCGGTGGAGGATGTTTGGCTGACTGCGGAGGATGGGGTGCGGTTGCATGCCTGGTATTTTCCGGCGCAGGAGAGCTCGCCGGCAAAGCAGCATGTTTGGCTGCTGCTCCATGGAAACGCCGGCAACATCACGCACAGGTTGCTGCACGCGAAGCTGCTCCTGGAAACCGGATGCGCGGTGTTCATGCCGGATTACCGGGGCTATGGTCAGAGCGAGGGAAATCCCTCCGAGCCTGGTACCTACCTTGATGCCCAGGCGGCCTTCGACTGGTTGGTCGAGAGGGGTTTCCAACCAGCTTCTATCCTGGTCATTGGGGAGTCGCTGGGGGGAGGGGTGGCCTCGGAGCTGGCAATCTGTCGGCCGGTTGGAGGGCTGGTTCTCCTGAGTACCTTCACCAGCATTATCGATATTGGATCGGAACTGATGCCATGGTTCCCGGTTCGTCGCCTGGGTTCGATTCGGTATGACACACTTGGTAAACTGCCTGGCGTCGGTTGCCCGGTCCTCATCCTCCATAGCCGGGGTGACCACTTGATCGGGTTTCACCACGCCGAACGCAATTTCGCCGCAGCCAAGGAACCTAAAAGGCTGGTTGAGCTGAGAGGCGACCACAATGAGCTGCCGGGTTCCGATGCAGCCAGCTACCGTCGGGCTTTGGATGAGTTTGTCGCAAGCAACAAGCAGTCGCCGGTTCGGGACAGAGCATAGGGGAGATCGGATATGGGATATGGGAGAGAGGAGAGAGGAGAGAGCTGTACCCCCGGCTCCTGACTCCTGACTCCTGAATTGGACTTGGAAGAGAGGGCGGGCGTCCCTAAGGTGCCGCCGCATGTTGTCGAGGTCAGGTCCATTAACCATTGCCGGTCGGGTATTTGAGTCCCGTCTCCTGGTGGGGACGGGGAAATTTGCATCACCAGAGTTGATGCGTGATGCCTTGGAGGCGAGCGGGACGGGCTTGGTGACGGTGGCTTTAAGGCGGGCGGATTTGAGTGGGAAGAAGGATCCCTTTGCGAACATCTTGGAATTCATTGATCCCGAGCGATATCTCCTTTTACCGAACACAAGCGGGGCGATGGATGCGGAAGAAGCGGTTCGGTTGGCCCGGTTGGCGCGGGCGGCGGGTTTGCCTGCTTGGGTGAAGCTCGAGATTCATCCTGACCCGCGGTATTTGTTGCCGGATCCGATCGAGACCTTAAAGGCCGCGGAAGTGCTGGTGAAGGAGGGCTTTGTTGTTTTGCCCTACATCAACGCTGACCCGGTTTTGGCCAAGCGCTTGCAGGAAGTGGGGACGGCGACGGTAATGCCCTTGGGTGCGCCGATCGGATCGAATCGTGGGATTCAGACGCGGGATCAAATCCGGATCATTTTGGAGCAGGCGACGGTTCCGGTGGTGGTCGACGCAGGCATAGGTGCGCCGAGCCATGCGGCCGAGGCCATGGAGCTGGGGGCGGATGCGGTGCTGGTGAACACAGCCATTGCGGTGGCCTCGGATCCGGTCCGGATGGCGAGGGCGTTCAGGGGTGCCGTGGAGTGTGGCCGGGATGCCTATGAGGTGGGGTTGGCGGAGGCATCAAGCACTGCGCAGGCCACCAGTCCTTTGACAGGTTTTCTGGGATAAGGAGATGATAAGCGCTGGTAGAGTTAAGCGATTACTGGGGGGCGCGGCCAAGGCCAGGGTTGTCGTGATCGGTGACCTCATGCTGGACCAGTTTATTTGGGGCCGGGTGACGCGGATTTCGCCGGAGGCCCCGGTGCCCGTACTGGAGTTTGAGCGGGAGAGTTTTATGCCGGGTGGGGCGGCCAATGTGGCTCGCAACTTGGCCAGCCTGGGTGTTCAAACTACGCTGTTCGGGGTCACGGGCCGGGATGCAGCTGCCGGGCAGCTGAAGGAACTGCTGAGGGCTGAACAGGTGGACTGCGGGGGCTTGATGACGGTGGCTGGGCGGATGACCACGCGCAAGGTGCGGCTGGTTGCACAGCAACAGCAGGTCGCGCGGGTGGATCGCGAGACGTCCGGGGAGGTGGCTGCGGCGGATTTGAGGCGGTTGATGGGGCGACTGCGCAGGCAGTTGGATGGGGTGGATGCGGTCATTGTTGGCGACTACGGCAAGGGAGTTGTATCCCAGGCGTTGCTGGACGAGTTGCGTGTGGAATGTCGTGCGCGTGGTATTTGGCTGAGCTTGGATCCCAAGCCGGTGCATCAACTCAATTTGGCCGGGTTGTCCCTGATCACCCCCAACCGGAAGGAAGCTTTTGAACTGGTGGGCCGGAAGGATCCGGGAAAGGTCGAGGATCCCCTGAAGGACAAGGCGTTGTGCGAGGTGGTGCAGACTTTGATCCGGGACCTGAGTCCGGCTTTGCTTCTGATTACGCTGGGTGAGCAGGGGATGCTGTTGTGCCGGGGTGATGGGAGGCCAAGCGTGATACCCACCGTGGCCCAGGAGGTTTTTGACGTCTCGGGAGCAGGGGACACAGTGATTGCCACGATGACCCTGGCTGTGGCTGCCGGGGCTTCCCCGCTGGAGGCCGCGGTGTTGGCCAATCATGCAGCCGGAGTGGTGGTGGGGAAGGTGGGAACTGCGGTGGTGACC
This sequence comes from Limisphaerales bacterium, assembly GCA_049451415.1. Lineage (GTDB taxonomy): Bacteria > Verrucomicrobiota > Verrucomicrobiia > Limisphaerales > JAHDYP01 > JBMTVN01. The sequence continues at coordinate 19,614 of JBMTVN010000001.1, read as the reverse complement.
CCGGTTGAGCTCCTGACCAGCTTCAAGCAACGAGGGGCCTGACCATGCGAGCCGTGTTTCTGGATCGGGACGGCACTTTGATCCTGGAGAAAAGTTATCTGGGTGATCCGGCCGGAGTGGAGCTGTGCCCGGGTGCACTGGAGGGGGTCGCCCGGTTGAGAAAAGCAGGTTGGGTCTTGTTTGTGGTGACCAACCAGTCGGGTATCGGGCGGGGCTATTACTCGGAGGATGACATGCACTCGGTGAACGCCCGAATGGTGCACCTTCTCGGGGGAGACGCGGAGGATTCGATCTTCCGGAAGATCTACTTTGCCCCCGAGGCGCCCGGAGAGCCGGGCCGGGGGCGCAAGCCCTCGCCCCAGTTCCTTCTGGATGCCAGGGAAGAGTTCGGGGTGAATCTGGCAGAGAGCCTTATGGTGGGGGACAAGCGAATCGACCTGGAGTGCGGTTGGAACGCCGGGGTGAGGCTGAGTGTGCTTGTCAGAACGGGTTACGGGGCTCGGTTGGTGGAAGAACAACCCGAGCTCGGGAAGCGGGCTCTGGTGGTGGAGAACCTGGCAGAACTCGCAGCTCAGCTGGCATAAAGCGGCAGGCATTAGGCCTAAGGGTAGGGATGATTCACCCTTGAGTCCGCAATTCACTATTTCCTCAGGGGACGCCCTGTGGCTTAATTCCTGACCGTGAAAACGGTGGGGATTATTCCAGCCCGGTACGGTTCGACGCGATTTCCAGGGAAGCCGCTGGTTCCCATTGCAGGTAAGCCACTTGTATTATGGGTGGTTGAGCGGGTCCAGCAGGCCGGCCGACTCTCAGATGTCGTTGTTGCGACAGACGATGACCGGATTGCCCGGGTGGTTTCGCCGTTTTGCCGGGTAGAGATGACCTCAGGGGAGCATCCGAGCGGGACAGATCGGGTGGCGGAGGTCGCCCGGAGGCTGGACTGTGACGGAGTGGTCAATGTCCAGGGGGATGAGCCCTTGGTGGATCCGGGATTGATTGACCGGCTGGCGGAGGGGCTGGCGGGGGCGGAGATGGTGACTGCGGCGACGCCCTTGGCAGGAGCTGATGAGCTGGATGATCCCAACGTGGTGAAAGTCGTTGTCAGCGCTTCGGGGCGGGCCCTATATTTCTCCCGGCGTACGATTCCGTATCTCCGAGAAGCCGTCGATCGTTCGGTGAACGAGCAATTGGCGGCGTTTCCTTTTTTAAGGCACCTGGGGATTTACGGATACCGGCGTGAGACTTTGGAACGGCTGGTAGGTTTTCCGGTTTCGGGGTTGGAGGCAGCTGAGTGCCTGGAGCAGCTGCGGGCATTGGAGAACGACGTGGAGATTCGTGTGATCCGGGCGGAAGAGCGTGGAGTAGGGGTGGATCGGCCGGCTGATGTGGCACGGGTGGAAGCCCTTTTGAGGCAGCTTTGATGAAATCGCGAACTATGAAGTACATCTTTGTGACTGGCGGGGTGGTAAGTTCCCTGGGCAAGGGGTTGACGGCTGCGTCGTTGGGCACCCTGCTGGAGAATCGCGGTCTCAAGGTGGTGCTGCAGAAGTTTGATCCCTACCTGAATGTGGATCCCGGGACCATGAGTCCCTACCAGCACGGTGAAGTGTATGTGCTGGATGATGGAGCGGAAACGGATCTCGACCTCGGTCATTACGAACGTTTCACCAGCGTCAAGCTGGGGCGGACCAACAATCTGACCAGCGGCCAGGTCTACCAGACGGTTCTGGATCAGGAACGGCGCGGGGATTATCTGGGCAAGACGGTGCAGGTGATCCCGCATGTGACGGATGAGATCAAGAAGCGGATCCGGCAATGGGCTGACACGGCGGATGCGGACGTGGTGATCACCGAGATCGGGGGGACAACAGGAGATATTGAAGGGCTGCCGTTCCTGGAGGCGATTCGTGAGTTTGCCTTGGAGGTGGGGCCATCCAACGCGCTGTTTCTTCACGTGACCTATGTGCCTTTCATTCGTGCTGCGGGAGAGCTGAAGACCAAGCCCACGCAGCAGTCGGTGGCCAAGCTGCGCGAAATTGGCATTGCGCCGCAGATTTTGGTTTGCCGTTGCGACCGTCCCTTGGACAAGGAGCTGCGTCGGAAAATCTCGCTGTTCTGCAACGTGGCTTTTGAGTCGGTGATCGAGGAGAAGGACGTGGATCACAGCATCTATGAGGTGCCGCTGATGCTCCAGCGGGAGCGGTTGGATGAGCAGGTGTGTGACTATCTTCGCCTGGATACTGCGCCGGCCAACATGAGCCACTGGCAGGAGATCATTCGTAAGCTGATTGCACCCGCTCACCGCGTGCGTATCGGGGTGGTGGGCAAATACGTCGAGCTGCAGGACGCATACAAGTCGGTGTATGAAGCGGTCATCCACGGGGGCATTGCCAATGATTGCGGGGTTGAGATCGTCAAGGTCGACAGCGAGGACATTGAGCGGCAGGGACCGGAGGCATTGCTGAGTGGGCTGGGAGGCTTGCTGGTGCCCGGCGGCTTTGGTCGACGCGGAACGGAGGGCAAGATCCAGGCCGCACGTTATGCGCGGGAGCATCAGGTGCCGTATTTCGGGCTGTGCCTGGGGATGCAGATTGCCACCATTGAATTTGCCCGGCACGTGCTGGGCCTGGAACATGCCCATTCCACGGAGCTCGATCCCGAGACTCCGCATCCGGTGATTACCCTGCTGGATGCCCAGCGTCAGGTGACCAGCAAAGGCGGGACCATGCGGCTCGGTGCCCAGCCCTGCCAGCTGGCCATTGGAACCAAGGCTGCGCACTTGTATGGGGCATTTCTGGTGCACGAACGACACCGGCATCGGTTCGAGTTCAACCACGAATACCGGGAGCAGTTTGAAAAGGCGGGTTTCATTATCAGCGGAGCTTCGCCGGACGGGAAACTCGTGGAGTTGATTGAACTGGCCAACCATCCGTTCTACATGGCCTGCCAGTATCATCCGGAGTTTCACAGCAAGCCGCATCAGCCGCACCCCCTTTTCAGGGGCTTCATCGCTGCGGTGCACCATCACATGCACCATCGCTCGATGAATTCGGGCTCAGCGTCTTGACGCGGGGCCTGAGTGGAAGTTCATTCGTCCGCTGGTGTATCGGGCATGAATTATTCTGACGCGATAGGGTTTTTGTATGGCCTTCGGCTTCATGGACTAAAGCTGGGTTTGGACAATACCCGTGCGCTGGCTGCGATGGCCGGTGACCCACAGAAGCGTCTTCGCTTCATCCATGTGGCGGGGACAAATGGCAAGGGTTCCACCTGTGCGATGCTCGAGGCCATTTATCGACGTGCGGGTTATCGCGTCGGCCTATTCACTTCTCCTCACCTGGTTTCCTTTCGCGAGCGGATGCAGGTCAATCGGGAGTGGATCGGGGAAGGTGCGGTGGTACGGCTGGCGATGGCGATGCGGGGTTGGATTGGGGCTTTCCCGGCAGAGCATTGTCCCACGTTTTTTGAGGTGATAACCGTGATGGCACTCCTGCATTTTGTGGATCAGGATTGCGACTTGGTGATTTGGGAAACCGGGATGGGGGGGCGATTGGACGCCACGAACATTGTCCTGCCGGAGGCCAGCGTTATTACCAGCATTCACCTCGATCACATGCGTTGGCTGGGGGCGACACTCAGTGAGATCGCGGTGGAGAAGGCCGGAATCATCAAGCGCGGTGTGCCGGTGGTGAGCGCGGCGCAGGATTCGACTGTCCTGGATGTGCTCCGCGCGCGAACAGAGGAATTGGAGTCTTCGTTGACCGTGGTGGATCCTCAGGTTGAAGGATGCGGTTTGCCTCCAGGCTGGGATTGTGCCCTGCCCGGGCTGCATCAACGGGCGAACGCAGCTCTAAGCGTGGCGACAGCGCGGGCTTTGCGTCGGCGCATCCCGGTGGAGGACGAGGCCATCCAGCTGGGTTTGTCCGGGGTGGAGTGGCCCGGGCGGATGCAGGTGGTGACAGCTCAGGGTGGGGGCAGGCTGTTGCTGGATGGGGCGCATAATCCTTCCGGAATCCAGGCCCTGGTGGACGGGATGCGGCATGCCTTTCCCGCCGAGAGCCCTGTTTTTATTATCGGGATGCTGCAGGACAAGGATTGGGGGGCAATGGCGGTGAGGCTGGCACGTTGTGCGCGGAGGATTTTGGTGGTGCCGGTTCGCAGTGATCGTGGCCTGGCTCCGGAATCACTGGCTGAGGCCTGCAGACTTCCGGGACAGGCGGCAGCCGATGTACAGGTGGCGCCCTCTTTGGCGGCTGCGCTGCAGAGTTTCGAGGCAGAGCCTTTTGTGGTCGTGACGGGTTCCCTTTATCTTGTCGGGGAAGCGATGGCGTTGTTGGATCTGCTACCCGGTGCAAGTGTGGACGAGTTGGATCTCAACGATTGGGCGCCGGGTGCGAACCCCTGATTTCTGATGAACTGCAAGTTGGATTGGATAGTCTTGGCCTCGGTATCGGTCGTGCTGGGCCTCGGGATGGTTGGTTGTGCATCCGGGGACGCGAAGCCGCAGCAGGTCGACGCGCCTGCCGGTTTTGTGTCAGCGAGGCCGGTTTATCCCTTTAGCCCGACAAACGATGTGGTGGATGTCTACCACGGTGTGTCTGTGCCGGATCCTTTTCGCTGGCTGGAGAATGATGAAGCACCACCCGTGCGGGCGTGGGTGATGGCGCAAACCCAGCTCACCTCAGAGTATTTGTCGCAGCTGCCGGCCCGTGAAGGGATCAGGTCTCGCATGGCTGCGCTGTGGGACTATGAACGTCGCAGCCTGCCGGTGCAAAGGAACGGGGGCTTGTTCTGGTCGGCGGGGCGCGGGGCGCGGGGACGGGGCGCGCTCTATTACCAGGCGGCGGACGCGGCTGAACCGCGCCTGGTGCTGGACCCTGCCGGCTTGATGGCGCCGGGTGGCGGGAAGGTCTATTTGGCTGACTTTGCACCAAGCTGGGATGGGCGTTGGGTTGCGTATGGCGTGAGCGAGGAGGGGCAGTCTGCTGAGACATGGAGGGTGCTGGAGGTGCAGACAGGCCGTGTGATGGAGGATGAGATCCACGGTGTGCATTTATCGAATACCGTCTGGACGCGGGATGCAGCCGGTTTCTTTTACAGTCGGTTTGCCAGCCGGAATGAGAGTGCTGCCGGGGAAGAGGGATTCAGCCAGCTGCATCAGCTCTGGTTTCATCGTTTGGGGACTTCGCAGGAGCAGGACCAACTGGTCCTCGAGCGCCCGCAGCGGCCTGCTTGGAACTATTATCCCCAGATTTCGAATGACGGACATTATCTGGTGGTGACGGTGTCAGAGGGCACTTCGGCCGCAACCGGGGTCATGCTGCTCCGACTGGATCAGCAACAGTGGGTGATGGAGGATTTGCTGCCCGATTTTGACGCTGCCTATAGCTTTGTCGGGAGTCAGGGGGACAGGCTTTTCTTCCTGACCGATCTGGGGGCTCCCTTGGGCAGGCTGCTGGCGGTAGATGTCAGTCAAGGGGATCAGCCCCTGATCACTGAGGCCGTCCCACAGGGAGAGCATCGATTGGAGGGTGCGACCCTCGCCGGCGAGCGTCTGTATCTTCGCTATCTGGACAACGTCACCTCGCGGTTGCGCATGGTGGATCTACGCGGTCGGTTTTTGGGCGACGTGCAGCTGCCCGGGATGGGCTCGCTGGTGGGGGTGGAAAGTTCACCGGGAAGCGAAGCCGTCTACTTCAACTTCTCCAGCTTCGTAACGCCTCCCACCATCTACAGATTCGACCCGCTTAAGAATGCCGCTAACGTTTGGTTTGCACCTCCACTTCAGCTGGACCCTGCGCGGTTTCAAACCAGGCAAGTGATGGTGCGCAGCCGTGACGGCACGTCTCTCCCCATGTTTCTTTGTCATCGGAAAGACATGGTGATGGATGGAGAACGTCCTACGCTGTTGTATGGCTTCGGTGGCTTTGGGGTGAGCATGAAGCCCCGGTTTGATGTCGCGCCGCTGGTTTGGATGGAGCTTGGCGGGGTGTACGCGGTTCCTGCCTTGCGTGGAGGAGGGGAGTATGGCGAGGGCTGGCACCAAGGCGGTATGGGACGCAACAAACAGAATACCTTTGATGATTGCATCGCCGCAGCGGAATGGTTGGTCGCAAACGATGTGACGAATCCTCGACGGCTGGCGATTGCCGGTGGCAGCAATGGCGGCCTTTTGGTCGGGGCCTGTATGACCCAGCGTCCCGGTTTGTTCGGCGTTGCCCTGCCATCGGTGGGGGTCTTTGACATGCTGCGGTTTTCACAGTTCACGATCGGGTGGGCCTGGGTGTCAGAATATGGCGATGTCAAAGATCCGGGCATGTTCCAAGCATTGCGCGCCTATTCCCCATTGCATCAGGTCAGGCCGGGGGCGGTTTATCCGTCGGCTCTCATCGCGACTCCAGCACATGATCGCAGGGTGATTCCCGGTCATAGCTTCAAGTTCGCAGCCGCCCTGCAGGCACACCACATTGGCGACAATCCTATCCTGCTGCGGGTGCAGGACGATGGAGGTCGCTCAGTTGCTGGACGGTGGGATCCGCAACTTGAAGAGGCAGCGGACCAGTGGGCTTTCGCATTCCATGAAATGCGGTTTGTGCCGGCTTTTTGAGTCGGGGTGGTGTCTTCCATATCGTTAACGCCATCCGTGTTTCGGTCGCTTTTTACCGCGTCCTCGTGACTTCTGCTCCCGATGCAGCCCATTCTCATCACGCTTGGTTTTTGCCGCTTTTGCCGGCGGTCAGGGGTGGATGTGGGATTTGACAGCCGATGGAGTGGTGGCATTGTCTAATCCATGCAATTCAACCTTTTGATGGTGTTGTCTGTTTTCACTGCGTGCGCCGTATCCGCCGCGACTCCGGCCTTATACGATATTCCGCTGAAGGACATCCAAGGCAAGGACACCTCGCTTAAGGCCTACGAAGGCCAAGTCCTGCTGGTGGTCAATGTGGCTTCCAAGTGCGGCCTGACTCCCCAATATGCCGGTTTGGAAAAGCTGTATCGCGACCACAAAGCCAAGGGACTCACGGTCCTCGGTTTCCCCTGCAACGACTTTGCCGGACAGGAACCAGGCTCCAACCAGGAGATTCAGAAGTTCTGCAAAGACAACTTTGACGTGTCCTTTCCGATGTTCGACAAGCTGCACGTGAAGGGCCAAGGGCAGCACGCCCTCTACACGGCGTTGTCTGGTCCGGGATCGCCCTTTCCCGGCGATGTGGCTTGGAATTTCGGCAAGTTCCTGATCAGCCGCGACGGCAAGATCCTGGCCCGCTTCGAGCCCCGGACAGCCCCGGATGCACCGGAGCTTCTCGCCGCGATCGACAAGGCTCTGGCGCAGGGCAAGTAATCAGCCGCCTCACCCTTTTCTGCAATATCGCCCCGCTGTCGAGGGCTCCCGCAGGGGGCTTTGACTAGCGGGGTGTTTTTTTGAAGTTCCATCGCGGGGGATAAGGCCCAGGCCTCAAGGGATTGCATGAATCCGACATCGATTGAAAGCCATCTGGTGCTGGTCCTGGTGGAATGGGTCGTGATCCTGCTCCTGGCCCGGGGGTTTGGCCGTTTGGCTCTGGCCGTGGGGCAACCCCTGGCGGTGGGGGAGATCACGGCCGGGTTGCTTCTCGGGCCCTCGGTGCTTGGGGCTCTTTGGCCGGAGGCCATGCAGTTCCTCTTCCCGGATTCGACCCAGAAATCCCTGCAGATCCTGGCCAAGGTCGGTCTCATTCTGCTGCTGTTTCAGGTGGGGATGGAGTTTGACTACGGCCACCTGCGAACACGGTCACGCACCGTCGGTCTGGTTTCCTTGATGGGGTTGTTGGCACCGGCCGCCGCCGGCTTGCTGATCGCCCCCTGGCTGCACCGGACGTTTTCCCCGGAGCTTCCATTTCTTGGGTTCCAGATTTTTGTCTGTATCGCGTTGACCATCTCGGCACTGCCCATCATGGGGAGAATCCTAATCGAGATGGGCCTGGAGCATACCCCCCTGGGAGCTATGGCGATCAGCTCCGCGGCGATTGACGACGTGGTAGGCTGGATCTTCCTCGCGGCAGGGACGGCGCTGGTGCAGTCAGGCTTTTCTCCGGGGCGGCTCGGACTACAGGTGGCGGGCTTAGTCGGGCTGTTCCTGCTCCTGCAACGCGTGGTCGGGCCGTTGCTGCGTCGGATGTGGCAGGCCGGTCAAGTGGAGGGGCAGCCTCCTCTGCTGCACAAAAGCTACCTGGCGGTCCTGCTGGCGGGGTTGTTCCTTTCCTGTGTGGCCGCCAGCCTTCTCGGGGTTTTCTCTCTTTTCGGTGCGTTCTTGTTTGGAGTCGCGCTACATCAGCAGCGCGATTTGGTGCAGGCGTGGCGCGAGAGGTTCTCGGATTTTGTCCTGGTGGCGCTGGTGCCGATTTTCTTCACCAACACCGGATTGCGCACCGAGATCGGTGCCCTGACTACGCCGTTGGCCTGGTGGGGAGCGATGGTGGTGATGGTGGCGGCAGTGGGAGGGAAGCTCGGCGGGTGTTATCTGGGTGCCCGACTTTCAGGCCAGCCGGGACGTGAAGCATTTGGTATCGCGGCCTTGATGAATACGCGGGCGCTGATGGGACTGGTGGCAATCAACGTGGCCATGGAGCTCGGGTTGCTCACCCCGGTGCTCTTCACCATGTTTGTGCTCATGGCCCTCGTGACCACCGCCATGACCGTGCCGCTCCTGCGGCGTTCCCTGTGTCCGATACCGAGCGCCGAATCCTCGGCGGGGCAGAAGGCCTAGCCGGACTGGGTCTCCGTCGACGAGCCGCCAGTTGGCGCAGGTAGTTTGCTGATGGCGTCCGCGATTGTGCTCACACTTTCGAGTATCGACCTTGCGGCATCCGGATCGGGAATCTTCAACCCGTAATTCTTGTCCAGAACCACAACAAGCTGCAGGGCATCCACGGAGTCTAAACCCAGGCTGCCCGGGCCAAACAGGGGTTGGCTATCGGCGATTTCCTCGGGGGTGACCTGAAGCATAAGGTTCTCCACGAGGAGTTCCTTCAGCTTGTTCTTGAATTCCTGGTTAGCTTCCATCGCACGGCTGGGTGTTTGCTCTGTGGAAGGTTGTGGGTGGTGACGGGGTGGCGACAAGACAGAAATGGACAGAAGTCATGCCCCGCGTGGCTTTGATGCGCCTTCACGTGCTCCGGGCGAGTCGGGCCCCCATGGCCTGGTGGTTGCAGCCGACCGACACGATACGGGCGTGGGTGGCGTCATCCATAGGGGATCCGGAGAGCAGGCTGGCGGCGATGACGCATTGCCAGCCAGTGGCCGCGCTCATGGCCTCGCCAAGGATGGCCCGGGGGGACGTCCGCTGTCCTGACCATGATGGCCAGAGTGCGTTCTCAAGGGTGTCGGAGCAGGGGATGCCCGACCGGCTATCGACGAGATATTCGCCCGGGGTGGCTGGTGGCATTTGCCTGGCAAGCCCGGCAGTCGCGGCTTGCGGTGAACCCCACGCGTCGAAGGGGAAGGGATCGTAGACTCCCTCCAGCAAGACGGGATTGTCCTGCGGAGGCACTGAAGTCAGGCAGAGCGCTGCTGCTCCCTCGGCCATGATGGTATGGCGACTGAACAGCCTCCAGCCTTCCATGACAGACCAATCACTTTCCTCCGCAGCAATGATGAGGGCTGCCTTGACGAAGCCCGATGCGACCCAGTTGGCCCCGGTAGCCAAGGCTTGGAGGAAAACGCTGGAATCGCCAACAATGGAGTAGGCCGGCACCGGCGCCTGCAGGGCGGCGGCTACGTGGCTGGCGGGGGCGTTGAACACCGTTTCAGGAAAGAGGATCGGGCTTGCGGTTGAAGGATTCTCCAGGGTTTCCGCATAGAAACGGCGGGTATAGCGAACCGAGCCGCACATAGTGCTAAACAGGATGCCAAGTTCTTCCATCCCGCAGGGCAGTTGCTGAACGGCTTCCTCTGCAGCAGCTGCCGCATATTGCGAGATGGAGCTGCTCCGGCGCAGTCGAGGGTGGCTCAGGATAGCCGGCCTTGAGGTTGGACGTGGGACCAGCCTGGCCTGAAACGTCCGGGGCCCATCGACCGCGATGGTGGACAGCGGGCTGCCGACCCGGACCGCATCAAGCAGGGGCTCCACACCCCAACCCGCAGGCGAGACGGCTCCGAGACCGCTGATCCAGACTGGCTTCATGGGGTCCTCCGGAGAATTAACGAGGCGTTCGCTCCGCCAAAACCAAAGGAATTGGACATGACACGCTCGATTCTGGAAGCGGCTGGTTCCCGGACGAGGGGGAACTCGCAGAGGGGATCGGGTTCTGCCAACTCTGGCATGGGGGGAAGCCATTGTCCCTGCAACACCATGAGACAGAGCGCGGCTTCGACTGCGCCGGCAGCGCCCAGTAGATGTCCCACACAGCGCTTGGTGGAACTGACAGGAAGTTGTGCCGCACAGGAGCCGGCCCAGCCGTTGATGGCTTTGGCTTCCGCTGCGTCGTTGAGGCGGGTGCCTGTTCCGTGGGCGTTCAGATAGTGGATCGCCTCGGGGCCAAGCCCGGCCCTGGTGCAGGCCAGATCCATGGCAGCCCGGGCTGCATCACCCTCAGGATGCGGTTGGGTCAAATGGTGAATATCCGTAGTGGAGGCATAGCTCTCCACCACACCAAGGACCTCAGCCCGGCGGGATTGTGCCGACTCCAGGGTCTCCAGGGCCAGTAACGCTGCCCCCTCGCCCAGGCTAAGGCCATCACGGTTGGTGTCGAAGGGGCGGCAACCCGACGCCGAGAGGGCTTGCAGGGAGTCAAAGCCGCTGAAAACCAGCATGCACAGGGCCTCGTATCCGCCGGCAAGAACTCGGGGATACGTTCCCCTGCGCACCAGTTCCCATGCCTGACCAATTGCGTTGGAACCGGATGCGCAGGCGTTGGAAATGATCGTGGCAGGCCCGGTGGTACCCAGTGCGTGAGCAGCTTCCGCGGCCTGCCGTTGCGCCTGGTAATGCAATACGCGTGATGGCTGGTGCCGACACGAGCTGCCATCCTGAAGGGCTTGATGGTAGAACTCCTCGCCCCGCAGCATGCCTGCGCTGGTCGTGCCAAGCACCAGGGGGATATCCGCCCGGGCTTCCCAACCCGCTTGCCGCCAGGCTTCTGAACCTGCCAGCCAGAGCATCGCCAGGGCACGATCCCAACGGGCGACCCTGCTCTTGCTCATCCCAGAGCCGCGCCACCAGTCCTTGGGCAGGTCGACCTCCCCGGCTCTTCCGGTGCGCTGACGGGAAACATCGAAATTTCGCACCTGCCGCAGTGCCGACCTCCCGGAACGGAACCCCCGCAGGTTCACGTCCCAGCCCACCCCCAAGGCAGTGATGATGCCCGCTCCGGTAACGACAACATCGTGGGGGCGCATACGAAGGTTGGCGGAGGGGTAGAGCACGATAGCTGTCTTTCGACGTTTGGCCGCGCAGCTTAAGGACGCTTGCCAGCGCGAGTCAAAGCCTCTCTAAGTTCGTTAAGGTCTCAGTGCCCGCCAGGCAGCTTGCAGGTATTTTAGAGTTGCTCCGGTTTTCGCTTGGAGTCCAAATGACCCAACATGCTACGGCGTGAGCGCCAAATTCTATTAGACATCCAGCGTATCATTGATACGGGGATATTCTGCTTCGCCTTCTGGGTTGCCTGGTGGCTCAGGGCAACGCCGGAGGTTGGAGAGATGATCGACCGCCCGGGAATTGATGCGTTCGGTACTCACTACGCCTGGATGCTGGTTTTTGTCATCCTGGTCACACCGCTGTCGCTCCAACTCCAGGGATTCTATTCGCGTCCCTTGAGGCCAACCCGCAGGCAGACTCTTTGGCAGGCCTTTTGGGGTAGTTTCTGGGTAACCCTCGCACTGGTTGTGGTGGCCTTCCTCATGGCAGAAAGGCCAGCCCGAGGCGTCGTTATGCTATTCGGCGGTATAGGGTTTTCTTTATTACTGCTCAAAGAGGAGTTTCTGCTTCGCTGGATGAACAGCTCCCGGGTAGCTGCCATGCGTCGGCGAATGATCATCGTCGGGACTTTGGAGGACCGTGAAGCCTTGAAGCTGCGGATGCCGGTTCTCTTCCAGCAGGGGGTCGAGGTGCTGGAAGAGTTGGACCTGAATGAGATGCCGGTCGAACGGCTTCTGGAATGCCTGCACCGCCAGGCACCCAACGGCGTTCTGCTCTGTGCTCAACACACGGTTTTCGGGCAGGTGGAGAAGGTGATCGCCGCTTGTGAGCTGGAGGGCGTTGAGGTCTGGTTGATAGCAGACTTTTTCAAGACCCAGATCTCCCAGACATCCCTGGATGACTTTCTCGGCACCCCGATGCTGGTCTTCCGTTCAGCACCAGAGACCTCATGGGAGGTGCTCGCCAAACAGGCCATCGACATCGCCGGGGCAAGTTTTCTCCTGCTGCTCTTTTCGCCCGTGATGCTGGCTTCAGCCGTGGCTATACGGTTCTCCTCCTCGGGCCCGATCTTCTTCCGCCAGCAGCGATGCGGGCTCAATGGTCGCCCCTTTACCATGCTGAAGTTCCGTTCCATGACCACGGATGCGGAGCAGCGCAAGCATGAGCTGGAGAAACTCAATGAAATGAGTGGGCCGGTTTTCAAGGTGACCAATGATCCGCGGGTGACCCCGATCGGCCGATTGCTGCGCAAATACAGCATCGATGAGTTCCCTCAGCTGCTGAACGTAATCCGGGGTGACATGAGCCTAGTGGGGCCCCGTCCCCTCCCTGTGGATGAGGTGGCCCGGTTTGATGATCTGGCACATCGACGTCGGCTGAGCGTCAAGCCCGGCATCACCTGTCTCTGGCAGGTCAGTGGCCGCAGCGACCTGCAAGATTTCAAGGAATGGGTGAGGCTGGACTTGGAGTACATCGACAACTGGTCGTTGATGCTTGATATCAAGATCCTCTGTCGTACCGTGCCGGTTGTGCTAACGGGTTCCGGTGCTCGCTAAGCGCCAGAGGCTTTCTCAGGTTCGCCCAGGCAGTCCCGGTTCTTCCATGTTCATTCCGGAGATTGTTAACCATGCCGCCTGCCCCCAAAAATAAGACGAAGAAACCAGCCAAGCGTTCCCGCCGTTCACCAGCGTCCAGAACGCATAAACCCGTGTCGGTAGTCACCGGAGCTGCAGGATTCCTTGGATCTCATCTGGTCGACCTGTTGCTCGAACGCGGTCACCGCGTCATAGGCATCGACAATTTCGTCACCGGGCGGGTCGAGAACATCGACCATCTGGCGGGGCAAACCGATTTTCGATTCATCCAACAGGATGTAACAGAGTTTCTCTTTCTGGATGAGTCGGTGGATTACGTGTGGCATTTTGCTTCGCCCGCAAGCCCGGTGGATTATCTGGAGCTGCCAATCCAGACACTCAAGGTCGGCTCCCTCGGGACACACAAGGCTTTGGGTCTGGCCAAGGCCAAGGGAGCCAGGTTTTTGCTGGCATCCACCTCCGAGGTTTATGGGGATCCCCTGGTTCATCCCCAGACTGAGGATTACTGGGGAAACGTGAATACGCTGGGACCGCGCGGGTGTTACGACGAGGCCAAGCGGTTCGCCGAGGCGCTAACCATGGCCTACCACCGTGAGCATCACGTCCCCACCCGGATCGTCCGGATCTTCAATACCTATGGTCCGAGAATGAGGCTGCACGACGGGCGAGTAGTGCCCGCTTTTATCAGCCAGGCGCTGGCCGGGCGCGCGATCACTGTCTTCGGCAAGGGACAGCAAACACGAAGCTTCTGCTACTGCTCAGATCTGATCGAGGGGATCTACCGGCTCATGATGTCTGGGGAGAGCTACCCGGTAAATGTCGGGAACCCGCATGAGCTCACCATCCTCGAATTTGCCAAGGTGATTACCCGTCTTACGGGATCCAAGAGCGCCGTTCGTTACCGGCCACTGCCCAAGGATGATCCCCGGCAACGAAAGCCCGATATCACACGGGCCAAGACGCTGTTAAACTGGTCGCCGCAGGTTGACCTCGAAACAGGCCTTGCGAAAACGATCCAATGGTTCCGCGAACACCCCGCTCGTTAGAGCCAAACAGCGGCCGTCAAGGCCTAAGAGTAGAGCTTTTCTGTTTGACCCTCCACCTGAATTCCAGTAACCAGCTCCCGTCTCACTCATTGCCGACGCCCGCGGTCCTTGAGACGGCGGCGAGTTGTGTTATGCCCATGAGTGAGCAAATTGCTAGATGCTGAACACGAAGTCATTTCTCTCGATGGACTTTGGGGCGGGCAGCCTCAAAGCAGCGGAGTTCGAGCCGACGGACAGCGGGGTTATCCGTCTGCGCCAATTTGGAATCCGCAGCTTGGGCTTTGAAGGATCCCAAGACGTCTCACGGGAGCGAGCCCTGAGTAAGGCCATCCCCGAACTCATCGCCGAGCGCGGGTTCGGTGCCCGCAGCGTCAATGCTTGCTCCGCCGGGTATCACGTCTTCTCGAAGTTCGTCAAACTGCCGCAGGTTGATGCCTCCAAGGTCGCCCAGATTATCCAATACGAGGCACAACAGAACGTCCCGTTCCCGCTGGAGGAGGTAGCCTGGGACTATCAGATCCTCGGTACCACGCCGTCCGGCGAGTTCGAGGTGCTCCTCGTCGCCATCAAGAACGACGTGGTAGAAAGCCTGTTCCGGACGACCGAAGCAGGTGGGCTCAAGGTTCAGCTTGTCGATGTTTCGATCGCGGCCCTCGCCAATGCTTTCCGGTTCAACTACGGCGACATGGAGGGCTGCTCCATGCTCCTGGACATCGGCGCCAAGACCAGCAACCTCCTGTTTTTCGAGCAGGGCAGGGTATACGCCCGCGGTATCAACATCGGCGCAAACTCCATAACCCAGGATTTCGCGGCCGAGGCAAAGATGCGGTTTGCCGAGGCTGAGCAATTCAAGATCGCAGACGGATTCGTTAGTTTGGGGGGAGCTTACGAGGAACCCGATAATCCCAAGCAGGCGCAGATTTCAAAAATCGCCCGTCAGGTCATGACCCGCCTGCATATTCAGGTCAACCAGACGATCCAGTTTTATCGTGGTCAGCAGGGCGGGAGCGCGCCACAACGGCTCTTCCTCGCCGGCGGGGCCTCGATCATGCCCTACACCCCGCAGTTCTTCGCTGAAAAGCTGGGGATCGAAGTGGAGTATTTCAACCCCTTCAGGAATATTGAAATCGACCCATCGATCAATTTGGAGGAGCTGGCCTCGGTAGCGCATGGTTTCGGTGAAGTCGTGGGCTTAGGGTTGAGAAACATCGCCCAGTGTCCGCTGGAACTGAACCTCATGCCCAAGAAGTTCCTCCAACGGCAGGAGCTCGCGCAAAAACAACCCTACTTCATCGCCACGGCCTTCAGCTTGATTTTGGTGGTGCTCGCCATCGGGGGGTATTACTCCAAACTGGCGGCCCTGCAAACCGGGACCCGGGATCTGGTAGCCGAGAAAAAGGCCCCCCTCCAGCAGACCGACCGCAGGCTTAAGTCTGAACTCAGTAAATTGAGCAGCCTGAAAAATGAGGTCTCCCTGCTGAACGAATGGTCTTCGCAACGCTTCTTCTGGACGGATGTCCTGAAAGAACTCCGTCATGCCCTGGCGGTCACCGAGGCAACTCGGAAGGCCGAAATGAACGGGGTGGAGAACGGTGTCTGGATTGAAAGCTTCGCCAGCGCAAACCCGAACCTCCAGTCCTCAGGCTCGACGCCCTCGGTTGACTTATACGAAGAGGAGGAGGAAAACGACCCCTACGCCACCATGGACGAGGAATCCAAACGCCTGCTGATGGAGCGCTACGGCGTAGCTGTTATGGGCAATAAGGCCAGCGCAGCCAGCTCCTCGGCGAAAGCGACGGGGTCGACCAACGAAGTGAGCGTGATCAACGTTACCTGCAAAGGGTTGAGCCTCAAGAATCTGGATCCGACGGCCGACCTTCGCCTCGCCAATGTTCTGCAAGGTCAATTGCAGCAGAGCGAGATATTCGACCCGGAAGGGACCAAACTGTCCGGTGACATCACCCCTGTGGATGAGCTGACATTCAGCTTCGGCGTCACGCTCAAACTCAAAAACCCTTTGAAACTTTAAAGCCATGGCCTGGTTCAAACGAAATCTGATTCTCGTTGTGGGGGGAGTGGTCGCACTCGTCCTCCTCGGGGCCTCCGGGTTCTTTCTCTACACGAGCTACGACAAGAATTCCAAGATCTCCCAGGAACTGGAAGGTGAAGCCAGCGAGTTTGGCCGCCTCAACAGCTCCAACCCCAGTGTCACGGAAGATAACATCGAGGCCGCGAAGACAGAGCAGGAGAGGCTCAAGGCAATGGTGCAGGAATACTGGAAATACTTCGCTCCAGTGGCTCAATACACCAATATCACGAGTGCCGAGTTCACCTTCCTCCTGGCAAATACCCTCAACGAGCTGAACGTGCTCGCCGAAAATCAGGGGGTCAGACGCCCCAAGGACTTTGCCTACACTTTTGACACACAACGCGAGCGCATGAATTTTGCCCCCAGCGAGGTCCTTCCCTGGACGTATCAGCTGCTGGAGATCAAGGCGCTCTGTGAGACAATCTACAGTGCCAGGGTGCATTCAGTGCTGCGCATCCTGCGGCCGGCAGTCTCCACCAACGACAATGCTCAGGTAACGTTGCGCGGAGCCGTCGTGACGACCAACAACGTGGTCAAAGCAGTCACCACACCTTACGAGGTCACTTTTCAAGGGTTTTCCAGCGAGCTGGCCACGGTGCTGGAAGGGCTGGCCAAATCGCCGCAGTGTTTCCTCATCAAAAACATCAATGTTGAGCAAGCGCCGCAAAGCGCGCCGGCCGATACCTCCGGGATGATGTCCAGATACGGCGCAATGCCCGCACCCGCTGCCCCGGCGGGTGTACCGCAAAATCTAGCTGACCGTTACGGCATGGGTAATCGCTATGGAGGAGCCGGCGGTGGGGGGGTGACAGCCGAGCAACAAATGATGAACCGTTACGGTGTGCGGCCAGGAGGGGGTAGAGTATCTCCAACTCCGGCCCCGGCGGCACCCACGTATTACGCGCCGGTCGCAAGCAGTGCACGCAAAGGACCCGAGACCGTATTGGATGAGCAACTGCTCAGATTCACGTTGAGGGTGGAAGCTGTCCGGCCGTTGGTGGCTGCCAATTAAGCTGAAGATTTCCATGGATTTCGTGAAGTTTTTCAAAAAGCACTACGAAAAAGTGGTGTTGAGTCTGGTGCTGGTGGCTCTCGCGGCCGCTGCAATCTTCCTCTTCTTAGGTGTAGCAGCCGAGCGAGGCCGGATCGCCACCTACATGCAACTGAACGCCAGCCCGGGGTCCAAGGGGTTGGAAGTGCTTGACCTCTCCACCAACCAGACAGTCCTGGACCGGTTGCGCCGACCTGACAGCGTTCAGCTGGATGGTGACCACAACCTGTTCAATCCCGTGACTTGGAAAAAGCGCGGGGATGGCAACCTCATCAAGGTGGTCACGGGCAACGAGACTGGGCCCGGGGCACTGAAGATCACCCGGTCCGCTCCGCTCATGCTCAGGGTCAGCTATGAGGGTTCGGTGCTCCGCGGTTCGGAGTGGTCCCACAAGTTTAAACTCGCCCGCGAGGCTCACCGTGATCCCCGCAAGCGCGCCGCCCAAACGCGAGAGGTCATTGGGGCCGGATCCCGGAATGACGTCTTCATCCTGCGCGAAATTCGACCGAGTGTGGAAGCGCCGCAGGAATTCAGCCTGGAGATGATCGATGAAAACCAGACGATCACAGTCGGCACCAACGCCCCTTACGAGGGGGTGGCCGGCTACACCGTGGATCTCAGTTACCCGCCGGATAAACAAATCTTCCTCAACAAACGCGTGGGTGACAAACTCGTCTTTGCCGGCGACACCAATGCCATTGTGGCCATCGAAGCCAAAAGCGTGACGGTGGAGGCTGTTAGCAACAAAAAGCGAACGACCATCACCCGGTCTGAAAACGGAACCAACCAGCCGGCAAATTAATGATCCGCTGATTTCAATTTGATTTCTATGCAGTCTCAACCCAACACTCCCAAGACCATGACGAAAGCAGCTACCCTAGCTCGATTGCTTGTTTTGTTTCTGCTGGCTGCGCCGGTGCTTGCCCAGCAGTCGGCGGCTCCCGCCGACCTAGCCACGGAGGAAGCAGTGCGCAGGCAAGAGGCGCTGATTCTGTTGCGCAAGACTCTGGCATCCGCCCAAGACGCCCAGGCGCAAAACGACCTGAGCGCAGCTGCACGGCTGTACGAGGAGGCCTATCGGTTCGGCCAACAGGTCGGCGCGGGAGCCGAAACAGAGATGCGCGCCACCATCGCTGGATTTAGCACAGTGCGGATCGCGCAGGCGAAGACTGCCCAGAGCCGCGGTGATTTCTTCGACGCTGACCTGCACCTCAAGCGTGTTCTCAGTATCGATCCGGCCAATCCGGAGGCACAAAAGCTGAAGACCGAAAACGACAAGGCGCTGGCAGCACTCCGCGGTCGGGTTCCTTCGACAGCGGTGCAGGATCTGGCACCAGAAGTCGCCAAGCTCCAGGAGCAGGTCGGCACGTTGGTGCAAGACGGCAAGCTGCTCTACGAGATGGGTCGACTCGAAGAGGCAGAGTCGAAGCTCAAGGAAGCCTTCCGGTTGGATCCCAACAACGCTGCTGCTCAGTATTATATCAAGCTGATCGGCGAAGCGCGTTACGCTCATGGAGCTCGCGCCCGTGAGATCATGGTGAAAGAAAAGTTGGTTGAGCTCGAGGCCGCTTGGCTGCCTCCAACTGCAGCGCAGGATCTTCCTACGCCCAATCCCAACGCCGATGTGTTTGTCGGCGGGGTGGATATCAACCCTGTGTGGACCGGTCCGGGTAGGACGGCCATCCAGTCGAAACTGCATCGGATTTACATCGACGAAGTGGAGTTTGACGGTTTGCCACTCCCTCAGGTACTTCGCTACCTGTCTGAACAGGCGTACAACCGTGATCCTGACAAGGCGGGGATCAACTTCATGATCAACCCCAACGTGTTCGCCACGTCGGCAGCCGCGCCGCTGGTGGATCCGACAACCGGTCAGCTCATCCCGGCTCCGGCCCCTGAACCGCTGGACATGAACAGCGTGCTCATCCGCATTACCCCTCCTCTCCGTAACCTTCGGTTGGTGGATGTTCTGGAAGCGGTAACCAAAGTCGCCGACAAACCGATCAAATACTCCATTGAAGAGTATGCCATCGTGTTTGGCCAAAAAGCGACGGACGTGCAGCTCGAGACGCGCATCTTCCGCGTCAACCCGAACACCTTCATGGAAGGTCTTGAAGGCGTGGGAAGCTTCCCGCTCGGTAGCTTGGTTGGCAGTAGTTCCGGCGGCGGTATGGGCGGCGGTGGTATGGGTGGCGGCATGGGCGGCGGTATGGGCGGCATGGGGGGTGGTATGGGCGGTGGTATGGGTGGCATGGGCGGTGGTGGCGGTATCTTCGACATTCAGCTGGTGTTCGTCTCCGGCGGTGGTGGTATGGGAGGCGGCTTCGGTGGTGGCGGTGGGGGTCGAAGTGGTGCTACAACGGATGGTAGTTGGCCCAGCAGCGCCGCCCGCGCCGAGGAGGAGGGCGCGGCGGCCGAGGCGCTGGGCGAGCTGGAGG